>DASWAE010000140.1:0-1855 GCA_036391275.1 Trebonia sp.
ACGGGTCGTCTACGGCGTCTCCAACTTCGACGAGTGCGTGCGCTTCTTCACCGACTTCGGCCTGGAGCGGGCCGGCGACGACGATGCCGACAGCGCCAGGTTCGCCACCCGGACCGGCCAGGTCGTCGAGTTGCGGCACGCGGACGATCCCGGTCTCCCGCCCGCACTCGAGAGCACCTCGACGCTCCGCGAGGTGGTCTGGGGGGTCGACACCACGCAAGCCCTTGGCGAGCTGGCCGCGGCCCTGGCCACCGACCGGGAGACCCGGATCAGCGACGGAGAGGTGCATACCGTCGACGAGACCGGCTTCGGGGTCGGGCTGGCCGTCAGCCAGGTCACCACGGACTTCGCCGAGTACCCAGGCGCCAACCGCACCGGCGCGGTGACGCGGTGGAATCATCCGCTCCAGCCGCCAGGGCGGGTACGGCCGCTGCGGCTGTGCCACGTCGCGCTCAACATCCCCAAGCAAGGCCGTCAGGAGGCCGTCGCCTTCTACACCGACCGGCTCGGCTTCGTGCCCACCGACCGGGTCCGCGACATGGGCGTGTTCATGCGCTGCCCGGGTGACACCGACCACCACACGCTGCTGCTGTGCCACCGGCCCGACCGGCCGGGGATCAACCACACGGCGTACGAGGTCGCCAACGTCGACGAGGTCATCGTCGGGGCCAACGACATGATGGAGCGCGGCTGGAACGAGGCCAGGCGCCTGGGCCGGCACACGGTCGGCTCCAACGTCTTCCGCTTCATCCACGCTCCCTGCGGCGGGCGGGTCGAGTTCGCGGCCGACATGGACCGCGTGGACGACAGCTACGGACCCAACGACTACGACGTGACGCCGCCGCACCATATCTGGACGCTGCACAGCTCGCGCGAGACCCAGGAGACGTCGTGACAGCGACAACGCACGCCCGCGCCGGGATCCCAGCCGCGCAGTACCCGGCCGTCGCGATGTACATCGACGGCGAGTGGACCGGCGGGTCCGCGGGCCGCGCGGAGGACGTCGTCAACCCGGCGAACGAGCAGGTGCTCGGCCGGGTGCCGTTCGCCGAGCCCGCCGACGTGGACCGGGCGATCGCCGCAGCCCAGGCCGCCTTCCCGGCGTGGCGGGACGCCGGACCGGACCGCCGGTCGCAAATCCTGCACCGCGCGGCGGCGCTGATCCGCGAGCGGGCCGCCGAGATCGGGCGGGTGATGACGCTCGAGGAGGGCAAGCCGCTCGGCGAGGCCATCGGCGAGGTCCAGCGGGCGGCGACCCTGCTGGAGTGGGACTGCGAGGAAGGGCGCCGGGCCTACGGCCGGATCATCCCGACCGAGCCGGACCAGATCCTGTCGGTACGGCAGATGCCGGTCGGCCCGGTGGGCGCCTTCGTGCCGTGGAACTTCCCGGCCGGCGGCCCGATGCGCAAGATCGCCGCCGCGCTGTCGGCCGGCTGCTCCATCGTGATCAAGCCGTCCGAGGAAGTGCCAGGCACGGTTTACCTGCTCGCGCGGGCCTTCGCCGACGCCGGGCTGCCGCCGGGCGTGCTCAACGTCGTCTACGGCGTGCCCGACGACATCTCGCGCCGGGTGATCGCCTCCCCGGCCATCAGGTTCATCGCGTTCACCGGCTCGGTCCCGGTCGGCAGGCACATCGCCGGTCTCGCGGCGGCGAGCATGAAGCCCGCCATCATGGAGCTAGGCGGGCACGCGCCGGTGATCGTCTGCGCGGACTCCGACCCCGTGGCGGCGGCCAGGGCGAGCGTCCGCGCCAAGGTGGTCAACGCCGGGCAGGTCTGCACCTCCCCCAGCCGGTTCCTGGTCGACCGCGCCATCGCGCCCGCGTTCACCGAGGCGTTCGTCGCCGCGATGCAGG
>DASWAE010000141.1:0-4212 GCA_036391275.1 Trebonia sp.
CATGCGGGTTCGATTCCCGTCATCCGCTCCATCTCATCGCAGCTCATTGATTAATTTCGAGTGTTCGTTCGTTCTGTTGACGCGTTCTGGCGTCTGGTGGACTTTAGTGCCGTCCATTGGGGTGTTTTCGCAGCTCAGATAATGTCGTAGGGCCGAGTTATGCTGGTTGCGCGGGTTAAGTGGAGACCTGCGGTTCTACCCGAATTTCTACCCACGATTTGGGGCCTGACCATGGCATAGCCGAACGGCGAGAGCGTAACAAGGGGATCCGGTACCGGGGCCTCTACAAGGGCGCGGACGGGCGGTACCGGTCCGCAGGCACCTTCAGCACCTAGGAGCGGGCGCTGGAGGTGGCCCAGGAGGCGGAGCGGCACGCCTTGATCGCTGGCGGCGCGGGTGGAGGACTGGATCCGAGTATCCGCGCGACACGGACTATCAGGGAGTACGCGCCGCTGTTCCTTCGTCATCATCGTACTGAAGGAGTCCGCCGACCTGCTCCAGGACCTGCGCGGGACGCCACTGACGGAACTCGTTGACCGCTTCGTCGCCGGGCTGGAGCCCCTTTGGGGTCCTACGCCCTGCCCGCCCAGCCAGCCGCACCGCGGGCGGGCAGGCGGCCAGCCCGAAGCTGTCCAGGCTGGCCGGTAAGTGCCGCCAACTTGTGCCCCGCTCGCTGTCCGGGCCCGTCCGTCAGGGCATCCGCAGTTGCGCGACCTGGCTGGCCGCCCACCGCGAGGCGGTTTCGGCCGCGGGGATGTCCGGCGACACCAGCCAGGCGAGCTCCAGGCCGCTGAGGAACGCGAGGATCTCGGTCGCGGCCAGCCGCGGATCGGCGTCCGGGCGCATCTCGCCCCGCTCCTGGGCGTTGCGCAGCGTGCCCGCGATGCGGTCGATCGTGAGCTGGTAGTTACGGCGCAGCCGTGGGCGCAGCAGCCCCTCCTCCGTCACGTTCTCGGCGAGCAGCACGGCGAGTAGGCCGACGATGTCCGGGTGGTCATCCCACCGGCTGACGATGCCGGCGATGATGCCGAAGATTTCGAGGCCGGGGTCGGGACCCCGCTGCCACAGCTGGGTGTCCTCGAACTGGTCGCGGTAGTCCAAGACGGCGTGCAGGAGCTCCTCCTTGGTGCCGTAGTGGTAGACCACCGCCGCCTGCGAGACCCCGGCTGCGGCCGCGATGTCACCCAGGGTAGTGCCGCGCGAGCCGTTACGGGCCAGCATGCCGGTCGCGACCTCGATGATCTGCTTCTTGCGCGCGTCCCCACGCGGCGATGATCGTTTCGTGACGGCCTGTGCCTTCGTCATCGGTCGGTGATCTCCCTTGCTGCGAGCCGGCTGATTTTCCCTGCCGTCCCATCCTAGACAACTGACTGACCAACCAGTAGGTTCTGAAACTAACTGACTAACCAGATTGTTTTATGGGTCCGCTCCCGGGCGCCCCGCACCCGCACACGGAGGCACGATGACTGAGCCGGCTAAGCCAGCGGCGCCCCTGGCGCACGCCGAGGTGCGCCGCTACTTCGAGGAATCCGTCCCCGCGCCGGGCTGGACGCGCGATATCGAGGCACTGCGGCGCGCGACGCGGGAAGAGGCCCTCGCCGTGCGCGGTGACCTCGAACGCGTGGCGGCAGTGGAGGCGCTCAGCATCGGCGGCGTCCCTGCCCGGCTGTACCGCCCCACCGGCGCCGGCTGTCCCAACGGCTGCCACCCGGACGATGCGGCCGGGAACGTGCTTATCTGGGTGCACGGCGGCGGGTGGATGCACGGCGACCTCGATTGCTACGAGGGCGTGGCGCGGGCCCTGGCCAATCGCGCGCGGTGCGCGGTGCTGGCGGTGGCCTACCGGCTCGCCCCGGAGCACCCTTTTCCCGCCGGGTTCGATGACGTGTGGGCGGCCGTGGAATGGTCGGCGGGCAGATTCGGCCAGGTGGCCGTCGCCGGGGACAGCTCCGGGGGGAACCTCGCCGCGGCGGCGGCGCTCAAGGCACGTGACCGGCAAGTCGACATCGCCGCGCAGGTGCTCGTCTACCCCGTGCTGGAAAGCCACATGAATTCGCGCTACAAGCGCGCCTTCCGGACCCGGTACGCGGGCTTCCTGAACCAGCCGGAATACGGGACGGTGACATTCGACCGGATCAGCTACATATGGGACACCTACGTTCCCGGACCCCGCCTGCGGGATTGCCCCTACGTGTCGCCGCTTCGAGCCGACCGCCTCCGCGGCGTCGCCCCGGCGGTGATCATCACGGCCGAGCACGACATCCTGCGACCCGAAGCGCAGGAATACGCGCAGCGGCTGCGCAACGAGGACGTCCGGGTCACGTACCGCGAATACCCGGGCCAGGTACACGGATTCTTCCAGATGCGTGGCGTCATGTCGGACGCGCAGGACGCGATGAGCGTGGCGGCGTCGCACGTGAACCATGAATTCACCCGCCGGGACGTCCCGCGCGATCCCGCGAGAAAGCAGTAGCGAGGCCGGCCGATCCGCCTGGCCGTGATTTTGATGAAGGGGTCTTCATGCAGATCATCCGGATGCGCCCCGGCCGCGGGTGCCGCAACGTTCTAGCCGCCATCACGATCGCCTCCGCCGCGTTCGCCGCGGCCGCCTGCGCGCCCGGCGCCGCGACGAGCTCGCCCGCGCTCGCGTCCTCGCCCGCAGCGGCCAGCACCGGCGTGGGCACCGCGCCAGTCACGCTGAGCATTCTGGTCTCGACGCCGGACGTCTCCTTGTTCGACGCGCTGGGCCAGGCCTTCCACGCCAAGTACGGCAACGTCACCGTCAAGGTCACCAGCCAGGACTTCAACACCCTCGTCACCAACACCCCGCACATCCTGTCCGGCTCCGACGTGCCGGACGTCGTCCGGATCGCCTCGTTCGGCAACCTGGTGACGGACCGGCTGCTGACCGACCTCGACCCGTACGCGGCCGCCTACGGCTGGGACAAGTGGCCGCAGTCGCAGTTCGCCTCTACCCGGGTGGGCGCCGACGGTAAGCAGCGCGGCACCGGCGGGCTCTACGGTGTCGGCCCCGGCTTCGGCCTGACCGGGATCTACTACAACAAGGCCCTGGCGAACCGGATCGGGATGACCGCGCCGCCGGCCACGCTGGCCGACTTCGAGCAGCTGCTCGGCAAGGCCAAGAGCGCCGGGATGCTGCCGATTCTCATCAACGGCGGGGACGGCGGGACCGTCTACCCGCTGCAGAACCTCCAGATGGACTACGCCGGCTCGCCGGACGCGGTTCAGGCCTGGAACTACGGCACGCCGGGGGCGAACATCGACACCAGCGCGACCGTCAAGGCCGCTGCGACCCTCCAGCAGTGGAGCAAGGACGGCTACTTCTCGCCCGCCGTGAACAGCGTCGACCAGACGCATGCCCCGGCGGACTTCTCCGCGGGGCAGGGAGTCTTCTTCCCCAGCGGCAACTGGCAGGCCCCGGGGCTGGACAAGGCCGGCCCGGGCAAGTTCGGTTTCTTCCTGTTCCCGCCGCTGCAACAGGACGGCAAGTTCACCGCCATGACGGCGTCGGACACGCTGGCCGTCCCGGCCAGGGCCAAGCACGTCGCGGCCGCGGCCGCGTTCCTCAACTTCATCCAGACCGACCCGACGGCGCGCAACGACGCCGTCTCGCTCGGTGGTATCGTCCCGGCCGGCCCGGCCGACGCAGCGGTCCCGCCCGCGCCCGCGGGCTCGGCCGTCGCCGCTACGGTGGACGCGTTCCAGCAACTGCTCAAGAGCAACGGCCTGGTCGACTTCATGGCCAACGCGACCGCATCGATAGAGGTGGACACACTCCTGCCGCAGACCCAGCTGCTGCTCGCGGACAAGACGTCGCCGACCGCATACGCCACCAAGATCCAGACCGACTACGAGAGCGATCTCGGGAAGTGACCGGACGAAGGTAGCCAGAGCTGATGAGCCACTCACGCTATGCCCCCGGCGGGGACGCGGGAACCAGCGTGTCAGCGGCGCCCGCAGAGGCGGTTCCGCCGGATCGGGCCCCGTCGGACCGGGCTCGGCGCGATTTGGCCCGGTGCGTTCCGGCGCCGGCACCGGGCGGCGGCCCAGGGCCTGGGCACGGCGGCTCGGCAGGCCGGCTGCGGGCCCGGCGGGCCCGCAGCCGGCCGTGGAGCGCGTTGCCATGGGTCGCGCCGGCCTTGCTGTGCTACGCGGCGTTCGTGCTGTACCCGCTGGGCCAGTCGATCCAGT
>DASWAE010000142.1:0-29327 GCA_036391275.1 Trebonia sp.
GGCGCACTGCGCGGCGGGGCCGCCGCCGAGCGGCTCGCGCTCGGCTGGGACACGTTCGTCGTCCCAGGGCTCGGCGTCCGCTGCGTCAGCGACGAGCCGTGGGTGACGGTGGCGGAGACCTGCGAGCTCGTGCTCGCCCTCGATGCCTGCGGGCAGCACGCGCTGGCACGCGAGGTGTTCGCCACCGTCGGCCGGCTGCGGCACGAGGACGGCTCGTACTGGACCGGCTGGCAGTACGTCGACCAGGCCCACTTTCCCGCCGAGCGCTCGGGCTGGACCTCCGCCGCGGTGATACTCGCCGCCGACGCGCTGATCGGGTTCAGCGGCGGCGCCGGCGTCTTCCGCGCCAGTCCCGTCCCGGCCAGCTACCGCCCGCCCGCCGACCCCGCCGCCTGCGGCTGCGAGGCCGCTGCGGCGGCCAGCCCCGGCTGGCCCGCGACCTAGCGCGACCTAGGCGGCGCGGCGGCGGATCAGCCAGACCGTGGCGGCGGCCAGGGCGGCCGACAGGCCCAGGAGCCAGGCGGTTTCGAACAGCTGCATGGGCCAGAACGTGTGCACGGGGTAGTGGCCGCGCAGGCAGAACCAGGTGACGGCGGCAAGGGTGAGGTAGCCGGCGAGGGTGGCCAGCATCGCGGGGAGGAGCCGCCGCAGCACCGCGCCGAGGAAGGCGCCGAGGCACAGAGCGGTCAGCGCCCAGGCGGCGTACACGACGCCGCGCGTGCCGAAGACCGCAGGGCTCACCGCGGTCATGTGCTGCGCCCGCAGGAACGGGCCGAAGAACCAGGTGCGCTCCAGGCTCGCCGCGAGCGCCGTGGCCGTGACCGCGGCGCCGAGGATGGCGAGCCTGCTGGCCGTCCAGCGCATCCGGCCGATGCCCTGGGTCCAGGCGTAGCGGAACGTGCCGTTCTCGAATTCCCTGGCCAGGATCGGCGGGCCGGCGAGCATCGCGAGCGGCGCCGGGGCCGCCTGCACCGCGGCATGGACGCCATTCCCCTCGGGCCAGTCGGTGGTGTTGAAGTAACTCATCAGGCGCGCGCACATGGGCGAGGCGGCGGGGCGGCAGGCGACGAGGGCCGTGTAGTCGTGGTGAACCCGCAGCCCGGCCGCCAGCATGGCGAGCACGGCCGCGAGGAACGCGGACAGGATGCCGATCAGCAGGCCGCGGTGCTGCCGCCAGGTGACCCAGGTCATTCCCTGCCAGGGCACGGCTTGATGGCGTGACCCGCGTCCTGGCCGGGCTGGGCGGGAAGGGTGAGCACGGTCATCGGGCCACCTCCGCTGGCTCGGTGCGCGCGCTGGACGCTTGCTGCCTGGCGCGCGCAGGTAGGCGAGGACGAGCTCTTGCAGGCTGACGGGGTGGGCTTGCCCAGGCGGTCGGTCTGGATGACGTTCATGCGACGCCCTCCGTCTCACTGTCATCCGCGCGGGCCCGGGCGGTCCCCGTGCGGTCCTTAAAGAAATCCCGCAAGGCGCTGGTGAAGAGCGCCACGATCCCGTCCTCGTCGAGGCCGGCCTCGTTGGCGTCGGCGAGCCAGCCGAGCATGGACCGGCGCAGCCCGCTCAGCTCGGGCAGCGTGACCTGGCTCAGGGTCGCCTGGACAAAGGTCCCCTGGCCGGGACGTCCCGCCGCCAGCCCCTTGACCTCAAGCTCCTTGTACGCCTTGAGCACCGTGTTGGGATTGATGGTCAGCCCGGCGACCACGTCTCGCACCCCTGCCGCATCCAACCCAGCAGCACCGTCAGCCACCCGGCCGCACGACGCGAGCCCGGTGACGGCCCTCCGGCCAGCGCCAGAGGCGGATGGTTGTGGCAACCAGCCGCCTATGACCGGCCCGTTGCCACAACCATCCGGTCCGCACGCCGACACCGGCACGTTCTTGGGACCAGCGCCAGCCGTTGTCCTGCCGTCAGGCACGACGTGGTCCCCATCATGCAACTCATGACCCTCATCTGTACCGCCGCACCCTTGAATCACGGCAAGCCGCCAGCGGTGACGCCGGGTCGCCGCCACGGGCGTGGCGGGCGGCGGACTTGAGCCGGTCAGCCGATGCCGCCGGCGGTGCGTTCCAGGACGCGGAGGGAGCCCTCGTGGCGGACCTCGGTGAAGGCGCCGGAGGCCAGGGCGCGCTGGTAGATCTTGAACGGGGCCTGGCCGCCGTCGGCCGGGTCGGGGAAGACGTCGTGGATGGCCAGGGCGCCGCCGAGGGCGACCCAGGGCGCCCAGCCCTGGTAGTCCCACTGCGCGGCGGCCTCGGTGTGGCCCCCGTCGATGAACAGCATGCCGAGCGGGGTGCGCCATAGCCGGGCCACGTCGGCGGACCGGCCCACGATCACGACGACGTCATCCTCCACGCCCGCGGCGGCCAGGGTGGCCCGCAGCCGGGGCAGGGTGTCGAGCTTGCCGGTCACCGGGTCGACCAGGCCCGGGTCGTGGTACTCCCAGCCGGGCTGGTGCTCATCCGAGCCCCGGTGGTGGTCGACCGTGACGACCTGCTGCCTGATGCCTGCCGCGCGGGCGGCACGGACGCCGGCCGCCAGGTAAATGGCGGACTTGCCGCAGTAGCTGCCGACCTCAAGTACCGGGCCGGCCGCCGCGTACGCCTCGGCGACCTCGCACAAGGCCAGTCCCTCAGCCTCCGGCATGAACCCGGTCGCCGCCTCCGCCGCTTGCCTTAGCTTCGCGTCCACCCAGGCACCATAGCGTCTGGCGGCGCCGGCGGGCACAGCGGCGCTGGCCCGCGCCAGGAGGAGGCCGCCGCCGCGATCGTGGCCGGCGCCGCGATCGTGCCCGGCGCCGCGATCGTGCCCGCCGCCGCGATCGTGCCGGGTAAGACGCAATGCCTCCGGCTAGAACCGGTTGAGCAGGGCGAGGGCCGCCCGGGCCGAGGGGCGGGCAACCATCTCGGAGAGGGAGATCTCGCTGCGGCACATCTTCACGAAGGCGCTCCAGCCCTTCGGGGTGGACAGGCCCCGGTGGAAGGTGCCCGTGTGCCGGGTGAACGCCGACAGCAGGGTCCGGCCCGCGCGCATGTCGGGCACCAGGGTGGCGCCGACGGCGGCGACATAGCCGTCCAGGTCTCCCAGTGCGGCATGCTTCCCGGCCAGGGCGCCGGAGCGGAGCGCGAAGCTGATGCCCTCGCGGGTCCACGGGTCGAGCAGGCCCGCGGCGTCGCCGGCCACGATGACCCGGCCCTTGCGCAGCGGCGAGCCGTCGGACCGGCAGCGGGTGAGGTGGCCGGAGTCCTGGACGGCCTCGTAACCGGACAGGCCGAGGCGGCCGGTGAACTCGCGCAGGTACGCCTTCGTCGCCTCGCCCTGGCCCCGTGCGGCGATGACGCCCACCGTCAGGCGGTCGCCCTTGGGGAAGACCCAGCCGTAGGAGGCAGGGATCTTGCCCCAGTCGAGCAGCACCCGGCCCGTCCACTGCCTGGCGACCGCGTCGGGCACGGCGATCTCCAGCTCGAGGCCCAGGTCCACCTGGTCGAACTCCGCGCCTACGTGCCTGGCGGTCACCCCTGACGAGCCGTCGGCGCCGATGACCGCCGCCGCCGTGACCGCGCTGCCGTCGGCCAGCCGGGCGGTCGCGTAACCGTCGGACTGCTCGATCGCGCGGACCTGGGCGCGCTGCCTGATTTGCGCGCCGTTCTCCTCGGCCCGCTTGAGCAGCGCGGCGTCGAACTCGTCGCGGACCACCATGGCGAGCAGCGGCTCGCCGTGCGAGCGGGTGAACTCCTGGCCGCCGCGCAGCGTGACCGTGGCGCGGCGGATCTCGTCCCTGGCCGGCACGTCGATCAGGCCGCCCGCGGCGGCGCGTGACGCGCCGATCAGGCCGCCGCCGCACGTCTTGTACCGCGGGTGCTCGGCCCGCTCAAGCACGATTGTCCGCGCTCCGGCGGACGCCGCGACGCTCGCCGCGGCCAGCCCGGCCGGCCCGGCCCCGATGACGGCGACATCCCATTCAGCACGTTCCTGCACCCAAGCAGCTTAGGCGACCGCGAGGAGGGCGGCCGGCGGGGAGCGGTGCGCCGCAGACCCGGGGGCGCGCCCGGCCGGGCGCCCACGGCCGGCCGCGCGGTGACCATGGGCCTAGGCCTACAGGTTCGCCGGGCGAGTCAGCCCGCGAACTCTTTATTCCTGAAGTTCCGGGCCGTACTGACTCTGAACGGCAGAGTCAGGAAGAAAAAGTTCGTCCGTTCTGGATCATCCTTACCGCCTCACCCGCTCGCTGTTCAGCGGGCCAGGACGGACAGCCGGCTGAGCGCCTCCTTGAGCAGTTCCGGGCGCTTGCAGAACGCGAACCGGACCATGGTGCGGCCCTCGTCCGGGTGGTCGTCGTAGAAGACGGCGCTCGGGATGGCGACCACGCCGGCCCGGTCGGGCAGGCCCAGGCAGAACTCCATCGCGTCCCGCTCGCCGAGCGGGGAGATGTCGGTGGTGATGAAGTAGGTGCCGTCGGGCTCGTAGACCCGGAAGCCGATCTCCCGCAGGCCCGCCGCCATCAGGTCGCGCTTCGCCCTGAGGTCGGCGGCCATGTCCATGTAGTAGCTGTCGGGCAGGGCGAGCGCCTGGGCGACGGCGTACTGGAAGGGGCCGCTGCTCACGTAGGTGAGGAACTGCTTGGTGGTGCGGACGGCGGCGATAAGCTCGGGGGCGGCGGTGGCCCAGCCCACCTTCCAGCCGGTGAAGGAGAACGTCTTGCCCGCCGAGCCGATCGAGACGAGGCGGCCGCGCATGCCCTCGATCGTGGCGAACGGCACGTGCGCGGCGCCGAACGTGAGGTGCTCGTAGGCCTCGTCGGTGATGACCAGCAGGTCGTGTTCGATGGCGATCCGGGCGATCGCCTCCGTCTCCGCGCGGGTGAGCACCATGCCGGTGGGGTTGTGCGGGCTGTTGAGCAGCAGCAACCTGGTCTTGCTGGTGATCAGCGATTCCAGCCGGGCCAGGTCGGGGCGGAACTCAGGCGGGCGGAGGGTGAGCGGGACGCGCGTGGCGCCGGCCATCGCGATGTTGGCGACGTAGGAGTCGTAGTACGGCTCGAAGGCGATCACCTCGTCGCCCGGCTCGAGGAGCGCGAGCAGGGAGGCCGCGATGGCCTCGGTGGCGCCGGCGGTGATCAGCACCTCGGTGTCCTGGTCGTAGCCGAGGCCGTAGAAGCGCCGCTGGTGCGCCGCCACCGCCCGCCGCAACTCGGGGATGCCGATGGCGGGCGGGTACTGGTTGCCCAGGCCGGCCAGCACCGCGTCGGCTGCTGCCCGCGCGATGGCAGGCGGCCCGTCCACGTCGGGGAATCCCTGGCCGAGGTTGACCGAGTTGGTGGCGAGGGCACGGGCGGACATCACCCCGAAGATCGAGTTGCCGAGGCCATCGAGGCGGCGGTTAAGCAGCGGTCGTGTCACCGCTCCATGAGATCACGTCCGCGGCAGCGGTAGGACCACCCCCGCTGGCGCGGTTATCGTGACGGCATGCGTATCGCCCTGTGCCAGATCCCGGTCAACTCCGAACCCGGCGTCAACCTGCGGCGCGTGCGGGAAGCGCTCGGAGAGGCCGCGGCCGGCCGCGCGGACCTCGCGGTGTTCCCCGAGGCGACGCTGGCGCGGTTCGGATCGGACCTGCGGGCGGTGGCGGAGCCGCTCGACGGGCCGTTCGCCGCGGCGGTCGCCGCGGCCTGCGCCGAGACGGGGGTCGCGGCGGTGGTCGGGACGTTCGAGCCGGCGCCGGACGGCCGGGTCTACAACACGGCGGTGGCGTTTTCCGCCGCCGGCGAGCGGGTGGCGCGTTACCGGAAGCTGCACCTGTTCGACGCGTTCAGCCAGCAGGAGTCGGACCTCGTGGCGCCGGGTTCCGAGGTGGTCGTCGCCGCGCTCGCGGGCGCCGCGGTGGGCATGCAGATCTGCTACGACATCCGGTTCCCGGAGCTGACCCGCGCCCTGGCGGTGGGCGGCGCCTCGCTGGTGACGGTGAGCGCGGCCTGGCAGGCGGGGCTGTTCAAGGAGGAGCACTGGGTGACGCTGCTGCGCGCGCGGGCGATCGAGAACACCGTGTGGATCGCCGCCGTCGGGCAGGTACCCGATCCCGACGACAAGCCGACCCGCGCGCCGACCGGGGTGGGGCGGTCCATGCTGATCGACCCGCTCGGCGTGGTGCGGGCCGACCTGGGTCCGTCGCCGGAGGTCGCGGTCGTCAACGCGGACCTGGCGCTGGTGGAGACCGTCAGGAAGACGCTGCCCTCACTCGCCAACCGGCGCGAGGACGTCTTCTGGCGGGGTTAGGCGTCCCTGGCGACCTGGAAGGGCGCCCAGGACTGCGCGGTGGCCATCAGCTCGATCGTGTTCACGTTGACGTGCCCCGGCAGGCTAGCCGCCCAGTGGATCGCCTCGGCGATGTCGTCGGCGGTCATCGGCTGCATGCCCGTGTAGACGTTGTCCGCCTTGGCCCTGTCGCCGCCGAACCTGACGAGCGAGAACTCGGTGTCGGCCATGCCGGGCTCGACACAGGTGACCCTGACACCGGTGCCGTGCAGGTCGCTGCGCAGGTTCAGGCTGAACTGATGGACGAAGGCCTTGGTGCCGCCGTACACGTTTCCGCCCGGGTAGGGGTAGCTGCCCGCCACCGAGCCGAGGTTGATCACGTGACCGCGGCCGCGGGCCACCATGCCGGGCAGGATCGCGCGGGTGCAGTAGACCAGGCCCTTGCAGTTGGTGTCGATCATCTGGTCCCAGTCGTCAAGCTCGGCTTCCTGGGCCGGCTTGAGGCCGAGCGCGAGGCCCGCGTTGTTCACGAGCACGTCGATGGCCTCGAACTCCGCGGGAAGCCCGGCGACGGCCGCCGCCACCGCGCCCTGGTTCCTGACGTCGAGGGTCAGCGGGAGAACCTGGGGGCCGAGTTCGGCCGCGAGGTCCCTGACCCGCTCGGTCCGGCGGGCGGCCACGACCACGCGGGCCCCGTCGGCGGCGAACCTGCGGGCCACCGCGGCGCCGAAGCCGCTGCTCGCCCCGGTGACGAAAACCGTAAGACTCATGAGAACCCACCCTAGGGGGTCCGGTCGCCGGACACCCTGCCCAGTACAACCACAAGGGCTTAACCCCAGCCACAGTGCGGGAGCGGCGCGCTCTCGGCGCCGTTCCCGCCGCGGGGGGCGATGGGGGGCCGCGCAGGCCACCATGATCCGGGGGTGCAGGGGGGTCGTCCCCCCGAAGGCAGCTCAGTAACGGACGGGGGACTGCCAGAGGGTGGGTCGCGACCCTTTCGGTCCCATGGTGAACCCGACGCCGGTCAGCGTGGCGCCGTCCGCGGTCAGCGCGGTGATCGCGTTTCCCGCGTTCGGGGTGGCCAGGCCCTGCCCCTGCGGAGTTACCGCCGTCCACCCGGCGCCCGCGGTGACCGTGGTGCCGGGTGGCAGCGTCCAGACCACGACCTCGGGGCCTGCCTTGGTCACGTACGTGCCGGTCGCGGTGAACCCGCCCGCCGCGGCGGTCAGCGCGGTGACCGTGGTGCCGGTTCCCGGCCCGGTACCTGGTACCGGGAGCGGTACCGCGGTCCACGTGGCGCCCGCGTCCGCGGACACCTCGGCGAACGGGCTGCTCGCACCGGACGCCGTGAACTCGGTGCCCGCCGCGACAAGGCTGGCGCCGTTCGCCGCCACGTACTGGAGCGCCGCCCGGGCCACGCCGCCCGGCTGGGCAACGCTGACCTGCCGCCATGACCGGCCGTCGGGCGACAGCCAGGCCGCCGCGCCGCTTCCCGCCGAGCCGACGGCGGCGAAGCCGCCTGCCGTCGCGGCCACCGCGTTCATCATCTGGCCGGCCGGCGCGGCCTGCTGCGCCTGCCCGGTGACAGCGGCCCCGGTGACAGCGGCCCCGGTGACAGCGGCACTGCGCCAGCCGGTCAGGGTGGGTGCGTACCAGGCGGCGGCCGTCGCCCCGTGGCGGCCGGCCGACTGGTGACCGACGATCACGTAACCGGCGGGGCCCGCCGCCACCGCCGCCGCGACGGCGGACCCGGCAGCCGGTCCGGCGATGCCGTCCGTCGCGGTCCACGCCCGCGCGTCCGGCGAGGAGACCACGAGCGGCCCGCCGGCCGCGGCGAGCGTCGTGCCGACGGCGACCCAGCCGGCCCGGCCGTGCGCCACCCCGGCGAGCTCGCCAGTGCCCGCCGAGCGCAGCGACGCGGGTCCGCCGAGGACCGCGCGCGTCCAGTTGCTCCCGCCGTCCGCGGACACCCACAACGCGGGGCCGCCGTTCGCGGCGCCCGCCGCCACCTCGGTCCCCGCGGACGCGCCGATCGCGTCGAGGATCACCCGTGACGTAGCGCTCGTCCCGGTGAAGTCCGCGCCCGCGAGCCGCGCAGGCGGGAACCCGGCGGCAAGCGCGGAGGGCGCCACCCCGCTGCCGCCTCCCCCGCCGGTGACCACTACCACGGTGATGCCGACGGCGACGGCGGCGAGGATCGGCGCGGCGAGGCCAAGCAGCCAGTTCCGCTTGCGCATGATGGCGATGACGCCGCTGCCCGCGTCGCGGACGGGGGACCTGGGGGCCGGCGCTTGCTGCGGCGGACGCCAGGGCTGCGGCGGTGCGTAGTCATGCCCGGCTGCGTGACGCGGGCCGTAACCGTGACGCGAGCCGCGCGGCACCTCGAACTCGTAGCCGGGAACCTCGCCTCTGTTCATTCGTTCCGAGCGTAGCGCCCTCCCGGCGGATAGGCGGCGGAACACCAGTTGTGGCACGTTACGAGCGCTGAGCAGGCACGGGTCGCGAAGGCAAGGAATGCAGGTTTCGGTGGCGCGTGAGGCGCGTGACTCATCCCACACAAACCCCTGGAGTCACGGCCCCGCCATCCCGCCCCGTGCCCCTGGAACCGGGCGGTAACCTTAGGGGCGGGAGTCAGTAATCACATCTATTCTTTCGGAAGAAGGCGATGTCCGCCGTGTCTTCTGAGTCGCAGCTCGCTGCCGCAGATCCCAGCGCGCGCTCAGCACACCCCTCGTCACCGACTCGGCCTGGTGAGTCAGCGGATCCGGCCACCGCGCCGGGCGGCGCGGACTTCGGTGCGAATGAGTGGCTCGTCGACGAGCTGTACCAGCGGTACCTCGACGATCCCGGTTCCGTCGACAAGGCCTGGTGGTCGTTCTTCGCCGACTACCGGCCGTTCCGGGGCAGCGGGAACGGCACCGGGCCGCAGCCGGCGCTGACGGAGGCAGCCACGGCCACCGCGCCGCCGGCCCAGGCGCCAGCGGAAGCGCCGGCCCGGCCGCAGGCCGGCCAGCCCGCTCCAGGTCCCGCGCAGCCGGCCGGCCAGCCGTCACCCGGCCAGCCGGCCGCCGCGCCGCCCGCCGACGCGGAACTCAGCAGGCTCCGCGGCGCCGCCGCCCGCACCGCGCAGAACATGACGGCCAGCCTGAGCGTGCCCACGGCCACCAGCGTCCGCGCCGTGCCCGCGAAGCTGCTCATCGACAACCGGATCGTCATCAACAACCACCTGCAGCGCGGACGGGGCGGGAAGATCTCCTTCACCCACCTGATCGGCTACGCGGTGGTCCAGGCGGTCAAAGCGCTCCCCGAGATGAACGCGGCCTTCGCCGAGGAAGACGGCAAGCCGGTCCTGGCCATCCCGCATCACGTGAACCTCGGGCTTGCAATCGACCTCAAAGCGAAGGACGGTGCCCGGCAGCTCCTGGTGCCCAACATCAAGGGCGCCGAGGAGATGGACTTCCGCCAGTTCTGGACCGCCTACGAGGACGTGGTCCGCAAGGCGCGCAGCGGCAAGCTGACGGTCGCCGACTTCCAGGGCACCACGCTCTCCCTCACCAACCCCGGCACGATCGGCACCGAGCACTCCGTGCCGCGCCTCATGCCGGGCCAGGGCGCCATCATCGGCGTCGGCGCCATGGAGTACCCCGCCGCCTACCAGGGCGCGAGCGAGGAGACCATGGCCAGGCTGGCGATCAGCAAGACCGTGACGCTGACCTCCACCTACGACCACCGGATCATCCAGGGCGCGCAGTCCGGCGACTTCCTGCGGATCGTGCACCAGCTGCTGCTCGGCGCTGACGGCTTTTACGACCGCATCTTCGAGAGCCTGCGCATCCCCTACGAGCCGGTGCGCTGGGTCAGGGACTTCCCGTACGGGCACGAGGACGACGTCGCCCGCTCGGCGCGGGTGCAGGAGCTCATTCACGCCTACCGGGTGCGCGGTCACCTCATGGCGGACACCAACCCGATCGAGACCGTCCAGCGCAAGCACGCGGACCTGGACATCATCCAGCACGGCCTGACGCTGTGGGACCTGGAGCGCGAGTTCGCGACCGGCGGGTTCGGCGGCAAGCCGATCATGCGGCTGCGGGAGATCCTCGGCGTGCTGCGCGACTCCTACTGCCGCACCGTCGGCATCGAGTACATGCACATCCAGGACCCGGAAGAGCGGAAGTGGATCCAGGCGCACATCGAGGTCCCGCCGACCCGGGCGGGTCACGACGAGCAGATCCGCATCCTGTCCAAGCTCAACGTGGCCGAGGCGTTCGAGACCTTCCTGCAGACCAAGTACGTCGGCCAGAAGCGGTTCTCCCTTGAGGGCGGCGAGGCGCTGATCCCGCTGCTCGACGTGGTGCTCAGCGAGGCCGCGGAGGCCGGGCTCGACGAGGTCGTGGTCGGCATGGCGCACCGCGGCCGGCTCAACGTGCTCGCCAACGTGATCGGCAAGTCCTACGGGCAGATCTTCAAGGAGTTCGAGGGCAACCTCGACCCGAAGTCCACCCAGGGCTCCGGCGACGTGAAGTACCACCTGGGCGCGTCCGGCACGTTCACCGCGGCGAACGGCAAGACGATCCCGGCCAGCCTGGTAGCGAACCCCAGCCACCTGGAGTGCGTCGACCCGGTGACCGAGGGCGTGGTCCGTGCCAAGCAGGACATCCTCGACAAGTCCCAGGACGGCTTCACCGTGCTGCCCGTGCTCGTCCACGGCGACGCGGCGTTCGCCGGCCAGGGCGTGGTCGCCGAGACGCTGAACCTGTCCCAGCTGCGCGGCTACCGGACCGGCGGCACCGTGCACATCGTGGTGAACAACCAGGTGGGCTTTACCACCTCGCCGATGGAGTCGCGGTCAAGCGTCTACGCGACGGACGTGGCGCGGATGATCCAGGCGCCGATCTTCCACGTGAACGGCGACGACCCGGAGGCGGTCGCACGGGTGGGGCGGCTGTCGTTCGCCTACCGCGAGGCGTTCCGCAAGGACGTCGTGATCGACATGGTCTGCTACCGCCGCCGCGGCCACAACGAGGGCGACAACCCCAGCTTCACCCAGCCGCTGATGTACGACCTGATCGAGGCGCGGCGCTCGGTGCGCAAGCTCTACACCGAGTCGCTGATCGCCAGGGGCGACCTCACGATGGAGGAGGCCGAGGACGCGCTGCGCGACTTCCAGCAGCAGCTCGAGCGCGCCTTCAAGGAGACCAGGGAAGCGGCGGAGCTGCCGGCGCAGCCGGGCACCGTGGCGCCGCCCGAGACGAGCGACCGCCCGGTCGACCATGCGGGAGTGCCGACTGCGATCACGCTTGACCTGGTGAAGCAGATCATCGACACGCAGGTGTCCATCCCCGACGGGTTCACCGTCCACCCGCGGCTCAAGCCGCAGCTGGACCGGCGCTCCGCGAGCGTCAGCGAGGACACCATCGACTGGGCGACCGGCGAGCTGCTCGCGTTCGGCTCGGTGCTGCAGGACGGCCACCCGGTCCGCCTCGTCGGCCAGGACTCCCGCCGCGGCACCTTCGGCCAGCGGCACTCGGTGCTCGTCGACAGGACCACCGGCGCCGAGTACACCCCGCTCAAGAAGCTCGACAACGGCAAGGCGCGGTTCTTCGTCTACGACTCACTGCTTTCCGAGTTCGCCGCGATGGGCTTCGAGTACGGGTACTCGGTCGCGCGTCCCGACGCGCTGGTGATGTGGGAAGCGCAGTTCGGCGACTTCGCCCAAGGGGCGCAGACCATCATCGATGAGTTCATCAGCTCCGGCGAGCAGAAGTGGGGCCAGAAGTCCAGCGTCGTCCTGCTCCTCCCGCACGGTTACGAGGGCCAGGGGCCTGACCACTCGTCCGCGCGGATCGAGCGGTTCCTGTCGCTGTGCGCGCAGGACAACATGACGGTGGCGCTGCCCACGACGCCGGCGAACTACTTCCACCTGCTGCGCTGGCAGGTCCGGTCCGGCCGGCACAAGCCGCTGATCGTCTTCACGCCCAAGTCGCTGCTGCGCCTCAAGGCCGCGACCTCGGCGGCGGCGGACTTCACGCAGGGTTCCTTCCAGCCGCTGATCGGCGAGCCTGCCGGGTTCGACGGGAGCAGGGTCCGCCGGGTGGTGCTGTGCACCGGCAAGATCTACTACGACCTCGCCGAGCAACGCGCCAAGGCGGGCGCCACGGACACCGCGATCGTCAGGGTCGAGCGGCTTTACCCGATTCCCGGGCAGGAATTGCGGGAAGAGCTCTCCCGGTATCCCAGCGACGTCGAGCTGGTCTGGTGCCAGGAGGAGCCGGAGAACCAGGGCGCCTGGCCGCGGATGGCACTGCGCCTGCCTGACCCGGACCTGATCAGCCGCAAGCCTCGGCTGGTCGCGCTGCCCGCGAGCTCGGCACCCGCGTTCGGCTCCGCGAAGGTGCACGCGGCGACGCACCGTGAACTGATCGAGAAGGCTATCTCAGAGGGCTAGCGATGTACTTCACCGATGCCGGAATCGAGGAACTCGACGACCGCCGTGGCGATGAGCAGGTCAGCATGTCCTGGCTGGCCGAGCGGCTACGTGATTTCGTCGACCTCAACCCGGAATTCGAGACGGCGGTTGACCGGCTCGCGTCGTGGCTGGCGCGACTGGACGCGGACGCGTCGGACGAGGATTCCGGCGACGAGGAGTAGCTGAAAAGACAATCATCCGAACGGGTGCGTGCCTTCGCCTCCGGGTAGCCGGTCTTGTCATGGCGGCGGCACCGGTGGGGCACGCCGCCGGGACGGACGCGATACATCTTGACTTTGCCCAGACACGATATATCGTGGTGGGTAGACCGTACGCCGGTAGACCGTGAAGATGTCTCGCCTTGGAGGGGCCGCGATGACGCGCTGGACCGTTGACGCGCCGACGACGCTTGAATTCGACGACGTGACGTCGCTGCACGTGCGCCTCATGGCCGGCACCGTCGCAGTGCTCGCATCCGACGACAGCCCCGCGCTGGCAGTCAGCGAGCTGTCCGGACGGCCGCTCCAGGTCAGCCACGAGAACGGCGTGCTGACCGTCAGCTACGAGCAGCTGTCCTGGGACGGCCTGCTGCAGTTCCTGAAGCCGCGCAAGGACAGCGCCGCGGTCACCATTACCGTGCCCGCCGAATGCCCGATCCAGCTCGGCGTGCTCAGCGCGTCGGCGGTCGTGTCCGGGCTGCGCTCCGGCGCGTCGATCAAGGGCATGTCCGGTGACATCACCCTGGACGGCGTCACGGGGGACGTGGAGGCCGAGACGATGTCGGGCGAGCTCGCCGCCTGCGACATCGACGGCGCCGTCCACCTCAAGTCCATGTCCGGCGGCCTCACGCTGGCCGGCGGGGTGCTCGACTCGCTTGACGCCACTACCATGAGCGGCCAGGTAACGGCGGATGTCAGGCTGAACGCGGCCGGCGGCATCCATGTCAGCACGATGTCCGGCGACGTGACGCTGCGGCTGCCCGCGGACAGCGACGCGCAGGTGCGACTGCAGTCCACCTCCGGCCAGGTAAGAACCGAATTCGATTCACTACGGACCTTCAAGGCACCTGCGTCGCACACCGTACGCGGTAACGTTGGCGCAGGTACCGGACATGTGTCCGTGACCACCATGTCCGGCGCGGTCACGCTGCTGCGACGCGCGCCGGTAGGGATGGAGAGCAAGACCCGATGACCCCGGTTTTCCGCCATGGACGCCTGCGGCTGTACCTGCTGCGCCTGCTCGACGAGGAGCCAAGGCACGGCTATGAAGTGATCCGGCTGCTCCGTGACCGCTTCATGGGCGTCTACGCTCCCTCACCCGGCACGATCTACCCGAGGCTGGCCCGCCTCGAGGAAGAGGGGCTCGTCACGCACGACGAGGAGAACGGGCGCAAGGTCTACCGGATCACCGAGGCGGGCCGCGAGGAGCTGCGCAACCGCGGCGACGAGCTCGACGAGCTCGAGGAGGAGCTGTCCGCCTCCGTCAGCGACATCGTCCGCGAGGTCCGCGAGGACGTCAGGGATACCGTCCGCAGCCTCCGCGAGGAACTGACCAGGGCCGCCCGCGAGATGCGCCACGCGGAGCGCGAGTCGCGGGACCAGGCGCGCGAGCAGGCCCGCGCGGCGCGGGAAACGGCACGTGAGGCCGCCGAGGCCGCCCGCGAGCGGGCACGCCAGGCACGCGACCAGGGACGGCGCGCGCGCGAGGAGGCATTCGCGCACGCACAGCGCATCCGCGAGGAGGCATCGCGCCTGCGTGACGACACCCGCGAGCAGTGGAGTGGCGCCTGGAGCAACTGGGGCAACTGGTCCGAGTGGGGCGACCGCTGGGCCGGCTGGTCTGGCCAGCATGACCTGGGCGCGCTCCGCGACTTCGAGCGCCTCGCCCGCGACTTCGTGTCCGACCTCCGCAGCGTGGCCTGGGACTCGGAGTCGATCCTGGAGAGCGACGTCATCCCCACCCTGCGGGACATCCTCGCCGACACCCTGGACCGCATCCGCGCCGAGGTCTTCGACATCCACCGCACCCCGCCGGCCAACGGCGCACCGCCCGCCGAGCCCCCGGCGCCCCCGGAGCCCGCGGACTTCCCGGAGCCGCCCGCGCCCCCGGCGCCCGCGGACTTCCCGGAGCCGCCCGCGTCCCCGGCGCCGCCCGCACCCCCGGAGCCGCCCGCACCCCCGGAGCCGCCGGCACCCCCGGAGCCGCCCGCGCCCCCGGCGCGGGACTAGCTGCCAGCCCGGCCCCGCGGATTAGTACGCCTTGAGGAAGGACGCCACCTCCGGGCCAGCGAACTGGGCGCCGTAGCCGGCGTTGACGACCAGGCAGGCGACCGCGACGTCCTTCGTCGGGTCGAAGGCGATCAGCCAGCTGTTGGGCTGGTCCTGGCCCTGGATGTCGGCGGTGCCCGTCTTGGCGTAGACGGTCGGTCCGAAGCCGAGCCCGGCGGCGGTGCCGCTGGTCACCACGGCGCGCATCATCTGCTTGAGGGCGGCGTCCGTGGCGGCAGGCAGCGGCTTCGCGGTCACCTGCGCGGCCTTCGGCGTGAGGATCGGCTGCTTGAAGGTCCCCGTGGCCACCGTGGCCGCCACCGAGGCCATCGCGATGGGCGACGCGACGAGCGAGCCCTCACCGAACGCCTCCTGGGCCAGCTCTGACCCTGACGCGCTGGCCGGAGCGTTGAAGTACGACGCGGAAAGTCCGCCGATGCCGATGTTCCACTTCTGGTTCAGGCCGAAGTAGTCCTTCGCCGTGCTGGCGAGCCTGCCGGACAGGTGCGGCCACTGCGTGGTGAACGCGTTGTTGCAGGACTGCGCGAAGTCGGTCAGGAAAGGCGTCCCCGCCGGCAAGGTCTCGCCCTGGTCGTTGTGGTAGGTGATGCCCGTCACGGTGTAGGCCGAGGGGCAGGCGACGGGGCTCTGCGGCGTGAGCACCCCCGCGTTCAGCAGGGCCGCCGACGTGATGACCTTCATCGTCGATCCGGGAGCGACCTGGGCAGTCAGCGCGAAGTCGTTCTGGCCGGCATTGTTGGCGATGGCGAGGATCTGGCCCGTGGACGGCTGGATCACGATCATGGAGCTCTTGTCGTGCGTGGCCACCGCGGCCCGCGCGGCGGCCTCCGCCTTCTGGTTGATCGTGGTAGAAAGCGTCGGATAACTGCCGGGCGCGATAAGCGGCGCCTGGCTGTTGGCCACCTGCTGGCCCGCGTTGGTCACGATCTCAACCGCCAGCCCTGGCTTGGCCCCCGCGCTGGGCGGCGCCGAGTTCTTGAGCAGGCCCGCGATGGTGTTCAGCCCGGGGTCGCCGTAGCGGGTGAGGTTCTGGCCGTTGGCATCCGTGACCATGCTGACCGTCGGCGGCACCTGGACGGCTGCCAGGTGAGTGGCCGCGGTCAGGTTCGGCGCGACCACGTCGGGCTGCCAGGCGACGAACCAGACGGACGAGTGCGGCTGCTGGTAAGCGACGAGCGTGGAATGGTAGGCCCAGGTGCCGCGCAGTGCCAACTTGCCGGTGCCCGCGGCGACCGAGGCCCGCACCGCGAACGTAACCTTCTCCCTGGGCTGCGCGGCCGTGGCCCCGGGGGCGCTCGCGACGCTGGCGGTCGCGGCGCTGAACTGCCCCAGGTTCAGGTACTTCCGGTACGACGCGAGCGCGGCCGAGGCGGCGGCCGGATGGTTCGTGTAGTTGCCCGCCTTCGTCAGGTCGCCCGCCTCCCAGGCGGCAAGGAACGCCGCGGCGACCTGCTCTCCGTCCTGCTGCGCGCTGGCCCCGGTGGGGATCATGCCGAACGCGGGGGTACCGTGGCTACCCGGCTTGAACACCACCACCACGAGCAAGGCGGCCACCACCGCCACGGCCAGCACGCCGGAGGTCACAAGCAGGATCAGCCCACGGCGGCCGCGCCGCGGCGGGGCGGCATGCGCCCCGTACACGCCGCTGGTGGCGTAGACGGTCTGCCCGGCGCGCCGCGGCCCTCCGGCCCGCCGCACCTTCGGCTCCCGCGCCGGCTTCGCGTGCCTGCCCGGTTCGCCCTGTTCGCCGTGTCCGGTGGCCGGCGGAACCGGGTCCGACGGAACCGGTGCGGGAGGAGGCGACACCGGGGGAGGCGGCGTCGGAACCGCTCCGGGCGCCGACGGCCCGCCCGGTCCTGGCAGCGCGGGCATCGGCGCCGTCGGCGGCGCCGACGGAACAATTCCCGACCCGGCCGGCGCGCTGGCCGGCTCCCCGCGAGCTTCCGACGGGTCAGGCCGACTGGTGGCGTTGTTCTCGCTTGTCACCTAACCGACCGTACCGATCCGAGCGCTTCCCGGCGAATATTGCAGGTAACCCGGAGTACCCCCGGAGCGAGCGCAGAAACTACGGCACGAAGACGATCTTGCCGGTCTGCGCCCCGCCGATCATCGCGGCGAAGCCGTCCCGGGCGTCCGCCAGCGGGGTCACCCGGTCGATCAGCGGGCGGGTGCCCGTCTGCTCGCAGAAGCGCAGCAGCCGCCCGAGCTGATCGCGGGTGCCCATCGTGGACCCGACCACCGACAGCTGGGTGAAGAAGATCCGCGTGAGCTCGGCCGGCGGAACGTCGCCGCTGGTGGCACCGGAGATAACGATGCGCCCGCCCGGCTTGAGCGACCGCACGGAGTGCGACCAGGTAGCCTGCCCCACCGTCTCCATGACCACGTCGACCCGCTCCGGCAGCCGCGCCCCGGTCGCGAAGGCCTGGTCCGCCCCGAGCTTGACCGCCGCCTCCTGCTTGGCCTCCGACCGGCTGGTCACCCACATCCGGTACCCGGCCGCTCGTCCCAGCAGGATCAAGGCGGTGGCTACGCCGCCACCAGCGCCCTGCACGAGGATGGTGGAGCCCGGCTGGACCCCGGACTTCTCGAAGAGCATCTTGTAAGCCGTCAGGTACGCGGTCGGCAGGCACGCCGCCTCCTCGAAGGACAGCGCCGCCGGCTTAGGCACGAGGTTCGCCTTGGGCACCATGACCTTCTCCGCGAACGTCCCCTGGTACCGCTCGGAGAGCAAAGAGCGCCGCGGGTCGAGCGTCTCGTCCCCGCCCCCCGCGTTGGCGTCCCCGATAACGCTGTGCACGACAACTTCGTTGCCGTCCTCGTCAACGCCAGCGGCGTCACACCCGAGGATCATCGGCAGCCGGTCCGCAGGCAGCCCTACACCCCGCAGCGACCACACGTCGTGGTGATTCAGCGCCGTGGCCTTGACCGTAACGGTGGCCCATCCCGCTGGCGGCTCCGGATCGGGCCGCTCCCCCGTCTCCAGCCCGTTCAGCGGTTCCTCTGCATCGATACGCGCGGCGTAGACAGCGAACATGCCCCCGACCCTACCGGCAGGCCCCAGGCACGCATAGGCTGCCCCGGCGGGCGGCCCGGCGGATCCCCGGCGGGCGGCCCGGCGGATCCCCGGCGGGCGACCCGGCGGATCCCCGGCGGGCGACCCGGCGGGTGCCCGGTGGCGGCTCGAGGGTCGCTGGAGGCGGCTCGGCGAGTGGCCGGAGCCCGGTTGGCGAGTGCCTGGCGGCGGTGTTCGCGCCAGCAGCGTCGAGGGCCGGGGAACACGAGGCTGACGAGGATGGCGAGCTGCCTGATACCTGCACAGCTGCCCGGACAGGCCAACTTTCATGAAGGATTTTGGTGTTGTGAAGCGTTCTAGGTGTTATAACCCCCAAAACCCTTCATGATCATGGCCTGAGCTGCGGCGACGGTGAACCTGAGGCTGATGGTGCTCATGCGAGGGCGGGCCCGAGCTGGCGGGTGAGGGATGCCGGCTGCGTAACGCTCTTGGCGGCCTTGCGACGTGAGCCCTCGGCCAGGACCCGCGTCCCGTGAAACTGCGTGACAAGCGCGACGGCCCACCTGCGACGCGAGGGCACGGGCGCGGCGGGGGTCCGCCGGGACGTTCGGCTGAGCGTCTTGTGCTCAGCAGACCTGTCCCGCCGGACCCCCGCAAGCCCGGGCCCGCACCGACAGGAGGACAGCTACCGCCGAGCCACCCCGTCGGCCCGCGCCTGCGCGGCGACAGCGGCCGCGACGGCAGGAGCGACCCGCGAGTCGAACTGACCCGGGATGACGTAGTCCGCCGTCGCGTCCGAGCCCACCAGGTCCGCGAGCGCGGCTGCCGCGGCCAGCTTCATGTTCTCCGTGATGGTGGTCGCCCGGACGTCAAGCGCGGCGCGGAACACCCCCGGGAAGGCCAGCGAGTTGTTGATCTGGTTGGGGAAGTCGCTGCGCCCCGTCGCCACCACGGCCACGTGCCGGCGCGCGACGTCCGGGTGGATCTCCGGCTCGGGGTTGGAGAGCAGGAACGCGATCGCGCCCGGGGCCATCCGGCTGACGGCCTCCTCGGGCAGCACGCTGCCCGACAGGCCGATGAACACGTCCGCACCGCGCAGCGCCGACTCCACCGAGCCGACGTGCCCGGACGCGTTGGTCACCTGGGCAAGCGCGGCCTTCACGGGGTTCAGTCCGTCGCGGCCGTCATAGATCATGCCCTTGCTGTCGGCGACGGCGAGCTCGCCGATGCCCGCCGCGAGCAGGATCTTCGACACCGCGATACCGGAGGCGCCTGCCCCGCAGACCACCGCCCGCATCGCGCCGAGCTCCTTGCCGACCACGCGGGCGGCGCTGCGCAGCGCGGCGAGCGCGACGATCGCGGTCCCGTGCTGGTCGTCGTGGAAGACGGGGATGTCGAGCATGGCACGGAGCCGGTCCTCGATCTCAAAGCAGCGCGGCGCCGAGATGTCCTCGAGGTTGATGCCGCCGAAGCTCGGCGCGAGCGCGGCGACCACCCGCACCACGTCGTCGGTGTCCGTGACGTCGATGCAGACGGGCACCGCGTTGATGCCGGCGAACTTCTTGAACAGCAGCGCCTTGCCCTCCATGACGGGCATGGCGGCGGCGGGCCCGATGTCGCCGAGGCCGAGCACGGCGGTGCCGTCGCTCACCACGGCGACGGTGTTGCCCGTCCAGGTGTACTCGCTCGCCAGCTCGGGCTGCTCGGCGATCGCGGTGCACACCCGGGCGACGCCCGGCGTGTAGGCCATGGCGAGCGCGGCCCGGTCGGGCACGTCCACGCTCGGGCTGACGTCGATCTTGCCGCCCCGGTGCATGGCGAACACCGGGTCATCATCGAGCGGGGACGGAAAACGGGAAAAGCCAGCCTCATCGGCCACGGTTAACCCCCAGAAATCAGTGCTACAGGAGACGGGTGTGCCGCGGCCGGGGTGCGACGGCGTGTTGGCGCACCAGCCCGGCCTCACGGACGGATCACTCCAGGTACGGGGGTTGCCCGTTGGGATGTTGTGGCATGAGCGGCTGGCGGCTAGCGCCGTCAGCGCCGTTCTGTAATACTCATGACCGGGACCAGCCTATTACAGAACTCTTACCACCACAGCGGGGTTTCGCGCGTGGACCTGTCATCCTATGCTGAACTTGCCGTGCGGCTGGTGAACACCGCCAGCCTGGGGCACGAGGGCGGCGACCTGCTCGCGTCCATGGACGGGCTCCGGTCGCTGGTGGCCGACCGGGAGCACCTGAGCCACGGCATCACCCGCGCCGACCTCGACGCGCTCCGCATGCTCAGGGACGAGTTCCGCGGCTTCTTCGTGGCCTGCTCGCAGGGGAACGGGGCGGACGCCGCCGCCCGGCTGAACGAGCTGCTCATCCAGTACCCGGTTCACCCGCAGCTGTCCGGGCACGACGGGCAGCCCTGGCACGTGCACTACACGGAGAGCGGCTCGGTGTCCGACAAGTACGCCGCGGGCGCGGCGATGGGCCTCGCGGTCCGGCTCACCGAGCTCGGCATCGACCGGTTCGGCGTCTGCCAGGCGGCGCCCTGCTCCGGCGTGTTCATCGATACCTCGGCCGGCCGCACCAGGCGGTACTGCTCGGACCGGTGCGCCAGCCGGGCGAACGTGATCGCGTACCGGGCGCGCAAGCGCGTCGAGGAGCCCGGCGCCTGAGCCGCACCGCCGGCGCAACCGTGAATGGCAGCTGAGTCCGGGCCGCGCCCGCCGCACTCGTGAAACCGTTCACAAGCGATGGCCGTTCCCGTATACCGGAACTGCCACGCATAAACGTCAGGAACGGGAAACTGGCCCGCAATTCCGGGGACATCGGAGCGTTACCTGACAGTTGCGTCATTAACCGCACTTTGCCTGACACAGCCCTATGACCTGCGTTATAGAACCGAATCCGGGACAAGCCTTCTCATATGTGTAGATGATCTCTAGCATGTTCTTCACTCTGCACAACTGAACGCTCACCTGTTCCCGGCGGGATCCGGCGGGACGCGTGGCAGCGCCCCTCGGGGCACGATCGAGAAACGAGAAAAGAGCTATCGATCATGGCAACTGAAACTGGCTCCGCGTCTGTCAGTCAGCCGACTGACATCGGCCTCAAGCGGGAGGTGGGGTTCATCGGCGCCGTCTGGGCGTCGGAGAGCTCGATCATCGGCTCCGGCTGGCTGTTCGGGGCGCTTTACGCCGCGCAGGCCGCCGGCCCGGCTGCGATCATCGCCTGGGTCATCGGCGGTGTCGCGGTCGTCGTCCTCGGCCTGATCCACGCCGAGATCGGCGCGATGTACCCGGTGTCAGGCGGCACCGCGCGGTTCCCGCACTTCGCGTTCGGCGCCTTCGCGGGCATGTCGTTCGGCTTCTTCTCCTGGCTGCAGGCGGTGACCGTCGCGCCGATCGAGTGCTTCGCGGTCATGAACTACACGTCGCACTGGTGGCCGGCCGTGTACAACCACAACTCGGGGAACGTCACCACCACCGGGTTCATCATGACCATCGTCTTGATGGTCCTGTTCACCGGGATCAACTTCCTCGGCATCAAGTGGCTGGCGAACGTCAACAGCGGGCTCATGTGGTGGAAGATCGCCGTCCCGGTGTTCACCATCATCGTGCTGCTGTTCAAGTTCCACGGCGGCAACTTCGGCTCCTCGGCCGGCGGGTTCGCGCCGACCGGCGTCAAGGGCGTGCTTTCGGCGGTCGTCGGCGCCGGCGTCGTGTTCTCCTACCTCGGCTTCGAGCAGGCCGACCAGCTCGCGGGCGAGATCAAGAACGCGCAGAAGAACCTGCCGCGGGCCATCATCACCGCGGTCGCCATCGGCACGGCCATCTACATCCTGCTCCAGGTCGTGTTCCTCGCCGCGATGGACCCGGGCATCCTCACGCTGAGCCACGGCTGGACCGGCCTGGTCTGCCCGGCGACCGGTACCTGCAACACGAACATCGCCACCATCAACTCCGGTCCGTTCGCCGGCCTCGCCGGGGTCGTCGGCCTGTCCTGGCTCGCGTTCATCCTCCGGCTCGACGCGATCATCTCCCCGTTCGGCACCGGGCTCATCTACCAGACGTCGTCCTCGCGGGTCAGCTACGGCCTCGCCCGCAACCGGTACTACCCGTCGATCCTGTCCCGCGTGGACAGCCGCGGCGTGCCGTGGGCCAGCCTGATCCTCGCGTTCCTGGCGGGCCTGGTCTTCCTGCTGCCGTTCCCGAGCTGGCACGCGCTGGTCGGCCTGGTCACCGGCGCCTCGGTGCTCATGTACGCGGGCGCGCCGCTGTCGCTCGGCGCGTTCCGCGGCCAGGTGCCGGACGCTGTGCGGCCGTACCGGCTCGGCGGCGCGTTCTTCTGGGCGCCCATCGGGTTCATCATCGCCAACCTCATCATCTACTGGTCCGGCTTCGAGGTCATCTGGAAGCTCGGCATCTGCATCGTCATCGGCTACGTCATCATCGGCTTCTTCATGATCTTCGACCCGCAGCGGCCGAAGATGGGCGTGGCGGAGCTGAGGGCGGGCAGCTGGCTGCCGGTCTACCTGATCGGCATGGGCATCATCTCGTGGCTCGGCCAGTACAGCGGCGGCGCGAAGCTGGCCCCGGTGAACACCAACACGATCCCGCTGTGGTGGGACATGGTGATCATCGCGGCGTTCAGCCTCGTCATCTACTACTGGGCGCTTGCCACCAAGCTGCCCCGCGAGGAGATGCTCGCGCTGGTCAGCGCGCAGTCGGCGGAGCATGACGTGCCGCCGGAGACGCTCATCTAGTCCCGCCCCGGCACGGCCCGCGCTAGCGGCCGGCCTGCAATAACCGGAGAACCCCGCCACCCCGAGGAGGCGGGGTTCTCCGCGTTACGGGAAAGGCGAGACATCCCAGCTAGAGTTACCGAGAGTGCTGTAATGATTACCGTTAGTAGGGTCAACTTCAGAGATTAAAGCGAGCAGATCTGGTAACTAAGGACGCTCACTGCTCGGCAGCGAGAAGGGAGCTCCATCATGGCTGCTGAATCGGGGGAGACGACTACTGTCACCAGGCCAACTGACGTCGGCCTCCGCCGGGAAATGGGGCTGATCGGCGCCACCTGGGCCTCGGAGACATCGATCATCGGCTCCGGCTGGCTGTTCGGCGCCTGGCTGGCCGCCGCGGCGGCCGGCACCGCGGCGCTGCTCGGCTGGGTCATCGCGGGCGTCGTGATCGTCATCCTGGCTCTCGTGCACGCCGAGCTTGGCGCGATGTACCCGGTGGCGGGCGGGACAGCGCGCTTCCCGCACTACGCGTACGGCAGCGTAGCGGGCATCTCGTTCGGCTTCTTCTCCTGGGTGCAGGCGGTCACCGTGGCGCCGATCGAGTGCTTCGCGGTCATGCAGTACGCGTCCTACTACTGGCCGAGCGTCTACAACACCTCGACGGGGATCACCACGGGACTCGGCTTCGGCCTGACCGCCGTGCTGCTGGCCATCTTCACCGCGCTCAACTTCTTCGCCATGCGCCTGTTCAGCAAGGTCAACAGCGGGATCACCTGGTGGAAGGTCGCGGTTCCGATTTTCGCCATCATCGTGCTGTTCACCCAGTTCAAGTCCGGCAACTTCGGCTCGCACGGCGGCTTCATGCCGTACGGCATCAAGGCGCTGTTCGGTGCGATCCCGTCGGCGGGCATCGTGTTCGCCTACCTCGGCTTCGAGCAGGCCGACCAGCTAGCGGGCGAGATCAAGAACCCGCAGAAGAACCTGCCCCGCGCGATCATCCTGGCGGTGCTGATCGGCACCGCGATCTACGTCCTGCTGCAGGTCGTCTACATCGGCGCGCTGACACCGGGCCTGCTCTCCCACGGCTGGGCCGCGACGGGGACAGACAAGGGCCTTGAGTCCGGGCCGTTCGCCTTCGTCGCGGGCGCGGTGGCACTCGGCTGGCTGGCAACGCTGCTGCGGATCGACGCGGTGATCTCCCCGTTCGGCACCGGGCTGATCTACATCACCTCCACCTCGCGCGTCGGCTACGGCCTGGCCAGGAACCGGTACTACCCGCAGGTCTTCGCCAAGGTCGACAGCCGCGGCATCCCGTGGGTCAGCCTGATCTTCGCCTTCCTGTTCGGCCTGGTGTTCCTGCTGCCGTTCCCGAGCTGGAAGTCCCTGGTCGGGCTGGTCACGTCCGCGAGCGTGCTGATGTACGCGGGCGCGCCGCTGTCGCTTGGCGCGTTCCGCCGCCAGGTCCCCGAGGCCGACCGCCCCTACCGGCTGCCGGGGGCGTCGGTGATGGCGCCGCTCGCGTTCATCATCGCCAACCTGATCATCTACTGGTCCGGCTTCGAGGTGCTGTGGAAGCTCGGCATCGTGCTGGTCATCGGCTACGTGCTGATCGGCATCTCGATGGCGTTCGACCGGCAGCGGCCGCCGCTCGACTGGAAGTCGGCCACGTGGCTCCCGGTCTACCTCATCGGCATGGGCATCATCTCGTGGCAAGGCCAGTACAGCGGCCAGTCAGCGACGACGCCGCTGCCGCCCACGAACACCGGCAACATCCCGTTCTGGTGGGACATGCTGGTGGTGGCCGGGTTCAGCCTCGTCATCTACTTCTGGGCGATGGCGGCGCGGCTGCCGCGGCGGGAAATGCTCGACCTGGTCAACCGGCAGGCCGTCGAACCGGATCACCTGCCGCCCGCGCCACGGCACTGACCAGGGGTTGCGGGGAGCCCTCGGGGTCAGCCTGCGAACTCTTCTTCCTGAAGTTCCGGGTCATGTGGACTCTGAACGGCAGAGTCAGGAAGAAGAGCTCGTCCGTTCGGGATAAGCCTGAAGGTCTGCGTGAGCGGCGCAGCGGCCAGTAGCGGACCAGCACGACCGCCACGATGTTCCCCGTCGGCACCGGGCCGAAGCGGGCGCTGTCCTCCGCGCCGGGGAAAGCGTTGTCCGAGGCCAGCCACCAGCCGCCGGCCTCGCGCCAGGCCACCCGCTTGACGAGCAGGAGTTCCGGGCACCGCGGGTGCCAGGCGAGCACCACCTGGCCTGGCCTGATGCGTTGCGTGCGCCAGGCGAGCAGCCAGTCGCCCGGGTGCAGGGCGGGCAGCATGGACTGCTCCGCGACCGCGACGCGGAGCAGGGGCCAGCGCTTCAGGGAGCCACGCACGTTTAACTCCAGCGGGGCGGAGTAGTGTCGGGAGAGCAAACTTACTGTTCTGGTACGGAGAAAGGGAATCGATGAGGCTGCTCACCCGGCTGCTCGCGCCGAAGTCTGTCGCCCACGCCCACTGCGACCTGCCCTGCGGCGTCTACGACCCTGCCCAGGCGCTTATCGAGGCACAGTCCGTCAAGGCGATCGCGGAGAAGTACGCCGCCAACGAGGACCCGGCGTTCCGGGCTCGCGCCATCTTCATCAAGGAGCAGCGCTCCGAGCTGGTCAAGCACCACCTGTGGGTGCTGTGGACTGACTACTTCAAGCCGCCGCACTTCGAGAAGTACCCCCAGCTGCACACGCTGTTCAACGAGGCCACCAAGCTGGCGGGCGCCACCGGCACCAAGGGCTCGCTCGACGTCGAGACGGCCGACAAGCTGCTCGCCAAGATCGAGGAGATCTCCAAGATCTTCTGGGAAACCAAGCAGGGTTAGCCCGGGGGGGACGACCCCCAGGCTCCGAAACAGACGGCAGTACCCCCCAACACGAGGGCGGGTGCTGCCGTTCTGTTTCGTAGAGGCGGTAAGTTGCAATGAGTGGCCGGCATGCTTCGCCGGCCACGTGACATGACCGACGGAGAGACGTGACCGAAGACACCGCCACACCGACGGCACCTCCGGGTGGCCGCGAGACGGCAGATTACGTGCAGGTCAAGATGCCGGCTGAGAGCGCCTACCTGTCCGTGCTGCGCACCGCCGCCGCCGGGCTCGCCGCCCGGCTGGACTTCACCCTCGACGAGATCGAGGACCTGCGCATCGCGATCGACGAGGCGTGCGCGATGCTCCTCACCCAGGCGATACCGGGCACCGACCTGGAATGCGTCTTCGAGCTCGGGACCGACCTGGTGACCATCACCGTGTCGGTGACCGCCGCTGAGGCGAGGAAGCCCGCACGCGACACGTTCGCGTGGACCGTGCTCTCCGCGCTGGCCGGCTCCGTCGACTCCAGGCTCAACCCGGACGACCGGGTCTCCATCGTCCTCGCCAAGCGCCGGGGCGGATGAGTTGAGCAGCGAATACGAGGTCCAGGTGACTGACGAGTTCGAGGTTGAGGTCACGGTGAGCGAGGAGCTCCCGCCGCCGCTGCCGCGGTCTGAGCATTCCTCGCCCGACCGCACGCAGGCCAGGGAGCTGTTCGAGCGGCTCGCCGCGCTGCCTGCCGACGACCCCGAGCGCGCCAGGATCAGGGCCACGCTGGTCGAGCTGCACCTGCCCCTCGTCGAATACCTGGCACGCCGGTTTCGGAACCGGGGCGAGTGGCTCGACGACCTGACCCAGGTCGCGACCATCGGGCTCATCAAGTCCATCGACCGGTTCGACCTGGAGCGCGGCGTCGAGTTCTCGACCTACGCCACGCCGACCATCGTCGGCGAGATCAAGCGCCACTTCAGGGACAAGGGCTGGGCCGTCCGGGTGCCGCGGCGGCTCCAGGAGCTCAAGCTCTCGCTGACCAAGGCGATCGGCGAGCTGGCGCAGCGGGAAGGCCGTGCGCCCACCGTCAGCGAGCTCGCGGCGCACCTGCAGATGTCGGAAGAAGAGGTACTCGAGGGCCTTGAGTCGGCCAACGCGTACTCCACGGTGTCGCTCGACGCGCCTGACTCGGGTGACGAGGACGCGCCGGCCGTGGCCGACTCGCTCGGCATGGTGGACGATGCCCTGGAGGGCGTGGAGTACCGCGAGTCCCTCAAGCCGCTGCTTGAGCGGCTGCCGCCGCGGGAGAAGAAGATCCTGCTGCTGCGGTTCTTCGGGAACATGACCCAGTCGCAGATCGCGGCCGAGCTCGGCATCTCCCAGATGCACGTCTCCCGGCTACTCGCCAGGACGCTCGCTCAGCTGCGGGACGGGCTCACCGTCGACGATTAACCCCGGGCCGCTAACCCCTGGTTCGGGCGGGCCAGCGCCCGCCAGCTGGACGGCGCGAGCAGTCCTGCGAGGCCGGCTGCGGCCAGGACCAGGGCGGGAACCCCCCAGGCGTAGCGGTGAGCCTCTAGCAGCCAGACGGCGATCATGATGGTGAACACCTGGGTCAGCACCGCCGGGGTGCGGCTCCACGGCCGGGCGCGGGCGATCCCCAGCGCGACCCAGGCCACGCCGGCCGCGACCATGGCCTCGATCACGATGAGCGCGATCGCGTTCGACGCCGTCCAGGTGTTACCTGACGCGGAGTCGATCAGGTTGAGCACGATCACCACACACAGGCCGGCCGCCTCGGCCGCCTGTGCCCCGGCGGCCATGACCAGCATCCGCATACCCATAGTCTCGCATCCTTCACGGCACCGTTAACCTGAGCAACGTGCGCGCGCTGCTGATCATCAACCCGCGCGCGACTTCCATGACCGGACGGGATGCCGGCCTGGTGGTCCGCGCGCTCGGTTCCCGGCTTGACCTTGCGACCAGGCAAACACAGTATCGCGGCCACGCGGGCCAACTCGCCGCCGACTCCGCGGCCGACGGGTACGACCTGGTCATCACGTTCAGCGGCGACGGCACGGTCAACGAGGTGGTCAACGGCCTCATGCGGGTACCCGGCCCGGCGCAGCGCCCCGCCCTCGCCCCCATCCCGGGCGGCGGCGCCAACGTGTTCGCGCGCACGCTGGGGCTGCCGCCCGACGCGGGCGGCGCGGTGCAACGGATCCTGGCCGCCGTCGCCGCCGGGCACCGCCGCGAGATCGGGCTCGGCCTGGCCGGGGACCGGTACTTCACGTTCAGCGCCGGCCTCGGGGTCGACGCGGAGGTCATCGGGGACATGGAGCGGCAGCGGGCGCGCGGCCGCCGGGCCTCGGTGGCGGCCTACCTGCGGACCGCGGTGCGCAGGTACTACCGCACCGACCGGCGCCGCCCGGCCCTCACCCTGCGCCTGCCCGGCCAGCAGCCGGTGAACGGCCTGTTCATGGGCGTCGTCACCAACAGCTCGCCGTGGACGTACCTGGGCAGCCACCCGGTCCGTCCGGCGCACGCCGACTTCAGCTCCGGGCTTGACCTGTTCGCGCTGCGGCGGCTCCGCACGCTCACCACGCTGGCCGCTCTCGGGCACATGATGCACTCGAGAAACGAGGAACTGCCCGGCGGGCGCGACGTGGTCAGCGCGTCCGCGCTGACCGAGCTGGCCTTCGAGGCCGACCGCCCGATCGCCTACCACATCGACGGCGAGTACCTGGGCGAGACCGAGGCGGTCACGTTCCGGTTCGTGCCGGACGCCCTGCGCGTTGTCGCGTCACCGCATCCGGTACGTGTAATCGGAACCTTATTCGGGTACGACTTGATCCGCAGCCGCGATCTCGATCGGCGTGCCCGCGTGTCATGAGAGATAAGAGTGGCTTACCGTGATTTAGATCTCTTACTGTGATAGATCTGACATAAATTTAAGCTTGCCTGTTGGCCGCGCCCTCTTGCGCTGGCTCTGCCCTGTTGAGAGGCTAGATCCGGTGCCTGGGGCGACGTAACTCAGCGCGTTCGAACACGGCTGACGCGAGTGCGTCACCTCAGGGCGTGACCGGACTCTACCGAGCCTCGGCTGCGATCCGCACGGCACCGCAAAGATCGGGAATAAAACAATATTCCCGGTATGTCGCTAAGCTCGTGAATTACTTCACAAGCACTGAGTGAGTGTGGCGGCCCGCACCGATGACCAGCCGCTACGCCAAGAAGGGGACTCCATGGACTGGCGCCACATCGCCGCCTGTCGTGAGGTAGATCCGGAACTGTTTTTCCCGATCGGAAACAGCGGGCCTGCGCTTCTCCAGATCGAAGAGGCCAAGCAGGTCTGCCGCCGGTGCAAGGTACTTGACGAGTGCCTCCGCTGGGCCATCGACTCCGGCCAGGACGCCGGCGTCTGGGGCGGCCTGAGCGAGGACGAGCGGCGGGCGCTCAAGCGCCGGGCGCTCCGGCTGCGCGCCCGTGCGGGTGTATAACCCGTTACCGGTGCGGCCCGGGGGACGCGGCGTGCCCCCGGGCGTCGACGGCTTAACCGCTGAGGCTCAACCGCTGACGGCTCGGGTGCTGACGGCTCACTTCGGCTCATAGCGGACCGGCAGGTCGACGACCGCGGTGGTGCCTCCCCCGGCGCGGGGTCGCAGGCTGATCCGTCCCCCGAGCTCCCCTTCCACGAGGGTCCTGACGATCTGCAGGCCCAGGCTCGACGTGTCCTCCAGATC
>DASWAE010000143.1:0-9191 GCA_036391275.1 Trebonia sp.
ACCCGGAGGAGCGCGACCCGGGGCTGGCCCGCGAGCGCACGTCGCTGGCCTGGACCAGGACCGCGCTGTCGTTCGCGGCCCTTGGCGGCGCGGCGCTCAAGGTCAACGTGGTCACCGGCCTGCTCATCCTCGCGATCGCCCCGGTCATCTGGCAGGCCGGACGGGTCACCAGGGGCCGGCCGCCCGCGGACGCCCTGCCGGCGGTCGGCGCGGCCCGGCTGTTCCTCATCGCCGTGTCGATCGTCGCGGTAGCGCTGCTGTGCCTGCTCGTCGCGATCTTCGGCCAGTCCGTACCCGGCGAGCTCCGTTAACCGCAAGGCCGGTTAACTAGGTGGTCGCGCGAACCATCCTGCCGCTAACGCAACCCCGCAGGCTTGGCACCGGGCCCGGACGGTCCCGGCATGGTAACCGGCATAGTGGTCAGCATGGATCAGCGTCACCGGCCACGCACCGCTGAACTGCTCGACCTCGCACCGCATCCGGAAGGCGGCTGGTACCGGGAAACCTGGCGCGCCGGGCCATCCTGGCAGCCTGACGGTTACCCGGGTCCGCGAGCGGCCGCGACCGGCATCTACTTCCTGCTCGCCCCGGGCGAGGAGTCAGCCTGGCACCGGGTCAGGTCGGACGAGGTCTGGCTCTGGCACTCCGGCGGCCCGCTCATCATGCTCGACGGCGGCGACGGTGACGTGCCATCCGGCGCGCCGCTGCTGGTAACGGTCGGCCCTGACGTGGCCCGCGGTCACCGGCCGCAGCACGTCGTCCCCGGCGGCCACTGGCAGGCCGCCCGCCCGGCGGTGGATGCCGAGGTCCTGGTGAGCTGCGTGGTGGCACCCGGCTTCGACTTCGCCGACTTCACCTTGCTCCCGCGGTAACCGCCGGCCAGCCACCGCGCCCGCACGCGAGCGGCCGGGCATTCGCGGCATCTGGCCGGGATATGACCGGGGCCCGTGGGAAGTCCATGATGGAGACCAGCAGTCGGACAAGCCGGGCAAGGAGAAACTGGCCGCCATGACATCTGGGGAGAACGTCGGCCCGGCACTCGTGCTCGGGCCGATGCTGCGTTACGCGGGTGAGACGGAGGCCACGGTCTGGGTCGAGACGGACCGGGAGTGCCTGGTCGAGATCCTCGGCCGTCAGGCACGGACCTTCGAGGTGGCCGGGCATCACTACGGCCTCGTTGTGCTGGACGGCCTGACGCCAGGCAGCGAGCAGGAGTACGCGGTCACGCTGGACGGCATCGTCCGCTGGCCGCTCGCCGACGGCGGTTTCCCGCCGAGCGTGCTGCGGACGCTCGGCCGCGACCGGCCGGTACGGCTCGCCTTCGGCTCCTGCCGGGTCGCGCAAATCGCGCCGCGGAACCTGGACAGGCGTGCCCGGCGGTACGGCGCCGAGGGCGTCGACGCGCTCGCGGCGCTCGCCGCCGAACTCCGGGACATCCCGCGCGACCGCTGGCCCGACGTGCTGCTGATGATCGGCGACCAGGTCTACGCCGACGAACCGGGTCCGGCCACCCGCCAGTTCATTGCCGAGCGCCGCGGCCCCGCCGCCGACCCCGCCGCCAGCCCGCAGCCGCCCGTCACCCCGTCAGTCGGTGCCCCGTCAGCCGGTGCCCCGCCACTCGGTGCCCCGCCACTCGACGAGATCGCCGACTTCGAGGAGTACTGCGCCCTGTACCGGGAGGCCTGGAGCGACCCCGAGGTTCGCTGGCTCTTCTCCGTCATCCCGACCGCGATGATCTTCGACGACCACGACGTGCACGATGACTGGAACACCTCCGCCGCCTGGCGCCGCGATGTCACGGCGCTGCCCTGGTGGGGCAGCCGCATCGAGGGCGCCTTCCAGAGCTACTGGGTGTACCAGCACCTCGGCAACTTGTCGCCGGCTGAGCTCGCCCGCGACGAGATGTGGGGCAAGCTCCGCCAGGGGGGCGATGCGGCGCAGCTGCTCGCTGACCTGGCGCACCGCGCCGACCAGAGGGAACCGGGGATCCGCTGGTCGTTCCGCCGCGCGTTCGGCCGGGTGCGCCTGGTCATGCTCGACTCGCGCAGCCGCCGGGTGGTGGACGGCACCCGGCTGATGACCGACGAGGGGGAGTGGCAGTGGCTCACCGAGTCGGTTTCCGGCGACTGGCAGCACGTGATCATCGCCACCTCCGTGCCGCCGCTGCTGCCGCGCGGCATCCACGCCCTGGAAGCCTGGACGGAACGGCTCGCCGACGGCGCCTGGGGCGAGCGCGGCGCGCGCTTCGGCGAGCGGCTGCGGCGTGCGGTCGACCTGGAGCACTGGCCTGCGTTCGGCGCGTCGTTCGCCAGGCTTGAGCGGCTGCTCAAGGAGCTGGCAGCCGGCCAGCACGCCACGCACGGCGATCCGCCCGCCTCGGTCACCGTCATCTCGGGCGACGTGCACCACAGTTACCTGGCCGTCGTCGACCTGTCAGGTCCGGCCCCCGAGGAAGGATCAGGCCAGGAAGCAACAGGCCAGGAAACAGCACGCAAGAGTGCCGTCCACGAGGTCGTCTGCTCGCCGTTCCACCAGGCCATGCCGCCCAAGATGCGGTTCGCGCAGCAGCTCGCGAGCAGCTGGGCGAGCGGCCGTGTCGGCACCATCGCCGCCAAGCTGGCCGGCGCGAGCCTGCCGGGGATACGGTGGCGGGTCACCGCTGGCCCGTGGTTCCAGAACATGATCGCCGTGCTTGAATTCGATGGCCCAGAGTCTGGCGGCACGGGGGCCCGGGTCCGGTTCGACCGGTCCGTCGCGGACGCGTCCGGCACACCGCACCTGAGCACCGCCGCGGAGGCCCGCCTCAGCTGAGCGACGCGCCCAGGCCCAGTCGCGGGCGAGCAGCTCGTGTGACCGCACCCGGTCGGCGTGGGCTCGGTCTCGCGTCCGGTTCGCGCCACGCGGCCGGGTGCCAGCCGGCGCCGTCAAGCGCCACCGCGAGGTGCAGCCCGTCGCCCTCGGGTCTGTCCGGTGCGGCCGGCATGTCCCGGCTCCCCTCCGTGCGGCCGGCCCGGCGAGGAGGGCCGGCGGTGCCGGGTGATACCAGTAGGTAAAGAACCTCTTCTATGCTGATGTTCCCGGCTAGCCGGATACTGGGCAAGCGGGGGATGGGCGAGCCTTGATGAGGGGGCCAGTTGAGCGGCGGGAACGGGTTTCAGCCGGAGACGGGCAAGTCCGGGCGGCTGAGGCGCGGCGGCGACAAGAACAGCACCGCGCTGCGACCCGACGCGAAGGTGACGTTCGCCGCGGAGCGTGCCGTCGCGGGCATCGATGACATCCTCGCGGGCGTGAACCGCGAGCTCGTCGGCCTGGCCGTGGTGAAGCAGCGGATCGAGGAGATCGCGGCCCTGCTGCTCGTGGACCGGGCGCGGCGGCGGTTCGGGCTGACCGCGCCCCGGCCGAACCTGCACATGTGCTTCACCGGCGCGCCGGGCACCGGCAAGACGACGGTGGCGCTGCGGATGGCGCAGCTGCTGCACCGGCTCGGCTACATCGAGGCCCCCTCCCTGGTGCACGCGATGCGGGACGACCTAGTGGGGGAGTACATCGGGCAGACCGCGCCGAAGACCAAGCGGGTGCTTGAGCGCGCGAAGGGCGGCGTGCTGTTCATCGACGAGGCGTACTACCTGTACCGGGGCAATGACTCCAAGGACTACGGCCAGGAGGCCATCGAGATCCTGCTCCAGGTGATGGAGAACGACCGGGACAAGCTCGTGGTGATCCTGGCCGGCTACAAGGACAGGATGGAGGTGTTCTTCGAGTCCAACCCGGGCATGCGGTCCCGGCTGGCGCACCACCTCGACTTCGCCTCCTACGACATCGACGAGCTCACCGCGATCGGCGCGCTCATGCTCGGCCAGACGAACTACTACCTGTCGCCCGAGGCGGAGGCCGTGCTGCGCGCCGAGGTGTCCCGGATGATGAGCGAGCCGCACTTCGCCAACGCGCGCACGGTGCGCAACGAGCTCGAGCTCGCCCGGCTCAGGCACGCGCACCGCATCGCCTCCGACGTGCACCGCGAGTGGACCCGCGACGAGCTGATGCGCCTCGAGCCGGCCGACCTGCTGGCCGGCGACCCGGTCTCCGGCCGCCTGTACTCCTAGCGCCGCCAGCCCGGCGGCCGTGCGCCACGATAGTGGATGTTTGGGCACACCCGGGTGTGCCCAAACATCCACCATCCTCGCCCTGCGTGCCGCCTGGGAAGATAACAGCAAGAAGCCTGGACGCGGCGCCTGGGTACGCGTGCTAGTACCCGTCAGCTTGCCGGGAAGGCCGCCGCGAGGGCGTCGGCGATGGCCGCCGCCCGGTGCTTGTAAGGTTTAGCGGCGCGTCCCGCCCCGCCGCCGCCGTCCAGCCGCCCGTGCGATGATCCAGAACGAGGGGCGGCTACGCCAGGAAGCTAAGCAGTTCCCCGGTGAAGCGCGCCGGCCGCTCCAGGTTGAGCAGGTGGCCCGCGTCGGGGAACTCCTCGCGCCGCGCGCCGGGGATCTTCCGGTGCAGCACCGACGCGATCTCGCGGTAGCCGGGGACGTCGAGCGCGCCGTTCATGACCAGCGCGGGCACCCGGAGCGTGCCGAGGTAGCCGGTGAGGGACGGCAGCGGCGGCGTGGCGGGGCCGTCGGCCCACTGGTACGCCGGCCAGCGCCGGACCATGTCCGCCAGGTGCGCCCGGGCCGCCGGGTAGCGCTCGGCCGAGCGGAAGACCTCGTGGCCGAGCCACCACTCCTTCGCCGCCGCGATGCCCGCGCGGCGCGCGACGCCGGCCGCCTCATCCGGTGGCCGCGGGGTGGTCCACGGGTAGCCGGGCAGGCCCGGGGAGGCCAGGACGACGGAACGTACCCGGTCCGGGTGGCGGGCGGCCGTCGCCAGCGCGATGTTCGCGCCCAGGGACAGGCCGACCAGGTGGGCCCGGCTGATCGCGAACGCGTCAAGCACCGCGAGCAGGTCCTCGACGTGCCCCCGGGCGGCGACGGGGGCGCTGGAGCGGCCGAAGCCGCGCAGGTCGTAGCGGATCGCCTGGTGCTGCCCGGTCAGCGCCGGGAACTGGGGATCCCACAGTGACTTGTCGAAGCTGAAGCCGTGGAGCAGGACGACGGGGGTGCCGTCGCCCGCCTCCTCGGCGCTCAGCTCGCCGCCGTCCGGGAGGGCGATCTCGCACGGGCCGCGCCACGTCACCGTCATGCCGGGGCGCGGGACGGGTCGCGGAAGACCGGGACGATGCGCCGCTCGCTGATCCGCCACTGGTCGTCGTCGCACAAGGTCAGCACGTCATGGAAGTCGGCGACGAGGTAGACGCCGACGTCGTCCACCGGGACCGGCCCGTTGACCGCGTAGCTGACCCAGGTGGACTGGGCGCGCACCCGGGCGGGCCGGGCGTCCGGGTCACCGGCCGCGCCGAACGCTGTGCCGCCGGACACGGGGCCGCCGTCCACCGGGTTGCCGGACACGGGGCTTACCCGCAGTCCGCTGTAGGTGTGCCTGGTAGACCTGGCCACCTTTCGTTCGGTATACCGGTTCGCGATCGCCGGGCGGCCGCGCAGCTCGACCGCACCGGGGACGAACAGGGCGTCCTCGGTGAAGAGGGCGGCCACGGCGGCGTAGTCGCCGTGATCCAGGTGCCAGGCCCAGTCCGCGAGCACCGCGTCGATCATCGCGCGGAGCAGCAGCGCCTCCAGCGGGTCGGTCACCGCACCTCCACCGGGTTGCTCAGGGTGCCGATGCCGGAGATGGTGACCTCGATCGGGCCGCCGAGCTCGGTCAGGTTGACGTTCTGCACCGCGCCGCCGCCGGCGGAGGACGCCTTGAGCGCGGTGCCCATGGCGATGATGTCGCCGGGCTCAAGTGTCTGGTAGCCGGACATGTAGGAGATCACGTCGGCGACCTTGTGCGTCAGGTTCCGCGTCGAGTCCTCGGTGATCAGCCGGCCCTGGTGCACGCAGCTGACGGTGAGGGCGTGCGGGTCGCCGATCTCGTCGGCGGTGACGATCCACGGGCCGATCGGGCCGAACCCGTCGCTGCCCTTGTACCGGCCGGAGTAGCTGACCCAGGTGTCGACGTACTCGATCCCCTCGGTGCCGTCCTTCTTCGGGTGGATCGCCCGGTAGTGGAACGTGTCCTCGGCGCGCATGGTCGGCGAGGTCAGGTCGTTGATGATGGTGTAGCCGAAGACGTGGCTCATCGCGTCGTCCCGGTCAATGTCGGCGCCTCCGTTCCCGATGACCACGGCGAGTTCGGGCTCGGGGTGGACGCGGCCGAACTCCTTCTTCAGCCGGATCGGCTGGCCGTGGCCAAGCAGGGAGGTGGCCGGCTTGTTGAACGTGGCCGGCGTGCCCGGGCCGCTCATGATCCGGCTGGCGTTGGCGCTGTTGTTCAGCGCGACGCAGATGACCTTGCCGGGGCGGGGCACCGGGGGCAGCCAGGTCAGCTCGCTGACCGGGACGGCCTTGCGCGCGTCGTGGGTGACCGCGCGGTCGACGGCGTCCCTGGCCGCCGCCCAGTCCTCGATCAGGTCCGGCACGGTCAGGCCTGGGTAGAGCACCACCGCGCGGTCGTCGTCCACCGCGACCGCGACCCGCTGCGCGCCGTTCACGCTTACCGTGCCTAGCTTCATGAGCCCGCCTCCGAACCTTGGTCTGTGCCTGGTAGTGCGCCGGGCTCGGCCATCACCAGCGCCCCGCACCCGGTTATAGCCGGGAATGTCTGGAATGAATAGACGGCCGACGCTTGCTGGGACAGCGCGGCCCGCATGGTGAACCAGAGCGTCAGCTCGGCCGCCTCGGTCCCGCCGAGCCGCATGTACTCGCGGACCGGGACGGCGACCAGCTCATCGAGGTGGCCGGGCAGGTTCTCGAGGAAGTACCGGTCCAGGTCCTCGTTCGCCATGCCGAACCGCGCCCCGCTGATCTGGTGCGACATGCCGCCGGTGGCGATGACCACCACCCGGTCGTCCCCGGTGAATGCCTCGACGCTCGCCCTGATCGCCCGGCCGAGCGAGCGGAGCCGGCTGGCCGTCGGCAGCGGCTGGCGGACCATGTTCACCGCGATCGGGGTGACCGTGACCGGCCAGCCGCCGGTTTCGTTGCCGTTGCCCGCGCCGTCGCCTCCGCGGTGGAAGACGTACGGCAGCCAGGAGAAGACCCCGTGGTCGAGCGTGAGGTCCTGGCTGACGGTCAGGTCGAACTCGCGGCCGATAAGCTCCTCGGTGAGGTGCAGTCCCCACCGGGTGTCGCCTTCCAGGTCGGGCAGGTCGCGCGGCCCCCAGCCCTCGTCGGCCTGGCGGAACCGCGCGCCGACGCCGATCGCCAGGGTCGGGTAGTTGTCCAGGTCGAAGTGGTTGAGGTGGTCGTTGTAAATGACGACGAGGTGGTCGGGCGCGAGGCGCTCGAGCAGCTCCTCGACCCGCCGCGTGCCGTCGTACCAGGGCTGCCAGCGCGGGCTGAACCCGTCCGGGCTGGCGATGCCCCGGTCGTACTCGGCCCCCATGGACGGCGTGTGCGAGATGCCGATCCCGCCGATCACCGCGGCCACGTCAGGCGCCGCCCGCCGGGGATCCCGGCGCCGGGACGCCGCTCACCCGGCGCGGCGTGGCGGCGATCAGGACATCGCGGTCGCAGCCCGCGTTGCACGCGCCGATCGACCAGAGGTCCTCGCCCACGGTGGCGGCCAGCTTGAGCATGGCCTGCAGGTGGCCGCCCGCGCGCAGCAGCCCGGTCCAGTCCCGCTCGCCGACCAGCCTGGCCTCCTCGTCGCTGAGCCCGAAGCGGCGCAGGTAGCCCGGCTCGTCGGCCAGGAATTCCGCGCGGCTCGCGGGCGACCTGAGGCTGAGCGCGAACCGGTTGAGCGCCCGGCCGGCCAGCGCCCGCTCCGCGGTGAACTCGATCGTCCCCGGCTCGTCGAGGTCAAGCGACGGCGGCGGGAGCGCCGCTGCCGCTGCTGACTCCGGCGCCTCCCCGGCTTGCCCTGCCCGCACGGTTCTGATCGTAGGCACAAGGCGATTGGCCAGGTAGGTGGCGCCATGCCAGCCCTCGAGGTAGCGCTTTGTGCCGCCGCCCCAGCGGCCTACTGGCCACCTCCCGGCCTTGCACCTCCCGGCCGGTCCGCGCGGCCCCGCTCACCGCGGTTGTGGGGCCGCGGGCGACGGTGTCTAATGGAGCCGCAGATTCTAGAATTGGCTGCTCCCTTGGAGGACAGATGACCGAGCCGGCGGGCGGCAAGATCACGGAGACAGACATCGGCCGCTACCGGTCCACCCGCGGCCTCGACTACGAGTCGGTGCCGTGGAAGCTCTGGGAGAAGTCCAAGAAGCTGTTCTGGGATCCCGCCGACATCGACTTCGCGCAGGACGCCGTTGACTGGCAGGGCATGACCGACGAGGAGCGGACGCAGGTCGCCATGTCCGCCCGCGGCTTCATGGTCGGCGAGGAGGCGGTGACGCTGGACATCGTCCCGTTGCTGCGCTGCATGTCCGACCTCGGCCGCCTCGAGGACACGATGTACCTGGCCATGTTCGCGATGGAGGAGGCCAAGCACACCGAGATGTTCCGCCGCTGGTTCGACGCGGTGGGCATGGACCCGGCGTCGCTGGACGACCTGGTCCGTGCGCAGCAGGCCGCCCTCGGCGAGCGCCGCACCGGCGTCTTCGACGGCGCCCTCACCCGGGTGATGCGCCGGCTCGACACCGACCAGTCGCCGCAGGCCATCCTCGACGCGTCCCTCATCTACAACCAGCTCGTCGAGGGCGTGCTCGCCATCGCCGGCTACCAGCACTGGGACCAGGTGCTCCGCAGGCTCGGCGGCAAGCTCCCCGGGCTCGAGGCGGGCCTCAAGCTGACCCAGCGCGACGAGCGGCGGCACATCGCCTACGGCACGTACCTCGCCCGGCGCGTCCTCGCGGAGAACCCCGGGCTATGGGAGTGGTTCGAGCTGCGCTGGGCGAAGCTCACCGCCAGCTTCAACAGCGGCTACGGCGCGGCGGAGCCGCGGAACGCGCGCGAGCGCGACCTCGCCGAGCAGAGCGAGCGGTACCGGCGGCTGAGCAAGCGCCGCTTCGAGGCCCTCGCCGTCGCCCGCACCATGAACGTCACCGAAGTAGACACCAGCGCGGTCGAGTCGTTCGAGCCGGAAGAGCTCCGCCACGTGGTCTGACGCCCCCGCCCCGGCGCCGCGCTGCCGCGCCGCCCCGGCGCCCCGGC
>DASWAE010000144.1:0-8906 GCA_036391275.1 Trebonia sp.
GTCCGCTTAGCCCGGGCCGCGCACGGCAGTCCGCTTAGCCCGGGCCGCGCACGGCAGTCCGCTTAGCCCGGGCCGCGCACGGCAGTCCGCTTAGCCCGGGCCGCTCAGCGCGGGCCGCTTGGCACGGGCGCGCGACTCAGGCGCCCGGCGGCTCGCCGATCATGGACGTGCCGACCGCGCGGAAGCCGAGCCTGGCGTAGATGCGCGCCACGGTCGCGTCGGACGCGGAAAGGAACACGGTCCTCGCGCCGCGGGCCAGGGCATGCGCCGCGAGCGCGTGGGTGACCGCGGCGCCGAGGCCCCGGCGGCGGCTGGCGGGAAGCACGCCGACCCCGGTGATCTCCGCGACGTCGCCGGCCAGCTGGTAGCTGCCCGCGCCGAGCGGCCCGTTCGGGCCGCGGGCCGCGGCGAGCACCGACCGCCCGGCCCGCAGCCGCTCCCGCAGCGCCTCGACGATCAGCGGGTCGTGGCTGGCGATGATCTTGTTCCGCTCGGTGACGCTGGCCCGGCCGATCGCCGTCCCCGGGTGCCCGAACGCGACCGCGGGCACCGCCCACGCCGGGACCACGTCCGGGTCATCGGCGTCGAGCACGCCGACCGCGACCCGCGGCGGCAGGTCAGGGGGCGGTGCCAGCTCGCCGAGCACGAGCAGCGGGTGCGCGCGCACCCGAAGGCCTGCCGCCGCCGCTGCCGCGGCCATCTCCGGCGCCGTCTGCTCGATCCACTCGAACGACTCCGGGATCAGCAGCTCCCGTTGCCTGGCCCGTACCGACCGCACGTCGGCCTCGGACACCGGGCCCCGCGGGAGCGCCCGCGGCCTGGCGTAGTACGGATGGCCGGCTCCCACGGGAACGAACAGCACAAGCGCGCCGATCTCCTCGGCCCGGGCGCGCTGCCTCGGCACGGCATCGCAGTACGAGTCGATCCGCCCGATGATTTCGTCATTCCCCACGACGACTAATCCTGCGCTACTGGCCGGCTATCTGCAGCGGGCCGGAGCTGGATGCGGGCTGGCCGGGCACGGCGTCTGCGCCGGACCCGTACATCTCGATCTCGGCGGGCGACAGGCCGAGCATGGTGGCGGCGTCATGGAAGGCGCACCCCTCGCGGGCGAGCGCCTCGAGCGCGTTGCGCGTGGCCAGGTTCGCCGCTTCCACCGCTTGCCGCGCGACGTGCCTCTTCTGCAGCGCCTGCGCCACCGGGAGCGGCGCGTCGGGCAGCACGTCGACCCGGATCGCCTCCGGCGGCATGGCGAGGGTGCGCGAGATGAGCTGCCGGGTGACGATCTCGGCCTGGTCAAGGCTCCGCACCTGCACGGTCATGCCCTCGATCTGCGGAACGCGGATCGTCCACCAGCGACCTGCCCGTTCACACAGCGCGGTGAACGTCGTCGTTTCCATGCATGCCCCTCTATCACCGGCTCATCGATGAGCAGCCGCGCGATCTCCCCTCCGCGCGGTAACCCGCTCTAATCTACCGGCGGGTAGCTAATGCTTCCGGCGCATCGATCAGAAAGTGATCAAATTCGACCAGGAAGTGACCAAAGTGACACGCGAGGCTCTGGGCCGACGACGCGCTGCGCTAGCGGATGAGGTGCCCGTTCGGCTCGGCGGCAGCCGCCGCGAACTCCGGCAGCTCGGTCACCTCGAGGCCCGCCCGTATGAGCAGCTCGGCACCCTGGCAGTCGGCGACGAACAGCGCGGGTTCCCGCCAGGCGATCACCACCCGGCGCAGCCCGGCCGCGATGATCAGCTCGGTGCAGGTCAGCGGCTTCGACCTGCGCTGCGAGCAGGGCTCAAGGGTGCTGTAGATGGTCGCGCCCGCCAGCCGCGGCTCGCCGGGGGAGACCTTACCGAGCGCCGCCTCCTCCGCGTGCACCGCCAGGTCCCCGCCCTCCCGGGAGAAGCCGCGGGTCAGCTCCGCGCCGTCGGCGGCCACCACCACGGCACCGACGGAGAACGCGGTCCGCGACGGCGGACACCGCCGGGCCAGCGAGACCGCGAGCCGCATCCACCGCGCGTCATCCACCCGGTCATCCTAACCAGCGAGGACACCCGGAACGCCATCCAGCAAACCCCCGACACCATCACTCCCCACAGCACCATTGCCGCTCCCAAAGGGCGCCGCCGCCGCTCCCAAAGGGCGCCGCCGCCGCTCCCAAAGAGCGCCGCCGCCGCTCCCAAAGGGCCACCGCCCTGCCCAAGAGCATGATCATGTAGGGTTTTCCGCGCTATCGCGCTAAAAAGCCTTCACAACCACAAAAGCCTTCACCAAAATCGCATGCCGGGACGAATAGGGCGAATATCAGCTAGCTCACAAGCCTCGCCAATCCCGGTAACCGTAATCTCGCCCCGATGAGACATTGGACCCATCATCCCTGGGCGGTCGCCGGGGTCATTCCGGTCAGTACGCCGGGGACGACGATCCGCCAGGGGGTGAAGGCAAGGGTCACCGGGGTACAGGTGATCAGCGTGATGAACTGGCGGTGCGGGCGCTGCCCCGGCTGGTCAGGTACGGGGTCGAGCACGCCGACGTCGGTGTAGGCAACCGCGCGCTCGGTGAGCAAATAACGTTGCACCGGGCATCGAGCAGGATCTGATATTCCTGGAAATCGCCCATCTGGCGGGGCGGGGCTGGCGCAATCCCAGGTCGGAATCTGCGAATCGCGGACGCCGCCGCGATAGCATTGCCCTGTCTGCGGTCCCCCCTGTGTCCCGAACCGGGCAAGAATCGGCAAAGCCGCTTATGCGGTTAATTAAGCCGTATTCTTGTGCGCTCTTTTATAGCGCGGCCGAATGCTGCCTTGATGCCCTAGAAATCGGGCGAAAATATCGTGGAGGTCATTCATGGACGTAAAGGCCAGAGTCGGACTGGCGGTCGTCACCGCTGTTCCCGCATTGTGGCTCGCCGCCGCACCCGCCACGGCATCGTCCGCCGGCACCACGCCGCCCGCCGGCACCACGGTGTCGCCCGCCGGCGCCACGTCGGCTCCGGCGCGCACGGGGGCCAGCAGCCCGCATTGCACATCATCCCCGTCCCCGACAGGCGTGTCCCGACGCCCCAGACGCCCCGGGCGCCGCAGGCCGTCCGCGCCAAGCGCGACGCGGGGCGTTCGCGCCCACCCGCCTCATCCAGCCGGCCGCTTTCCTGTTACGGTTGTGATGTCCCGTTCTCGCATCGTGCAATTGCCGTTGTTCCCCACGTGACGAAAACCCTGATGTCATCCGAATCATGTATCTGGACAAGCGGAACTGCGCCGATTCCTCGCCCGCGGGGTCAGCGATTTGCGGTAACAGCGGCGCTAGCATTGCGCTGCGCGCGGCGTCCCGCGTCCGAAGCGGGGCGAAATCGACATGGCCGCACTCAGCGGTTACTTCAGCTATGCCCGCGATGCGCCACGGATTTCGAAATTCAATGCCATCGTCATGTTCCGGCAATTCGGGCGTAAATAACACGGAGGTGGCCGGTGGGCCTTAAGGCATGGGTTGGGCTGGCGATTCACGCAGGCCAGGCCCCGAGCGCGCTCCCGGCCAGCTTCCGGAACGCGCCCCCGACGATTGTCCTCGCGGACACCGTGATCGCCACGGCGCTGCTCCTCGGCCTGGTCGGCCTGGTCGGCCTGCTCCAGCGCCGGGCACGCGGCACACGACACGGCGGTTAGCGCCATCCGCGCCCTCAGCCGTCTCGGGACCGAAGTGGGGACCTTGGCCACTGGCGGGCGAGGCGACCGGGCGGGAACCTGAAAACTGCGGGTGCCTGTGGCAGGGATGCCTCATGAGCAGGAGGTCGCAGGGCGCGGCCGGGTGGGTTTCAGCTAGAGGGAGCCCAGTGTCATGACCACGACAACGCACAAGCGCACCGTGCACATCGATGCCCCGGTGGCCACGGTGTTCAGCTACGTCAAGGACCCGCGGCACTTCTACGGCGCGATGTCCGAGGGCATGGGTGCCTCCTTGACCGACGTCACCTTGACCCCGCAGGGCGTCGGGTCGACGTACGCGTGGCAGAGCTCCATGCTCCTGCTCCACGTCCACGGTGTGATGACCCGCGAGGAGTACGTCCCTGACGAGCGGATCGTGGACCGCTCCTCCACCGGGCCGATGTGGACGTGGACCTTCGAGCCCGACCCGGCGGGCACGACCCTGTCCCTGGCTTTCGAGTGGTCCACCAAGGTGCCGTTCATGGACAAAGTCATCGACCTGTTCGCCTGGAACGGCGACCGGGACCTCGACACCATCCTGACCAACATGAAAAAGAAGATCGAGACCTGAGCGCTGAAGTCGCGACGAGCCGGCCGGGGCCGCCGTAGACGCCGTTCTCGCCGCCTACCTAACGGAACAGCGACGGAACAGCGCTACGGCAGCACCCCGAAACAGCAAGTCAGAGCGGGTAAGGCCGTCAGACGTCGAAGTACAGCTCGAACTCGTGCGGCGTCGGGCGCAGCCGCACCGCGTCGAGTTCCCGCTCCCGCTTGTAGGCGATCCAGGTCTCGACGAGGTCCTCGGTGAAGACACCGCCCTCGGTGAGGAAGGAGTGGTCGTCCTCGAGGTTGTCCAGCACGGCCTCGAGCGAGCCGGGGACCGTCGGGATGGCGGCGGCCTCGTCCGGCGGCAGCTCGTACAGGTCCTTGTCCACCGGCTCCGGCGGCTCGATCTTGTTCTTGATGCCGTCGAGGCCCGCCATCAGCATCGCCGCGAAGGCGAGGTACGGGTTGGCGGACGGGTCGGGCACACGGAACTCGATCCGCTTGGCCTTCGGGTTGGTCCCGGTGATCGGGATGCGGCAGCAGGCCGAACGGTTCCGGGCCGAGTAGACCAGGTTGACCGGGGCCTCGAAGCCGGGCACCAGGCGGTGGTAGGAGTTCACCGTCGGGTTGGTGAACGCGAGCAGCGACGGCGCGTGCTTGAGCAGCCCGCCGACGTACCAGCGGCCGACGTCGGACAGGCCGCCGTAGCCCATCTCGTCGTAGAAGAGCGGCGCGCCGTCCTTCCACAGCGACTGGTGGCAGTGCATGCCCGAGCCGTTGTCGCCGAAGATCGGCTTCGGCATGAACGTCACGGTCTTGCCGGCCGCGCGGGCGACGGACTTGATCACGTACTTGTACAGCAGCAGCTTGTCGGCCTGGGCGAGCAGCGTGTCGAAGCGGATGTCGATCTCCGCCTGGCCGGCCGTGCCCACCTCGTGGTGCTGCATCTCGGTCTCGATGCCGCACGCGATGAGCTGCTTGACCATCTCCGAGCGCAGGTCGGTGTAGTGGTCCATCGGCGGCACCGGGAAGTAGCCGCCCTTGTACGGCGGCTTGGCGCCGAGGTTGCCGCCGACCTCGTCGCGGCCGGTGTTCCACGCGCCCTCGACCGAGTCGAGGTGGTAGTAGCCCTCGTTCGCGCTGGTGGCGAACCGCACGGAGTCGAAGATGTAGAACTCCGCCTCCGGGCCGAAGTACGCGGTGTCCGCGATGCCGGTGCCCTTGAGGTACGCCTCCGCCTTGGCGGCCACGTTGCGCGGGTCGCGGGAGTAGGCGGCGCCGGTCAGCGGGTCGAACACCGAGAAGGTGAGGTTCAGCGTCTTGTGCCGACGGAACGGGTCGAGCACCGCGGTCGACGGGTCCGGGATCAGCAGCATGTCTGACTCGTGGATCGCCTGGAAGCCGCGGATCGACGACCCGTCGAACATCCGGCCCTCGGTGAAGACGTCCGCGTCGAACGTCTCAACTGGGACAGTGAAGTGCTGCACCGTCCCCGGCAGGTCACAGAACCTGACGTCGACGAACTCCACCTGCTCCTCGGCGATGAACGCGAGGACTTCTTCACCACTGCTGAACGACATCAACCCTCCCAGGGCAGCGCGCGTAGCTACGTATATCTCGATTTTTACCGCGCGGCTTCGCTTTGGAAGGTAGCCCTCCGCAATTTCCGAGCGGTATCCCCGATGTTTCGCGGGTGTTACGCGTGTTCCGGCTGCTGCCGCCACAACACCTGTCCGATCAGCCACGATGCCGACGCCACCGGGGATGCGGCGCCATGGCGCGCGGGCGGTGCGGATACCGTAGAGGTGTGTCTCACGATTCCCGGAGCCCGCGTGCCAGGAGCACGGCCAAAACCGTCGCGCCCGGCGCCGCTGTGGCCGATGATACGCCTGACTACCCCGGCAAGCGGTTCGGCCTGCCGCTGGACGGCCCCATGTCGGTGGCGCCGATGGGCAGGCGGCTGATCGCGCTGGTCGTCGACTGGGTGCTCTGCTACCTGATCGCGTCGAGCATCGTCAGGCACAGCGTCCTCACCGTCACCGACGCGCACTACCAGGACGCGAACATGCTCGCCCTGCTGCTGTTCGCCGTCGAGGTCTACCTGCTCACCGCGATCAGCGGCCTAACCGTCGGCAAGCGGCTGCTCGGCATCCGCACCATCCGCACCAACGGCCGCGCCCCCGGCTTCAAGTGGGCCGCGGTGCGCACCGCGCTGCTGATGTGCGTGATCCCGGCGTGCCTGTCCGACCGTGACCTGCGCGGCATGCACGACCGCGCCGCGGACACGATCGTGGTACGGATGTAACGCTTCGTTATCGCTGCTGCTTGGGCATCTTCGGCATGCGGGCACCCTTGGGCATCGGCCCCTTGGGCATCTGCATGGACGGCTGCAGCGCCTTGAGCCGGTAGTTCAGGTCGGACACCGCCGCGGGCTTGAGCGTCCGCGGCAGCGTGGTGAGCTTGCGCTGCAGCTTGCTGACCGGGATCTGCCCCTCGCCGTTGCCGACCTGGAACTCGTGGATCGGCACGCCGTGCGCCACCCGCTCGGTCTTCTTCCGCTCCGCCGCGATCAGCCCCGCCACCCGGCTGGGCACGCCCTCGCCGACCAGGATCACCCCCGGCCTGCCGACCGCGCGGTGCACCACGTCCATGGTCCGGTTGCCGTTGACGGCCGGGGTCACCGTCCAGTCGCCCCGCATGGACTGCAGCACCGCGGCCGCCGCCCCGAGCTGCCCGTCGATCGCCGAGTACTGCGCCTGCTGCGCGAACCGCCCGAACAGGATCATCGCGGTCATCACGCCGAGCAGCACGCCCAGCGGGATGAACAGCGCGAGCAGCCCCGTCACCAGCCCGATCGCCGCGATGACAACGATGACGCCGACGGCGGAGCCGAAGACGATCGGCAGCGCTCGCTTGTTCTGCCGGTTGACCAGCTTCGCGACCATCCGGATCTGCTTCAGCCGCCCAGCCTTCTCGAGCTCCTCGGCGCTGTATTGGTCAACCACGGCTCAGCCTTTCCTCTTAACGCGCTCCGCGTTCCGACACCAGTGAGCATACGGTTTCGCGCCCACCGGGCTGTAACCGAGGACAAGGCAAAAGTCAAAACCCAGGCCACAGAACGGTAGCGGCTACCCCCGGCCCCGGCCATGACCCGCGGCGGCGTGGCCCACGGGACAGCGGGCTCCTACCCGAGCGCCGGGAACGCGGCGGCGCGCTCGCCGAGGAACTCGCGCTCGGCGTCGTCGAGCGGCAGCCGGCTGGCGCCCTTGAGCAGGTACCGCTCCGGCGTCCAGGCCTGCGGCCCGGACGGGAGCGGGACAGCCGGTGAGCTCGTCGAGGGTGCGCAGCGCCAGGGTGAGCGCGTCCCGCCGCGGTGCCAGCCGGTCACCCGGCAGGTGCGCGGTCAGGTCGAGGTGGTGGATCACCCACTCGACCGTCCACATCGCCAGGATGTCCTCGGCCCCTGGGCCGGCTAGCGCTCCGCGCCCGCCCGCTGCTCGATCGCCTGCGCGTACAGCTTGCCCGCCCGGTAGGAGGAGCGGACCAGCGGGCCGGACATCACGCCGGCGAACCCCATGGCCAGGGCCTCCTCGCGCAGCGCGACGAACTCGTCGGGGTGCACCCAGCGGTCCACCGGGTGGTGCCTGGCCGACGGCCGCAGGTACTGGGTGATCGTCAGCAGGTCAACGCCCGCCGACCGCAGGTCGGCCATGGCCGGCGCGATCTCATCACGGGACTCGCCCATGCCGAGGATCAGGTTGGACTTGGTGACCATGCCCGCCTCGTGCGCCTGGCGGAGCACGTCGAGCGAGCGCTCGTAGCGGAAGCCGGGTCGGATCCGCCGGAAGATCCGCGGCACCGTCTCCAGGTTGTGCGCGAACACCTCGGGCCGCGCGGCGAACACCTCGGCCAGCTGCGCCGGGTCGGCGTTGAAGTCGGGCACGAGCAGCTCGACGCCGCAGCCGGGCACGGCGGCGTGGATCTCGATCGCGGTCTGCGCGTACAGCCAGGAGCCGCCGTCCGCGAGGTCGTCACGGGCGACCCCGGTGACGGTCGCGTAGCGCAGCCCCATCGCGGCGACCGACTCGGCGACGCGCCGCGGCTCGTCCCGGTCGAGCGGCAGCGGCTTGCCGGTGTCGATCTGGCAGAAGTCGCACCGCCTGGTGCACTGGTCCCCGCCGATCAGGAACGTCGCCTCGCGGTCTTCCCAGCACTCGAAGATGTTCGGGCAGCCGGCCTCCTGGCAGACCGTGTGCAGCCCTTCCGACTTCACCAGGTGCTGCAGCGCGGTGTACTCCGGCCCGGTGCGCACCCGCGTCTTGATCCACGGCGGCTTCCGCTCGATCGGCGTCTCGGCGTTGCGCGCCTCAAGCCGCAGCATCCGCCGTCCTTCAGGTGCCAGTTCCGAGGTAGCCACCCCTCCAGCCTACGTTCCCGCTAGCCCTGTCACATCCTGCACGTGCCCACTACGGACAACCTCTGGCCCGCTCCCGCCCCGGACTCCCGCGACCGCGCTCTCAGCCCGTGCATCCGCCAACTTCCGCGTCCGCGCCCTAGTTCCCTATTCCGTACCCGGGATAACAGCAAGAAGTTTCGCCCCTCGCGTCAGGAGCAGAAGATAGTGGATGTTTGGGCACACCCGGGTGTGCCCAAACATCCA
>DASWAE010000145.1:0-2833 GCA_036391275.1 Trebonia sp.
GCACCGCTCCGGCGTGGTCGAGGGGCACCTAGTCCACGGTGCAACGATGGCGATCGCCGCTGTCAGGTCGCTGTCACGAAGGAGCAGGGCGGAGATCCGTCTTCTCGGGCCGGTCCAGGTCACCGACGACAACCGCGCTCATCGCCTTCCGCGTTTCCGCTGATACACCGGCATGTGTCAGCGCGGTATGCGGATGATCGTTTGGAGGTATTCCTCGGCGAGCAGCAGCGAGCCGCTTGCGGAGCGGTTGTTGGCGTCGAACAGTGACCTGATGTCGGCGCGCAGCGCCTCCCAGCGCCCGGCGGGCTCTAGCTTTGCGCGTGAGGTGACCGCGCAGCCGTAGTTGCACTCGAGGAACTCCACTCCGGCGTCGAGCGACCCGAACTCCGCGACCGCGTGATCCAGCGCGAATTCGAACTCAAGCCCCCCGCTGTCGCGCGCGTCCGCGCCGGTGAACAGGTCGTGGACCCACCGCTGGCGTCCCCAGTCGGTGGAGCGCTTGTCGTCTGGCTGGGCGCCGAGGTGCCGGCCGAGAAGATCGATGTACTGGCCCGCGACACCCTCAGGTGTCCAGCAGCACAGGCCAATAACCCCGCCCGGGCGGCAGACGCGGAGCAGCTCGGCGGCGGCCCGGTCGCGATCGGGCGCGAACATGACCCCGAACGTCGAGGTGACGACGTCGAAGCTGGCGTCGGGGAACGGCAGCAGCTCCGCGTCGCCCACGATCCAGTCGATGCTGGCGCCCGCCGCAGCCGCCCGGGCCCGCGCCCGGTCGAGCAGCTCCGGAGTCAGATCCAGTCCGGTCACCGAAGCGCCGCGCTTGGCTGCCGCGACCGCGACGTTGCCGGTGCCGGTGGCCACGTCCAGTACCGCCGCCTCGGTCGCGCGCTCATGTCGATCCACGGTCAAAAGCATAAACTCGCCGCTTAACCTGCGCGTTCACGCGAGATCCGAGCGGCCACGATGCCCGTCCACAAACGGCATCAACGGCACGACACCGGAACTGATCAGTGACTTCCAGGGCGGCGGTGCGCTGCAGTACTCCGCAGCGATCGGCTTGACGATCGATGAACACGTCGCCATCCGCGACGACAAAAGCACGCACGGACCGGTCACCTTCGACCTACAGATGATTGGCGGTGCGTCCGGCGGGTGCATCGTTTGGGGAACAGCAACCCCCAGCACGTAACTGCGAACCAGAATCCGCCGCACGCTACCGCTGCTGCCGATCGTCGGCCTGCGAGCCCATCAGTGAGCAAGGGGAATCGGCCGGGCGCCTGGCCGGCTCAGTTACGCGGTCACCGCCAGGCTGCGCCGTTCCAGCGCAGCACCAGCGGCCTGGCCCTTGCCGCGCTGAATGTCCTGGTGCAGCCGACGGCCCAGGCCGACCGGCCGGACGCCGCGCGGACCCCGATGAGCTCGCCGCCGGCCGTCGGCACGGGGACGCTCGCCCGCGTCCACGCCTTGCCATTCCAGTGCAGGATCAGCGGCGTGGGCGCCGCGGCGGAAACGCGCACCGCCGCGACGCCCGCGACCCGGGATGCGCGCCAGGCCAGGGCAGGGTGAGCGGCCAGCGAGACGCCGACGTCGCCCACGGCCCAGACGTTATGCGCCGAGGTCGCCGACACCCCGACGAGCGAGGCCGTGTCACCCAGGGCCGGGACGGGCATCCGCCGCCACTCGCGGCCGTTCCAGTGCTCGATGAGAATCCCGCCCGCGGCGGCCGACCCCGTGGCCCACGCCTGGGTCGCGGAGATCGCTGTGACCCGCACCAGCCGCGACCTGGGGGAGGAAATCGGCACCTGCCGCCAGACGATGCCGTTCCAGCGCAGCGCGAGCGGTCCTTCCTGGCTTTCGCCGACCGCCCACGCATCGCGTGCCGACGCGGCCGAGACTCCGCTCAGGACAGCGCCCCCGCCGGGAGACGGGCTCGGCACTCGCGTCCAGGCGGTTCCGTTCCAGTGCTCGATCAGCGCTCTGGAGCCAGTTGTTCCTACTGCCCACACATCATGCGGCGAAATCGCCGTCACATCGGCGAGCAGTGACCGGGTGCCTGGCAGCGAGGGGCTGGCCACCCGGCGCCACGCAGTGCCGTCGTAGTGCAAGATGAGTGGCCGGATGCCGGAGATGCCGACGGCCCACACATCGCGGGCCGAGACGGCGGCGACTCCATCGAGCCAGCCGGATGCCGGCCGCAGCGCGACCCGGCGCCACGCGCGGCCATTCCAGTGCTCGATCAGCGCCTCGGGCCCGGTGAGGCTCCCGAAGTGCCCGACCGCCCAGGCATTTTGCGCGGACGTGGCTGTCACGTCGTTCAGGACGCCGGTACCTCTTAGCACCGACGCCGGGACGGCACGGACCGCCGCGGCGCCTGCTGGGACGGCGGAGAGTCCGGCGAGCGCCGCCGTGGTCAGCAGGACGCCGGCCAGGTCACGCGCCCGGCGGGCGGCTGGGTGTGCACGCACGTGGAGGAACCTTCCTATCGGCCAATCTGGCACGGTGATCATCGCACGCAACGCACCTTTGCCGGGCAAGTAATGACAAAGCGGTTCACCGGCACTTTCTTCAGCGAGCCACACCATGATCACCAACACCGGCCCGCGCGCCCGCTTGACAGGATCACCCGTATAACGCCGAATAGGTGCGTCGGCTGCAGCAGCGCGAATACATGTTATTCAATCCAGTTTCGGTCGGAAGCGCCCGTCGGCAGTTGGTTATGCTCTGGGTCGTGGCGAAGGACGGGCCGGAGGTTCCGGCGGAAATCGAGCAGTTCCTGATCGGCTTGACCGTACGGGCCGGGCAGATCGGCGGGGCAATCGGCGGCCTGGCCGGT
>DASWAE010000146.1:0-22756 GCA_036391275.1 Trebonia sp.
ACCGAGCTCCTTGACGCGCCGGTCGCGGCGCTGGCCGGGGTTAGCGAAGGCGACGCCGAGCACCTGGCGGCGGCGTTCAACATCAGAACCGTGCGGGACCTGGGAACGAACAAGTACTTCACCCTGGCCCAGGCGCTGGTCGCGCTGAGCAGCCACAGCGGTTAAGCCAACCGCGACGGGCCGGCCGGTAACGAACCGGCCGGCCCGCCGCGCGGGAGGGGACGGCCGCCGGCGATGATCGCCGCGAACCGCTGCTGGACCTCGGGGATCCGGTCGGCGTGGGTGAACGCCAGCGGCCGGCCGTGCGTGACCGCGTCGAACGCGATTCGGGCCGCCTCGTCCGGGGTGATCGCGTCGGGATAGTCCGCGCGGCTCATGCCGGTGGCGACCTTGCCCGGCATGAGCAGGGTCACCCCGACGTCGGCGCCGGCGGCGGCCAGTTCGTGGTTGAGCGACTCGCACAGGCCGAGCAGCGCGTGCTTCGCCGCGACGTATGAGCTGATCTGCGGCCGGGCAGTGACCGAGGCCATCGACCCGGTCACCAGCAGCCGGGCCGGCTGGCCGGCCTCGAGCAGCCGGGGCACGAACGCGCGGGCCACGTGCACCGTGGCCATGAAGTTCACGCCCATCACCCGCTCCCAGTCGGCCGCGGTCAGTTCCCACGCGCGGCCGGTTACGACGATCCCCGCGTTGGAGCAGACCAGCTGGACCGAGCCGAGGGCGAACGCGGTCTCGGCGAGGCGGTCGATGTCAGACGGCCGGGACACGTCCGCGACGACCGGCGTCACCGCCGCGCCTGACCCGCGAAGCTCCGCGGCGGCGGCGTCCAGGGCGCCGGCGCGGACGTCGGACAGCACCACGGGCAGCCCGTGCGCGGCCGCGGCGGCGGCCAGCGCGTAGCCGATCCCGCTGGCACCACCAGTCACAACGGCGACCCGTCCGCGCTCGATGCGCATCTAGACCTCCTTCGTGGCACCCGTAGCCACCGGATGGTTGTGGCAACGATCCGGCTATAGGCGGCTGGTTGCCACAACCATCCGGCTTGCCGTGGACTTCGCGCGGCTACTGCCGCAGGGATGTGACCGCCGCCAGATAGGCTTCCGCGACCGCGTAGTTCGGATGTGACACGGGTCTTCCTGTCATGGATGTCAGCGCGGAGGCATCCGGATGGCGCCGTCGAGGCGGATCGTCTCGCCGTTGACGTAGGGGTTCTCCAGCAGGCTGACCGCGAGGTGCGCGTAGTCGTCCGGGTTGCCGAGCCGCCTCGGGTGCGGCACCGCGGCGGCCAGGCTGTCCCTGATGTCCTGCCTGAGGCGGGCGAGCATGGGCGTGTCGAAGGTGCCGGGGGCGATCGTGTTCACCCGGATCTGCTTGCTGGCGAGGTCGCGCGCCGCGACGAGGGTGATGCCGTGCACCGCCGCCTTCGATGCGGTGTAGGAGGTCTGGCCGATCTGGCCGTCGAAGGCCGCGACCGACGCGGTGAGCACGATGGCGCCGCGCTCGCCGTTCACCGGCTCCGTGCGGGCGATCCGCGCCGCGCCCAGCCGCAGCACGTTGTAGGTGCCGACCAGGTTCACCCGGACGACTTCGGCGAAGGTCTCGAGCGAGCCGGGGTTGCCCTCCTTATCGAGGATCCGCACCCGGTCGCCGCCGCGGCCCGCGCAGTGCACCACCGCCCGCAGCGGGCCGTGCGCGGCCTCGAAGGCGTCGAGCGCCTCGTTCACCTCGGCCTCGTCGGTGATGTCGGTCTTGGCGTAGCGCACGCCCGCGCCGAGGCTGGCCAGGTCCTCGTCGGACGGCGGGTTCAGGTCGGCGATGCCGACCTTGGCGCCGGCCGCGAGCAGGCGGCGCACGGTCGCCAGGCCGAGCCCGGACGAGCCGCCGGTGACCAGGGCGGAGACGGAATCGAGGTGCACGGCTGCTCCTTGGTGGATGTCGTTGGCGTGGGTGTGCGGGCGGGGGTGCCGGGGGACCGGTCAGTCGGTGAGCAGTTCGATGACGGTGGCGTTCGCCATGCCGCCGGCCTCGCACATCGTCTGCAGGCCGTAACGGATCCCGTGGTCACGCATGTGGTGCACCATCCGCGTCATCAAGATGGCGCCGGACGCCCCGAGCGGGTGCCCGACGGCGATCGCGCCGCCAAGCGGGTTGAGCCGCGCGTGATCGGCGCCGGTCTCCGCCTCCCAGGCCAGCGGGACGCTCGCGAACGCCTCGTTGACCTCGAACACGCCGATGTCCTCGATCGTCAGGCCCGCCCGCTTGAGCACCTTGGCGGTGGCCGGGATCGGCGCCGTCAGCATCGTCACCGGGTCGTCGCCGGTGACCGCGCCGGAGTGGAAGCGCGCCAGCGGCCGCAGGCCGAGCTCGGCCGCCCGCTCGCTGGTGGTGATCAGCAGGGCAGCGCAGCCGTCAGAGATCTGCGAGCTGTTGCCCGCGTGGATGACGCCGTCGTCGAGGAAGGCGGGCGTGAGTGACGCCAGCTTCTCCAGGGAGGAGTCCCGCCTGATGCCCTCGTCGGCCGTGAGCTCGCCGTCCGGGCCGCTGACCGGGACGAGCTGGCCGGCGAAGGCGCCGGAGTCGGTCGCGGCCGCCGCCTTGCGGTGCGACTCGAGCGCGAACTCATCCAGCTGGGTGCGGGAGAAGCCCCAGCGCCGGGCGATGTCCTCCGCGCCGAGGCCCTGGCTGAAGCTCATCCGCTGGTAGCGCTCCTTGACCCGGGGACCGAACGGCTCCCCCACCGCCCGGGCGGAGCCGAGCGGGACCCGGCTCATCGACTCCACGCCGCCGGCCACCACGAGGTCGTAATGGCCGGCGACCACGCTGGCGGCGGCGAAGTGCACCGCCTGCTGGCTCGATCCGCAGGCGCGGTCGAGGGTGACGCCGGGAATCGCCTCCGGCCAGCCAGCCGCGAGCACCGCCAGCCGGCCGACGTTGGTGGACTGCTCGGCGATCTGGGTGACGCAGCCCCAGATGATGTCCTCGATCAGCTCCGGGTCGAGCTGGTTCCTGGCGGCCAGCGCGGTCAGCACGGATGCCGACAGGTCGACCGGGTGCACTTGCCTGAGCGTCCCCTTGCGGCGGCCGATGGGCGCACGCACCGCGTCTACGATTACGGCGTCACGCATGAGCTGTTCCTTCCATGTGGGCGCTAGGGATAAAACGGAGAGCGCGAAGCCGCCGGTGACGCGCAGCGTCTCCCCGGTGACGAACGACGCGGCGGGCGAGACGAGGAACAGCAGCGCGTCGACGATGTCCTGCTCCTCCCCCTCGCGCGGCAGGATCTGCTGGCCCATGACCCGCGCCACCTCGTCCCTGGGCAGCTCCGCCCGGATGGTGTCGGTGAAGATCAGGCCGGGCGCGATCGCGTTGACCCGGATGCCGTCGGCGGCGAACTCGCGCGCCAGCTGGGCGGTGGCGCCGCGGACGGCGAGCTTGGACACCCCGTAGGCGGCCCGGTTGGCGTAGGCGGCCGACGAGGAGATGTTGACGACGGCGGCCCCGGCCCGGCCGCTCATCGCCGGCCGGGCGGCCAGCGAGCAGATGTAGACCCCCATGACGTTCACGTCGAACAGCCGCCGCAGGCCGGCGATGCCGATCTCGGCTGAGGGCCTGTTGTAGGCGGCCGAGTGCAGGCCGGCGTTGTTGACGAGGATGTCGATGCCGCCGTGCCGCTCCGCGACCTCGCCGAACACCGCAGCCACGCCGGCCTCGTCGGCCACGTCGCAGGTTACGCCAGAGGCGCTCCCGCCCTTGTCCGCGATCTCGGCCGCGGCCGCCGCGGCGGCCGTGCCGTCGATGTCGGCCAGCACCACCTGGGCGCCCCGGGCCGCCAGCGCGGTGCCGAACGCCTTGCCGAAGCCGCGGCCGCCGCCGGTGATCACCGCCACCTTGCCCTGGTCCACGTCGTCAGCCATCGGTCACTTGTCCTGCCAGACCGGTTCGCGGCGCTCGCGGAGGGCGGCAACGCCGGTTGATGGTGACGATCAGGACCCCGTTCTCGCGTCGGACCAGGACGTCTCCGGACGCAGCCGATGAGCCGGCGGCTGATGACATGGGCGATGGGCTCCCGGTAGGCGAGGAAGAGTCTATTTGTATAACTAATATAATGAGATAGCCGAACGGGGGCAAGGTGACCCGTCCCACTCAGGCCGCGCGCACTTAGCGGAGCGCCGAATGGCCGAGCAGCGCCTTGCCCAGGTGCAGGATCTGGATCTGGCTGGTCCCCTCGGGAATGGTGGCCTCGCGGGCGTCGCGGAAGTACCGCTCGACCGGCGATTCCTCCATGAGCCCCGCTCCCCCGTGCAGCTGCAGCGCCAGGGTCGCGGCCCGCCCGGCCGACTCGCCGCAGTAGTACTTGGCCATCGAGCACTCGTAACGCCCTGGCTCGCCCGCGTCGATGGCCCTGGCCGCGTGGTAGCCGAGCAGCCGGGACGTCTCCGTCAGGGTCGCGATCTCCACCACCATCTGCTGGACCAGCTGGAACCCGGCGATCGGCTTGCCGAACTGCTCGCGCTGGCGGCAGAACTTGATCGACTCTTCCAGGCAGGCCTGGGACAGCCCGACCGCGCCCATCGCCATGTTCAGCCGCCCGGCGTTGACCGCCGCCATGCCGAGCGACAGGCCGCCGCCAGGCTTGCCGAGGACGTTGCCCGCCGGCACGAAGGTGTCGTCGAACGTCAGCTCGCAGCTGGTGGTCGACCGCAGCGGCATGTGCGGGATGTCGTGCACGCCGAACCGCGACTCGGCCGCGTCGACCAGCAGCCCGGTGATCCCGTGGTCGGTGCCGCCGGAGTCCACCACCCGCGCGAACAGGATGCCGAAGTCACACCCGAGGGCGTTGGTGATGTAGAGCTTGCTGCCGTTCACCACGAAGCCGTCTCCGGTGCGCCGGGCGGTGGTCCGCAGCGCGCCCGCGTCCGAGCCCGCGTCCGGCTCGGTCAGCCCGAACCAGCCGAACCGGCGCCCCGCGAGCAGCGGCTTGAGGAAGCGCTCGGCCTGCCCGGCGTCGGCGGCGGCGCCGAGCACGCGGGCCACCATGCCCTGCACGTTGACGGTGGTCCGCAGCGAGCCCCAGCAGCGGCCGGCCTCCTCCATGAGGATGGCCTGCATCATCATCGGCAGCTCGTCGCCCCCGGCCGCTTCGGGCACGCCGCCCCGGACGTAGCCGAAGTCGTAAAGCTGCGGCAGCAGCTCCCAGGGGAACGTGCGGGCCTGCTCGTGCGCCGCCACCAGCGGCGCCACCTTCTTGTCGAGAAAGGACCGCACCGCGTCCCGCAGTGCCCGCTCGTCCTCGTTCAGGAGCGCCGGCATGAGTCACCCACCATCCGTTCGGTATTTTCAGTTCTATCATCATACTGATATAGTTCTAAGCTGGACAGCGGGTTCGCCACCCAGCGAGGAGAGCCCCAGCCAAGGAGACACAGTGCAGACGGGACTTGCGGGCAAGGTCGTCATCGTCACCGCCGCCACCGCCAACATCGGCCGGGGCATCGCGCTGGCGTTCGCCGCCGAGGGCGCCCGGGTCGTGATCACCGGGCGCGATCCCGTCGCGGGCGAGCTGGTAGCCAAGCTCGCCCTTGAGCAAGGGGCCGCCGACGCGCTCTGGCGGCCGGCCGACATGACCGTCGCCGACGAGGTGGCGGGGATGGTGGCCGACGCCCTGGATGCCTTCGGCCACATCGACGTGCTGGTGAACAACGTCGGGGGGAACGTGGCGGTCACCCCGTTCGCGTCCTCGACCCCCGAGCAGTGGCAGGCCGACCTGGAGCTCAACCTGATGACCACCTTCCGCTGCACCCACCTGGTGCTGCCGTCCATGCTCGCGCGCGGCAGCGGGCGGATCATCAACATCGGCTCGACCGCGGGGTTCATCGGCGACCGCTACCTGGCGGTCTACTCGGCGGCCAAGGGCGGGGTGCACGCGTTCACCCGGGTGCTCGCGCTCGAACTCGGCGAAACCGGGATCACGGTGAACGCCGTCGCTCCCTACGGGACCCGGTCGGACGACCCGTACAGCGACATGAGCAGCGGCAGCAGGCTCCACCCGGAGCACGGCGTGTTCGCCCGCGCCCGGGCGGAAGACCCGGAGCGCATGATGGCCATCGGGCGCAAGACCGCGCTGCCGCGCAACCACGCGCGGCCGCCCGAGATCGGCGCCGCCGCGGTCTACCTCGCGTCCGACCAGGCGGCGTTCATCACCGGGCACACGCTGCCGGTGGACGGCGGCGTGTCCCTGGTCTGAGACGGCCCGGTCGCATCGAGCACAGCCGCATCGAGCACAGCCGCATCGAGCACAGGAGCAGCGCATGAGCGAGACCACCGTCTACACCGACTTCCGGCTGCACGCCAGCCACCTGGCCGACACCGGGGACCGCACCCCGGCCGAGACCGCGGTGCGGCGCGACCTGGCCGCCGCCTACCAGCTCTGCGCGCTGTTCGGCTGGGACGACCTGGTGTACACCCACATCTCCGCGCGGGTGCCCGGGCCGGAGCATCACTTCCTGGTCAACCCGCTCGGCCTGGGGTTCGACGAGATCACCGCGTCCAGCCTCATCAAGATCGACCTGGACGGGAACGTCATCGGCGAGAGCGGCGGTTACGAGCCGAACGCGGCCGGCTTCGTCATCCACGGCGCGATCCACTCGGTGCGGGAGAACGCGGGCTGCGTCATGCACCTGCACACCGAGGCGCAGATGGCCCTGTCGACGCTGCCGGACGGCCTGCTCCCGCTGACCCAGCACGCGATGCGGCTGTACGGCCGGATCAGCTACCACGACTACGAGGGCATCGCGCTGTCCCGGGGGGAACGGGAGCGGCTCATCGCCGACCTCGGCGGTAACGCGGCGATGATCTTGCGCAATCACGGCAGCCTGACCGTGGGCGCTTCCGTGGCGCAGGCCTTCGTGGAGATGTTCTACCTGGAGAAGGCGGCCCGTAGCCAGCTGCTTGCCCAGGCCACCGGGCTGCCGCTGATCATCCCGCCGCGGGAGACGACCGAGCTGACCGCGCGGCAGTGGGCGGGCCAGCTCGACTCGGGCGTCGAATGGCCCGCCCTGCTGCGCCGCCTGGAGCGGGCGGCCGGGGCCGCCTTCGCCCGGTGAGCGGCTCCCCGGCGGTTCCCCCGGGGCCGGCGCGCCGTCCGGTGCCGGGATGACGTTCGCCCAGCGCTGGTCATCCGCGGTGAGTGCTTGCGGAGACCGGCCGTTCCTCATCTTCGAGGGTCCGGACGGCTCGGTGTCGCAGTGGACGTACCGGGAGTTCGACGAGGTTGTCACGCGCATGGGCGCGACCTTGGCGGCGGCGGGGGTGCGGCCGGGGTCGTCGGTCCACGTGGTGCTGCGCAACTGCCCCGCCTTCGTCGCGATCTGGCTCGCGTGCGCGCGGTCAGGCGCCTGGATCGTGCCGGCCGACCCCACGTCCACCGCCCGCGACGTCAGCAGGCAGCTCGACCGGGTGCCTGCCATGATCGTCGTGGCGCGAGACGGGCGAGCCCGCCGCCCCGGGCGCACTCCGAGCGGGGCGCTCTGCGCGTGGCGCCTGGGATACGCAGGCACGGCAGTTGCAGGCACAGAGTCGGCAGGGAACGCGACTCATCGCCAGCGCCGTCGCCCATCACGTGCGGTTCGCCGATGATGCCTAGGCGGCGGACGGTTCGGCGTCGGCCGTCTCGGTTACCGGCGGGGCCGGGCGCCAGGAGGTGATGAGGGTGAGGGCGGCGCCGATGCCGCCGGCCCCCACACAGACCGCGTAGGCCACCCAGCCGCTGATCGGGTAGCCGGCCACGTGGTCGAGGGACAGCCATCCCCCGCCCGTTCCGGCCAGTGCGACCGCCACGACGCAGATCATCAGCACGTACTCATACCCCTGGCCCGGCCGGAAGATGAAGAACCCGTTCTTGAGGTGGGCGGTGACCAGGGCCACCAGCATGGTCCCGAGGACGCCGGCCGCCGCCAGCGGGGTGAGCAGCCCGAGCAGCAGCAGCACGCCGGAGCCTATTTCGGTGACGGTCGCCACGTAGGCGTGCACCCAGGCGGGCCGCATCCCGATGGAGGCGAACCAGCGGGTGGTGCCCGGGAGCTTGCCGCCGCCGAACGCGTGGTTCCAGCCGTGGGCCAGCATGGTGATGCCGAGAACCGCCCGTAGCAACAGCGCGGCGATATCTACCGGGTGCATGAGCCCCCCCGTTTCACGCGGAACTGGTCAGAGCACGGTATCGCATTTCCGACATAGTTAGATCATTGCATTTGTCGACCTATTTAGCGAGCTGTTCGGGCAGCATTGGCACGGGCAGCACCTGGGCAATACACCACAGCCCGAGCCAGCTCTGCGGGAAGACGCTATCGCCTACCAGCGCGGCGTGAGCACCTGGATCGTGGCCGGCGCAGGCGTCCATGGTCGCCCGGCCCGCAGCGGGCCGGGCGCCGTCGTTCGTCCTTACGACTTGCAGGCGGCCGGGACCGGCGGCTGCATGCTGAGCAGGCCGCAGAAGCTGGAGTCGCGGACCTGCCACACGCCCTTACTGAGAACCGCCTGGCCCTTCTGGCCCTTGATCACCGGCATCCCGGACAGCAGCAGGTTCCAGGTGACGCTGGCCGTGGAGCCGGTCACCGTGACCGCGGTGACCTGCGCTGCGGTTTCCTTCGCCTGGGCATTGGTCGCCTCGCCGGCCAGGACCGAGGAGAACTTCGAGCCGTTCTCCAGCAGGGTCACCTTGGTCGCGGTCGGCGTCGCCGGGTCGAAGAACGCCACCCAGTTCGTGGCGACCGTCTTCGCGTCGCCTGTCAGGCCCGCGGGAATGTTCGAGTCCGAGCTGGAGGCGGCCGCGGACGCCGAGACGGAAGCGCTGGCCGACGAGGCGGGAGCGCTCGCCGACGCCGCGGCGGACGTGGTCGCGGCGGGCGGGGCCGAAGACGTCGAGCTTGACCCCGAGCTGCACGCGACGAGCGCGAGGCAGCTGGCGGTTGCCGCGACCGCGAGGAACGGTCTGATGGGACGGATATTCACTGGGGCTGGCCTCCTGAACGTGGGATAGTTGTCGGCTCGCCACGCAAGTGCACCATGTCCGGCGCCGGCTGCGCGGCTGCGCGTCCCGGTCAGCGGCACGGCACCGGCAGCCGACCTCGAAGCACGCCCCGGCGCCGGTACTGGCTCGTTCGCTAAATGAGCTATCTTGGGCCAGTGCTGATCCGCCTGCTGCGCGTCTACCTGCGCCCTTACCGCAAGCAGCTCGCGTTCCTCCTGGTGCTGCAGCTGGCGCAGACATTGGCCACGCTCTACCTGCCGACGCTGAACGCGGACATCATCGACAACGGCGTGGTCTTCCACAACACGCACTACATACTGACGACCGGCGGCGTGATGCTCGCCATAACGCTGGCGCAGGTCCTGTGCGCGATCGGCGCGGTGTACTTCGGCGCGCAGGCCGCGATGGCCCTCGGCCGCGATGTCAGGCAGGCAATCTTCCGCCGGGTGCTGATGTTCTCCAACCGGGAGGTGAACCACCTCGGCACCGCGTCGCTGATCACCAGGACCACCAACGACGTCCAGCAGGTCCAGATGCTGGCGATCATGACGTTCACCTTGCTGCTGTCCGCGCCGATCATGTGCGTCGGCGGGATCATCCTGGCGCTGAACCAGAACGTGCCGCTGTCGTCCCTGCTGCTTGTCGCGGTGCCGGTGCTCGCCGTCATCCTGACGCTGATCATCTCCCGGATGCGGCCGCTGTTCCGGCAGATGCAAGAGCGGCTGGACAGCATCAACCAGGTGCTGCGCGAGCAGATCACGGGCGTCCGGGTCATCCGCGCGTTCGTGCGCGACCCGCAGGAGCGGGAGAGGTTCGCCGGCGCCAGCGCCCAGCTATTCGACGTCTCGCTCGGGGCCGGCAAGCTGATGGCGCTGATGTTCCCGTCGGTGCTGCTCGTGCTGAACCTGTCCACCACCGCCGTGGTGTGGTTCGGCGGGCACCTGGTCGCGGACGGCACGATGCAGATCGGCTCGCTGACCGCGTTCATCACCTACCTGGCCCAGATCCTGACGGCGGTGATGATGGCCACGTTCATGTTCATGCTGGTGCCGCGGGCCGAGGTCAGCGCGGAGCGGATCATGGAGGTCACCGACACCGAACCGGGCGTTGCCGCGCCGGCCCGTCCGCTGCCCGCGGGGCCGGAGCCCGGCCGGCTCGAGCTGCGGGACGTCGAGTTCCGTTACCCGGGCGCTGAGCAGCCGGTGCTGCACGACATCAGCCTGACCGCGCTGCCCGGCCGGACCACCGCGATCATCGGCGGCACCGGCAGCGGCAAGACCACGCTCGTCCACCTGATCCCGCGGCTGCTCGACGTCACGGCCGGGTCGCTGCTTGTGGGCGGGGTCGACGTGCGGGAACTCGACCCGGCCCAGTTGTCGGCGGCCGTCGGGCTGGTGCCGCAGAAGCCCTACCTGTTCTCCGGCACCGTGGCGACGAACCTGCGCTACGGCAACCAGCGGGCCACGGACGAGGACCTGTGGCGCGCGCTCGAGATCGCCCAGGCCCGCGACTTCGTCGAGCGGATGCCGGACGGGCTGGACTCGCCGATCGCGCAGGGCGGCACGAACGTGTCCGGCGGGCAGCGGCAGCGCCTGGCGATCGCCCGCGCGCTGGTGCACAAGCCGCAGATCTACCTGTTCGACGACTCGTTCTCCGCGCTCGACTACGCCACCGACGCGCGGCTGCGGGCGGCGCTGGCGACCGAGGTGGCCGGCGCGACCATGATCATCGTCGCGCAGCGGGTCGCCACCATCAGGCACGCCGACCAGATCCTGGTGCTTGACGCGGGCCGGATCGTGGCCCGCGGCACCCACGCCGCGCTGATGGAGTCGAGTGAAACCTACCGGGAGATCGTGCTCTCCCAGCTGACCGAGCAGGAGGCCGCGGCGTGAGCGCGCCAGCTGAGAGCGGTAGGGGCAGCGGGGAGCGGGCGACCCCCGCGCGCGGCCCGGGGCCGGGCCCGGCGGCCCCCATGCGCGGTCCCGCTCGCTTCATGAGCGGCATGTCCACCGAGAAGGCGCTGGACTTCAAGGGGTCGGGCAAGCGGCTGCTCGGCCTGCTCAGCCCGTACCGCCTGCTCGTCGTCCTGGCGCTGATCCTCGCGGTCGGCAGCGTGACCCTCTCCGTGCTGGCGCCCCGCCTGCTCGGCGAGGCGATCAACGTCGTCTTCGACGGCTACGTCTCACACCGCGGGGTCGACTTCCACCACGTGGGCCAGATCGTGGCCATGGTGGTGGCGCTCAACGTCGGCGGCTCGGTCTGCGCGCTGTTCCAGGGCCGGCTGACCGCGATCATGGTCCAGCGGGCGGTGTTCCGGCTGCGCGAGCAGGTACAGGCCAAGCTGGCCCGGCTGCCGCTGAGCTACTTCGACCGGCAGCCACGCGGCGAGATCCTGAGCCGCGTCACCAACGACATCGACAACCTCCAGCAGTCCGCGCAGCAGACGCTGAGCCAGCTGGTGACCTCGCTGCTGACGATCGTCGGCGTGCTGGCGCTGATGTTCATCGTGTCCTGGCAACTGGCCCTGATCGCGCTGGTCACCGTGCCCGCCTCCACCGGGGCGATGCGCAAGATCGCCAAGCGGGCGCAGCCGCAGTTCATCAAGCAGTGGAAGTTCACCGGCCGGCTGAACGGCCACATCGAGGAGATGTACACCGGGCACGCGCTGGTGACCGCGTTCGGGCAGCGGGAGGAGGCGCTGGCGACCTTCACCGAGCAGAACGAGGCGCTGTACCAGGCCAGCTACCGCGCGCAGTTCATCTCCGGCACCATCCAGCCGCTGATGATGTTCATGTCGAACCTCAACTACGTGCTCGTCGCCGTGGTCGGCGGCCTGCTGATCGCGGACGGCACGCTCACCCTGGGCGCGGTGACGGCCTTCATCCAGTACTCGCGGCAGTTCAGCCAGCCGCTGACCCAGGTGGCCAGCATGGCGAACCTCCTGCAGTCGAGCATCGCGTCCGCCGAGCGCGTGTTCGCGCTGCTTGACGCTCCGGAGCAGGCCCCCGACGCCGCCGCGCCGGCCAGGCCCGCCGACGTCCGCGGCCGGGTCGAGTTCCACGACGTGTCGTTCAGGTACGCGCCGGACCGGCCGCTGATCGAGCACGTCTCGCTCACCGTGGAGCCCGGGCAGACCGTCGCCATCGTCGGCCCGACCGGCGCGGGCAAGACGACGCTGGTCAACCTGCTGATGCGGTTCTACGAGGTCGGCTCGGGGGCGATACTGCTCGACGGCACCGACACCGCGCGGATGAGCCGCGAGGAACTGCGCGGCCTGACCGGCATGGTGCTGCAGGACGCCTGGCTGTTCGGCGGCACCATCGAGGAGAACATCGCCTACGGCTCGCTCGGCGCCACCCACGAGCAGGTCGTCGAGGCGGCGAAGGCGACGTACGTGGACCGGTTCGTGCGGACGCTGCCCGATGGCTACCACACCGTGCTTGACGATGAGGCCACCAACCTCAGCGCCGGGGAGCGGCAGCTGGTCACCATCGCCCGGGCCTTCCTCGCCCGGCCCGCCGTGCTCATTCTGGACGAGGCGACCAGTTCCGTCGACACCAGGACAGAGGTACTCCTGCAGCGCGCGATGGCGTCGTTGCGGCAGGGCCGGACCAGCTTCGTGATCGCTCACCGGCTGTCCACCATCCGGGACGCCGACGTGATCCTGGTGATGGAAGACGGCCACATCGTCGAGCAGGGAACCCACGCGGGCCTGCTGGCGGCAGGGGGCGCGTACGCGCGGCTCTACCAGGCGCAGTTCGCCCAGGCCATGGAAGAGGTCGCCTGACCCGCTGTTAAGCCAGATGATCACCGCACAAGATGACCGGGCAGATCTCCGCACCGCCGGCGCTCGGGGCACAGCGCGCCCGCACCGACGCCGTGATCGGTGACCCGCCCGGCGTGGGCGGCTTCGCTCGGGACGTTCGCCTCTACACCGATCCGCAGCGCCGGCCGACGATGGCCGGAAGTCGTCGGCTGTGCGAGGCGGAGGTGGCCCAGGTGGATGGCTTGATGATGGATTACCCGCTGACGGTGCCTTACCTGCTGGACCGGGCGGCCCGGTACTTTCCCGGGGTTGAGGTAGTGAGCCGCAGGCCGGACCGGTCGGTCGCCCGGTCCAGCTATGCCGACGTGTACCGCCGCACTCGTCAGCTCGCCGGCGGCATGGTGCGGCTGGGCGTCAGCCGTGGTGACCGGGTGGCGACCCTTGGCTGGAATCACACCCGCCACCTGGAGGCCTATTTCGGCGTGCCGCTGATGGGCGGGGTGCTCCACACGCTGAACCCACGCCTGTCGACCGAGGATCTGGCGTACGTGGTGAATGACGCCGGTGACTCGGTCTTGCTGGTCGACGACGTGCTGCTGCCGGTGCTTGAGCGGCTACGCAACCGGGTGACCCTCAACCACGTCGTGGTCTGGACGAACGGCACGCGACCCCCTGCGGGCATGATCGACTATGAGGAGCTCGTGGCATCGGAGCCGGGCGAGTTCGCGCCGCCGCTGGACGAGCACGAGGCGGCCTGCATGTGTTACACCTCGGGCACGACGGGCCGTCCCAAGGGGGTGGTGTACTCGCACCGCGCGATCGTGCTGCATTCGCTGGCCTCCGCCATGACCGATGGGCTGGCGATTGGCCAGCGGGAGGTGTTGTGCCCGGTGGTTCCGATGTTCCATGTCAACGGGTGGGGGCTCCCGTACACCGCCACCCTGGTCGGGTGCAAGCAGGTGCTGCCAGGACCGCACCTGGACCCCAAGAGCCTGCTTGACCTGTACGTCGCCGAGGGCGTCACCGTCGCCGCCGGGGTGCCGACGATCTGGCTGGGCATCTTGGAGGCGCTGGACAAGGAGCCCGATCGCTGGCAGCTCGGGCCGGTCCGGATGGTGGTCGGCGGCTCGGCCGCGCCGGAAAGCCTGATCCGCGGGTTTGACCGTCATGGCCTGCAGGTGGTGCATGCCTGGGGGATGACCGAGATGACGCCGCTTGGCACCGTCAGCTGGCTCAAACGCTCGCTCGAAGGACTGCCGGAAGACCAGCGGTACGCCTACCGCGCCAAGCAGGGACTGCCCGCCCCTCTGGTGGACACGCGGATCATGGGGATGGCCGGCGAGGCACCCTGGGACGGGCAGGCCATGGGCGAACTGGAGGTCCGCGGCCCGTGGGTGGCCTCGGGCTACTACCACGCGCCCGACCAGGCCGGCAAATGGTCTGCCGACGGGTGGTTCCGCACCGGCGATGTGGCCACCATCGACGCCGAGGGGTACGTCAAGATCACCGACCGGACCAAGGACCTGGTCAAGTCCGGCGGCGAGTGGATCTCCAGCGTGGACCTGGAGAACGCGCTCATGGGGCACCCCGCCGTCGCGGAGGCAGCCGTCATCGCCGCCAAGCACCCCCGGTGGGACGAGCGCCCGGTCGCCGTTGTTGTCTTCAAAACAGGCGCTTCGGCCACCCCCGAGGAGCTGCGCGCCTTCCTCGAACCCAGGTTCCCGAAGTTCTGGCTGCCCGACCGGTTCGTCTTCACCCCGCAGATCCCGCAAACCGCCGCGGGCAAGTTCCAGAAGACCACGCTGCGCCACCAGTACGGCGGCGTCCTCATGGACCAGCCAACACCCGAGGACCCATAGAAGATCAGTTGTCCTCATTCGCCACAGGCGCGCAAGGGCGCGCGCAAGAGCGGAGCAGGCAATGGCCGCGCGGACCGTCGCATTGACGCAGATGAACCGGTGGGTGATCCTGGCCGGCTTCGCGCTGCTGACCGCGTGCACCCAGTGGCTGTGGCTTGCTTACGCGCCGATCACGACGCAGACCCATCAGCTCATGGGGGTGTCAGAGGGAGCGGTCGGTGATCTGGCCGGAATCTTCCCGCTGGTCTACGTCATCCTGGCGCTGCCGGCCGGCCGCTGGCTCGACACCAGGTTCGGGCGGGCGCTGGGCCTGGGCGCGGCCTTGACCGGCGCGGGCGGCCTCCTGCGCCTGGCCGCGCCGACGTCGTACGGCTGGGCGATCGCGGGACAGCTGGTAACCGCGGCCGGCCAGCCGTTCGTGCTCAACTCGATCACCAAGGTCGCCGGCCGGTACTTCCCGGCCCGGGAGCGGACTCTGGCGGTCTCGGTCGGCAGCGTGGCCCTGTACGCGGGCATTCTCGCCGCTGTCTTGTCGGGTGAGCCGCTGCTTCGCGCCGGCGGCCTGGCGCTGTTGCTGCGGGTCCAGGCCGCGGTAGCGGTCGTGGCCGTCTGCTGGGTGCTGGCCGCGGTCCGCGCGCCCGCGGAGTTCGCGGGCGATCCGCCGACGGCCGTGTCCCTGCGCTGGCTGCGGGGCGACGGGTTCATGTGGGTGCTCGCAGGCCTGCTGTTCGTCGGGATGGGCGTGTTCAACGCGGTCGCGACCTGGCTCGACTCCATCCTCACGCACTTCGGGCAGGGTGGCGCGAGCGGTACCCTGATCGCGCTCATGACCGTGGGCGGGGTCGCCGGCGGCGCGCTGCTGCCGGGCATCGTCGCGCGTCGTGACCAGCGGCGGGGCATGTTGCAGACTGTCGTGGTAGTGGCGGGAGCGGCTTTCGCCCTGATCGCCGTCGTGCACGCCCCGGTCTTCGGCGGCGCCTCCTTGCTCATCGCGGGTTTCTTCCTGCTGGCTGGCTTGCCCGTCGTGCTGGACTGGTCGGAACTGCACGCCGGACCCGAACGGGCCGGCGGGGCGGCCGGGTTCCTGCTACTCGCCGGGAATCTCGGCGGCGTGATCCTGGTGCTGATCATCCAGGCGGTGCTCGGCAATCCGTACCTGTCGCTCGGTGCCCTCGCGGCCGCCTGCCTGGCCGGACTCGCGCTGGCGGCCAGGCTTCCGGCGCGAGGCGCGGAAGCGAGACAAGAGGGAGGATCCTCGTGACCGATCCGATGGCCGATCTGGAACACCAGCTCAAGCCGTACCGGGACCAGTTCCCGTCGTTCCGGGAACTGCCGTCCGAGGGCCTGGCCAGGTCCGCGGTGGCCGGCCTGGTCGAGCGCCTGGCCTCGGCTGAGGAACGCACCTGGCGGGAGGGCTACGCCTCCGGGGCCGTCTACCACGGTGACCCGGGACACGTGGCATTCCTCAGCCGGATATACACGGCGCACTCGCAGAGCAACCCGCTTCATCCGGACCTGTGGCCGAGCGCCACCAAGTTCGAGGCGGAGATCGTCGCGATGACCGCCTCCATGCTCGGGGCCGGCCATGCCGCAGCCGGGGGGCCGGCGGCTGGCACGGTGAGTTCGGGCGGGACCGAGAGCATCCTGCTGGCGATGAAGGCCTACCGGGACTTCGCACGCGAGCGCCGTGGCATCGCCGCGCCGGAGATCGTCGCGCCGGTTACCGCGCACGCGGCGTTCGACAAGGCCGCCCGGTTCTTCGACATGCCGTTGGTGCGGGTCCCGGTCGACGATGATTTCAAGGCCGACCCGGGCGCGCTCGCCGCTGCCGTGACCGAGCGGACGGCCGTCGTCGTGGCGTCGGCGCCGACGTTCCCGCACGGCGTGATCGACCCGGTCCCGCAGATCGCGGCGCTGGCGGCCGACCGTGGCGTCGGCTGCCACGTGGACGCCTGCCTTGGCGGTTTCATCCTGCCGTGGGCCGAGGGGCTGGGCTACCCGGTACCGCCCTTCGACTTCCGGCTGCCCGGCGTAACCTCGATATCGGCCGATACGCACAAGTACGGTTACGCGGCTAAGGGCACGTCGGTGGTGCTCTACCGGAGCAGGGAGCTGCGCAAGTTCCAGTACTACACGGTGACCGACTGGCCGGGCGGGCTGTACCTGTCCCCCACCTTCGCCGGCAGCCGGCCCGGCGCCCTGTCCGCCGCGTGCTGGGCGGCCCTGGTCTCGATCGGGGAGAGCGGCTACCTGGAAGCGGCCCGGCGGATCCTGGCGACCGGGGCGAGCATACGAGACGGGGTCGCGGCCATACCGGGCCTGCGCGTGCTCGGCGACCCGCTGTGGGTAACCGCGTTCGCCGCCGACGACGGCATTGACGTCTACCAGGTCATGGAGAACATGGGCCGCCGCGGCTGGAGCCTGAACGGACTGCAGCGGCCCGCCGCGGTCCACATCGCGGTCACGCTGCGTCACACCCTGCCCGGGGTGGCCGACCGCTTCCTCACCGACCTGGCCAAATCGGTGCAAGAGGTCCGGTCCAATCCGGGTGTCAGCACCGGGATGGCTCCGGTGTACGGCATGGCCGCCGCGCTGCCCGCGGAGGTCGTCCACGACTTGCTCACCGGCTACCTCGACATGCTGTTCGAGGTATAGGCATGGCACGCCACGTTCTCTCTATTGACCTGGGCACCTCGGCGCTGAAAGTCGCCCTGGTATCCATGGAAGGCGAGGTCGTGGCCGCCGAGCAGGAGGCGTGCGTGGTGACCCTGCTGCCCGGAGGCGGTGCCGAGCAGGACCCGCGGCGGTGGTGGGAGCAGGTCACCAGGGCATCGTCCAGGCTCATGGCGCGGGCCGCCGTCCCGGCGCAATCGGTGGCGGCTGTCGCGTGCACCGCCCAGTGGTCGGGCACCGTGCCGGTCGACGAAGACGGCCAGCCCGTCCGCCCCGCGATCATCTGGATGGACTCGCGCGGCGCGCCGTACGTGCGGCGCGTCACCGGCGGCGCGGTGCGGCTGCGGGGCTACGGCGTGATCAAGCTGGCGCGATGGCTGCGCACAACGGCCGGGGTGCCCGCGCAAAGCGGCAAGGACCCCATCGCCCACATCCTGTGGCTCAAGCACGAGGAGCCGGAGACCTACCGGCGGGCGCGCTTGTTCCTGGAGCCTAAGGACTGGCTGAACGCCTGCCTCACCGGGCGGGCCGCGGCATCATTCGACTCCATCGCGCTGCACTGGGTGACCAACAACCGCCACCCGGACCGCATCCGCTATGACCCGGCGCTGCTACGGCTGGCCGGGATCGAGCAGTCGCGGCTGCCGGAACTGCTCGCCGCCACCGACATCATCGGCCCGCTGTCACGCGGGCCGGCGGAGGAGCTCGGCGTCCCGGCCGGCATCCCGGTCGTGGCCGGCACGCCTGACGTCCAGTCGGCGGCGATCGGGGCCGGGGCCACCCGGGATTACCAGGCGCACCTGTACATCGGCACGTCCTCCTGGCTGACCTGTCACGTGCCATTCAAGAAGACCGACCTGCTGCACAACATGGCCTCGCTGCCCTCGCCGATACCACAGCGGTACTTCGTCGCCGACGAGCAGGAGACGGCCGGCGCCGCCCTGGAGTTCCTGCGCGCCCACGTGATGTCCGGCGACGGCCCGCTTCTCGCCTACTCCGAACTGGACAAGATGGCCGGACGGGCCCCGCCCGGGAGCCACGGGGTGATCTTCACCCCCTGGCTGTACGGCGAACGGACCCCCGTGGAAGACCGGTCCGTGCGCGGCGGATTCCACAACCTGTCACTGTCAGCCGGCCGCGACGACCTGGTGCGGGCGGTCTTCGAAGGGGTGGCACTCAATAGCCGCTGGCTGCTCGGGGCAGTCGAGCGCTTCACCCGCCGCCGGCTGGACCCGATCCGCTTCATCGGCGGCGGCGCGCGCTCGGACGTGTGGTGCCAGGTCATCGCCGACGTGCTCGGCCGCACCATCGAGCAGGTCGCCGACCCAGTCAACGCGAACGCGCGGGGAGCCGGCCTGCTGGCGGCGGTCGCGCTCGGCGAGCTCACCTTCGACCAGGTACCAGACCTGGTCCGGGTGACTCGGAGCTATGCGCCAGACCCGGCGTGCAGCGGGCTCTACGACAACCTGTTCCGGGAGTTCACCGCGTTCTACCGGCGCAACCGCAGGGCCTACGCACGTCTCAACGGCGGACGCGCGAGCGTGTGAGGAGGCTCAGCGCCGTGCAGGCCACGACGTGGGTCATCCGATGTGGCGGTGCACGCTGGCGAGGTCCGAAGGGCCGTGCTCGGCGGCCGCCACCCACGGGCCGGGCAGTGACGGGTCGATGACGCCCGCCTCGAGCCAGGCATAGCGGCCGGACAGCACGCGGCGGGCGAACCGTACGTCGTCGGCGTCGGTGTTGTGCCAGAGCTGACGGAACAGTTCCTCGGCACGCGATCGCGCCTGAACGCAGAACGCCGCGGCCAGCTCGGCTGCCGTCCCGGCCTGCTGGTCCGGTGCTGCGCCGGCCAGGCCGGCCGCCGGGTCGTCGTGGGCCCGGACGCATACCGCGCTCATCGCGAACAACTCGGCGCCGATGTCCACGATCCTGCCGAGGAAGCCCTGCTTGCGCTCCAGCTTGCCCTGCCAGCGGGCCATCGCGTAGAACATGGCCCGGGCGAGCCTCCGGCTCGCCCGCTCCACGTACCGCAGGTGCTCCGCCAGCGGGCCGAACTCCGCGTACCCGCCGGGCCGCAGCCCCTCGCCGATGAGCAGGGTAGGCAGCCAGCGGCCGTAGAAGGCGCCGGCCCGGCCCGCCGCCCGGGCCCGCTGGCCCGCGGAGACGTCCGGCTTGATCAGCTCACCCGCCGCCGCTAGGTGCGCGTCCACCGCCTCGCGGGCGACGAACAGGTGCATGATCTCGGTCGAGCCCTCGAAGATCCGGTTAATCCGCAGGTCACGCAGCATCTGCTCGGCGGGCACCCCGCGTTCGCCGCGGGCGGCCAGCGACGCCGCGGTCTCGTAGCCGCGCCCGCCGCGCACCTGCACCAGCTCGTCGGCGAGCCGCCAGGCCATCTCCGAGCAGAACAGCTTGGCCAGCGCCGCCTCGATCCGGATGTCGTTGTGCTTATCGTCAGCGAGCCGGCTGGACAGGTCGACGATCGTGTCAAGGGCATAGGTGGTCGCCGCGATGAAGGCGATCTTCTTCGCGACCGCCTCGTGCTCGCCGACCGGCCTGCCCCACTGGACCCGCGCCCCGGACCACTCGCGCGCGATCTTGCACGCCAGCTTCCCGGCCGCGGCGCAGTTCGCCGGCAGCGACAGCCGCCCGGTGTTCAGGGTGACAAGGGCGATCTTGAGCCCCTGTCCCTCCTTGCCGATCCGGTTAACGGCCGGGACCCGCACGTCATGGAACCGGGTCACCCCGTTCTCCAGTCCGCGCAGCCCGAGGAACGCGTTGCGGTGCTCGACCGTGACCCCCTCGGCGGCAGCCTCCACCACGAACGCGGTGATGCCGCCACGGTGCCCGTCAGCCTGCGGCACGTGAGCCATGACCACGAGCAGGTCGGCCACCACGCCGTTGGTGGTCCACAGCTTGACACCGTTCAGCGTGTACTCGGAGCCGTCGGCGGACGGAACCGCGGTGGCGCCAAGGCGCGCCGGATCGGACCCCACGTCGGGCTCGGTCAGCAGGAACGCGCTGATCTCGCCGCGCGCGCAGCGCGGCAGGAAGCGCTGCTTCTGCTCTTCGGTGCCGAACAGCGCCAGCGGCTGGGGAACGCCGATCGACTGGTGCGCCGACAGCAGCGCGGCGACGGCCGGGGAGGCCGAGCTCACGATCATCAGCGCCCGGCTATAGGAGAGCTGGGAAAGGCCGAGGCCCCCGTACTCGGGCGAGATCTTCATGCCGAACGCCCCGAGGGCCGCGAGCCCCCGCACCACCTCGTCCGGGATCTTCGCGTCCTGTTCGATGACCTCGCCGTTCACCTCCCGGTCGCAGAACTCCGTGAGCCGCTCGCAGAACGCATTGCCGCGTTCTTCCGACTCCGGGTCCGGCTGCGGGTAGGGATGGATCAGTTCGAGCCGGAGATCGCCGAGGAAGAGCTGCTTGCCGAAGCTCGGCCGCAGCCAGGCGTCCTCGCGCGCCTCCTCCGCGACCCGCCTCGCATCGGCCTCGCTGACATGCGGACTCCCGGTGCCGTCGGGCCTGGTGCCCGGCTGCCGGGCGGTGTCAGTTCGCTCACTCATGACGCCTCCCCCTCGTTCTTCTGACCGGCATTGGGTTACTGTGCAAGCACGACAGGTTACTGTCCAGTATTGACATCGGGTAACCGGGGGACAAGGGCCATACGACATGACGGCAACAGCACAAAGCCACGAGAGCGCGGGACCGGAAGTGCTTGGCCCGCGGATCAGCGCCGGGCTGCTCGACCTGCTGGCGGCACGCGCCGCTGTGCCGGATCGCAGGGACAAGGTGCCGGTCGAGATGCCGGCGACCGGCAAGATCCTGGGGCACGTCCCGCACGGCACCGCCGAGGATGTCGCGGCCGCCGCCGAAACAGCCCGCGGCGCGCAGCCCGGCTGGGCCCGGATGGATGCCGCCGACCGCTCGAAGGTACTGCTCCGGTTCGCCGGGCTCCTGCTCAGCCGGCAGGACGAGGCGCTGGACCTGATCCAGCTTGAGAACGGCAAGGCCCGCCGGCACGCCTTCGAAGAGATCATCGACGTGGCCCAGGTGAGCCGCTACTACGCGCGCACGGCGCCACGTTACCTACGCCCGCAACGGCGCGCGGGGGCTCTTCCCGTGCTGACGCAGACGTGGGAGTACCACCACCCCAAGGGCGTGGTCGGGATAATCTCCCCGTGGAATTACCCGTTGACGCTGGGCATCAGCGACGCCCTGCCCGCGCTGGCGGCGGGCAATGCGGTCATCGCCAAACCGGACGGGCAGACCCCGTACTCGGCGTTGTGGGCCGCGGGGCTGCTGGCCGAGGCCGGCCTGCCGCCCGGCGTGCTGCAGGTGGTGACGGGCTCGGGACCGGAACTTGGCGGGCCGCTCGTCGAGCACTGCGATTTCCTGATGTTCACCGGCAGCACCCGGGTCGGGCGGCTCGTCGCCGCGCAGGCGGCCGGGCGGCTCATCGACTACTCGATGGAGCTGGGCGGGAAGAACGCCGTCCTGGTGCTCGCCGACGCCGACCTTTCCCGGGCCGTGCCCGGGGCGGTGCGCGCCGCGTTCTCCAGTACCGGGCAGCTGTGCATCTCGATGGAGCGGATGTACGTCGAGGACTCCGTGTGGGATGCCTTCGTCCCGCGGTTCGCCAAGGCCGCCGCGTCGCTTCGGCTGGGTCATGCACTCGACTACAAGCCGGACGTGGGCTCGCTGATCTCGGCGAAGCAACTGGACACGGTCGCCGGCCACGTCAGCGACGCGATCGGCAAAGGGGCGACGCTGCTGGCCGGAGGCAAGGCCCGGCCTGACATCGGCCCCTACTTCTACGAGCCCACCGTGCTCACCGACGCCTCCCCCGGCATGACCCTGTACGCCGAGGAGACGTTCGGGCCGGTCATCTCCCTGTACCGGGTCAGCGGAGCGGACGAGGCCATCAGCCGCGCCAACGACAGCTGCTACGGGCTGAACTTCTCCGTCTGGACGCGCGACACGAGCAAGGGCCGCCAGATCGCGAGCCGGCTGGAGGCCGGCACCGTCAACGTCAACGAGGCCTACGCGGCGGCCTGGGGCTCGGTCGACGCACCCATGGGCGGCTGGAAGGACTCGGGCGTGGGCAGCCGGCACGGCGAGCACGGGATACTCAAGTACACCAACGCCCAGACCATCGCGCTCCAGCGGCTCCTGCCCATCGCGCCGCCGGGGCCCACGCCGCCCGCGGTCTACGCCAAGGTGATGACGGCTGCCATGCGGGCCCTGCAACGACTGCCCGGCCGGACCTAGCGATCGCAGACGCGGTGATAGCGGCCGCGGTCACCGGGCAGACAGGAAGCGGATGGAGGTATTAAGCGTGGCGAACTCAGGGTAGTCATCCTCTTCGATCCTGTTCCCTGATGTCTCACTGAGAATCTCGACGAAGCTGAGGAAATCCAGCGAGTCGAGTTC
>DASWAE010000147.1:0-60662 GCA_036391275.1 Trebonia sp.
GCCTCACCTCGGGGGGGTACGGGGGGTCGTCCCCCCGGGAGATATCGGTTGGGTAAGGGCGCGATGGCAGAAACCGCCATCTTATCGCGCCCTCACCCAACCGTGACTATGGGCTGGCCAGGCGCCTCCTCCGCGCCGTCCGCGAGGGCCTGCTCGGCCAGTCGCATCGCCTCGTCGATCAGGGTCTCCACGATCTTCGACTCAGGCACGGTGGCGACCACCTTGCCCTTGACGAAGATCTGGCCCTTGCCGTTGCCCGATGCCACGCCGAGGTCCGCCTCGCGGGCCTCGCCGGGGCCGTTCACCACGCAGCCCATGACCGCGACCCGCAGCGGCACCTCAAGGCCGGTCAGCCCGGCCGTCACCTCTTCGGCCAGCTTGTAGACGTCCACCTGGGCACGGCCGCAGGACGGGCAGGAGACGATCTCGAGGCCGCGCTGGCGCATGCCCATCGACTCGAGGATGCCGATGCCGACCTTGACCTCCTCGACCGGCGGCGCGGACAGCGATACCCGGATCGTGTCGCCGATGCCCTGCGAGAGCAGCGCGCCGAACGCGGTCGCGGACTTGATGGTGCCCTGGAAGGCCGGCCCCGCCTCGGTCACGCCGAGGTGCAGCGGGTAGTCGCACTTGGCCGCGAGCAGCCGGTAGGCCTGGATCATCACCACCGGGTCGTGGTGCTTGACCGAGATCTTGATGTCACGGAAGCCGTGCTCCTCGAACAGCGAGCACTCCCACAGCGCGGACTCGACGAGCGCCTCGGGCGTGGCCTTGCCGTACTTGGCGAGCAGGCGCTTGTCCAGGGAGCCGGCGTTGACGCCGATCCTGATCGGGGTGCCCGCCTCGGACGCGGCCCGGGCGATCTCCTTGACCTTGTCGTCGAACTCCTTGATGTTGCCCGGGTTCACCCGGACCGCCGCGCAGCCGGCGTTGATCGCCGCGAACACGTACTTCGGCTGGAAGTGAATGTCGGCGATCACCGGGATCTGCGACTTCCTGGCGATCGCGGGCAGCGCGTCCGCGTCGTCCTGTGATGGCACGGCGACCCGGACGATCTGGCAGCCGGAGGCGGTCAGCTCGGCGATCTGCTGCAGCGTCGCGTTCACGTCGGCGGTCAGCGTGGTGCACATCGACTGGACGCTCACCGGCGCGCCGCCGCCGACCGGGACGTTCCCTACCATCAGCTGACGCGACTTGCGCCGCTCGGCGAGGGGCGCCGGAGGAGTGGCTGGCATGCCAAGGTCAACGCTCATTGATTCCATCCCGTCGGGTGATCGGCACACTTCGGGGGGTTCGGTGGCGCTCCCCCCGAGGGACTACAGTCCATTCTCGCCCAGCGTCGGGGCCCCTTGCCCGCCTAACCTGACCCTCGCGTCAGCCTAATACCAAACGGTCACCGGGCGATCACCCGATGTTCACCGGGTTAACGATGTCCGCGAGGATGAGCATCATGCCGAAGACGACGAGCACGAGGAAGATGCTGAAGCTCAACGGGACGAGTTTACGGTAATCCACCATGCCGGGGTCGGGCCGGTGGCGCAGCCGGGCGAACCAGGCCTTGATCCGCTCCCAGATCACCACCGCCACGTGCCCGCCGTCCATCGGCAGCAGCGGCAGCATGTTGAACAGGCCCACGAAGATGTTGAGCGACGCGACGAGCAGCAGCACGAAGCTGACCTTGTACTGCCAGCCCACGTCCGCGGCGACCGCCTGGCCCGTCTCGCGGGCCGCGCCGACCACGCTCGTCACGTTGCCGGCCGCGGTGGACGAGCGGTTCTGGGAGAACAGGTGGGGCACGGCGGCCGGCAGCTGCGCGAGCGCGCTCGCCGAGCCGGTGATCACCTGCGAGAAGCCCGTGCCCACGTACCTGAGCGCGCCAAGCGGGCTCTGCCGCTGGAAGACGTTCCCGTTCAGCGCCTGCTCGCTCGGGGGGACGCACCCCGAGACCGTGCCGATCTGCGTGGCCTTGTCGTTCACCGGCGCGATGCCGAAGTAGCTGCCGTGCCCCGGCACATCGGCAAGCGCCGTGTGCAATGTCACCGGCTGCCCGTCCCTGAGCACCGTCAGCGCGACCGGCACGCCCGGCTTGACCTTCAAGATCGCGTTGGACAGCTGGGTCCAGGTGGACACCGGGATCCCGTCGAACGACGTCACCTGGTCGCCCACCTTCAGGCCGGCTACCTGCGCAGGCGACTGCGCGCTCGTGCACTGGTTCTCGGTGCCGATCGTGAGCGCGAGCCCGAAGATCAGCACCGCCGCGATCACGAAGTGCATGAACGAGCCGGCCGCGAGGACGATCAGCCGCTGCCAGCCGGGCGCGCGGCGGAAGGACCTCTCCTCGTCCTCCGGGTCCACGTCGTCCATCGACGTCATGCCGACGATCTTGACGAACCCGCCAACGGGGAGCGCCTTGATGCCGTACTCGGTCTCGCCGCGCCAGGTGGACCAGATCGTCGGGCCGAAGCCCACGAAGTAGCGCGTGCACTTCATGCCGAACCGCTTGGCCGCCACGAAGTGCCCCGTCTCGTGCAGCATCACCGAGACGAGCAGGGCAACAAGGAAGATCAGCCAGCCAAGCGCATCCACCTAGTCGTCCCTCACTTCCTGGTCAGTTCCCTGGCGCGGTCCCGTGCCCACGCGTCCACGCTGAGGACATCCTCAAGCGTGGTCGCCCCGGTACGCGACGTGTCGTGCTCCGAGAGTACGCGAGCCACGGTGTCAACGATCCGCGGGAACGAGATACTTCCCGCCAGGAAGTCCGCCACGCATGCCTCGTTGGCCGCGTTGTAGACGGCGGGCGCGGTGCCGCCGAGCCTGGCCGCCTCGCGGGCCAGCGCCACCGCGGGGAACGCCGCGTCGTCCAGCGGCTCGAACGTCCAGGTCGCGGCCGTCGTCCAGTCGAGACCCGGCGCCGCGTCCGGTACCCGGTGCGGCCAGGCCATGCCGAGCGCGATCGGTATCCGCATGTCCGGCGGGCTGGCCTGGATAATCGTGGCGCCGTCGGCGAACTCGACCATCGAGTGCACGATCGACTGCGGGTGCACCACCACGTCGATCTTGTCGAGCCCGAAGCCGAACAGCAGGTGCGCCTCGATCACCTCCAGGCCCTTGTTCACCAGCGTGGCCGAGTTCGTGGTAACGAGCGGCCCCATGCGCCACGTCGGGTGCGCGAGCGCCTGCTCCGGGGTGACCCCCGCGAGGCGGCCGGCCGGCCAGCCACGGAACGGGCCGCCGCTCGCGGTCAGCACCAGGCGCTTGACCTCCGAGTTCGCCCCGGCCCGGAGGCACTGGGCGATCGTGGAGTGCTCGGAGTCCACCGGCACGATCTGCCCGGGCTTGGCGCGGCTGGTCACCAGCGGCCCGCCGATGATCAGCGATTCCTTGTTGGCAAGCGCCAGGGTACGACCAGCGTCCAGCGCGGCGAGCGTGGCCCGCAGCCCCGCCGCGCCGGTCACCCCGTTGAGCACGACGTCGCAGGGCATGGCCGCCAGGTGGCACACCGACTCCGTGCCAGCGAGCACGGCGGGCGCCGGGGCGGGTGCGGCGGAGCCCGCCCTCGTTCTGGCTGACTCTTCCCTGATCGCATCCGTCACGGCCGGGGCGGCGGCCTCGTCGGCCACCGCGACCACCGGCACGGCGAACTCGACCGCCTGACGGGCGAGCAGCGCGGGATTGCCGCCGCCGGCGGCGAGCGCGGCCACCCGGAAGCGCTCCGGGTTGCGGCGGGCGATATCGAGCGCCTGGGTGCCGATCGACCCGGTCGAGCCGAGGATCACCACGTCTCGCCGGGGGCCCGCAGGGGCTCCCGTCCCCGCGGGGGACGGCGCGCCCGATACGATGGCGGAGCCATCGGGCGCGCGCCGGGGGGTACGGGGGGTCGTCCCCCCGGGGGACAGCCGCGTGTCAGTCACCTGCTCATTCTGCGCTAGTGCCCGCTGGCGCGCGAACCCGCACCGCGGATATCACTACCGGGTGACTTCGGCGCGTTACCATTCAATCTCATTCCGCGTCCGGTAGCATCCCGGTACCGATGGGACCCACGTTCAGTAAGCGGACGGTCGCGATCGTCGCGGGACTCGCGATCGCGGGCACCACGTACAAGCTGTCCGGCGACCTCGCGGTGCTTAACGGCAGGTGCTCGGCCCGCAGGCGCGCGCGCTCTACTTGCGGGCCGTCAGGCCGGCGGCTCGCTGAATGCGCCCGGGGCCAGCAGGCTCCTGGCCCCGGGCGCGGTTGAGCCCCCGGCTAGCTGCTCGCGGCCAGGCTCTTCGCCGCGGCGATGAGCTTGTTCGCGGTGCCTATCTGCAGCCCGGCGCCGATCACCGGGACGCCGAAGTTGTCCGCGGCGTACAACTCGGCCTTGATCACGTTCGCCAGGGCGTCGCGCTGCTTGTCCAGGCTAGTGAGCTTGGCGTTAACGGCGGCGAACTCGGTGTCGCCGGCGGTGTTCGACTCGATCGCGTTCGTCGAGGCGGTGAGCGTGTACGCGCCGAACTCGCCGACGCTCGAGTTGAGCTGCTTGTACACCTCGCCGAGTTGGGTCAGCTGCGGGTCGCGCAGCACCGGGTTCGGGTTGGCGAGGATCTGGGTGATGACCCGGCCGTCCTGCACGTAATCGGTGTGCAGGCCGGCCAGGTACATCTCGGTCGGCTGGATGTCGGTCTCGTCGGTCCACGGGCCCTTCAGGTGCAGGTCCGTGACCACCGTCTGGCCGCTGTCCGGGCCCGCCGAGTTCGGGCCGTCGGCCGGGCCGGAGCCGTCCAGGCCAAGGACCCTCACGCCCGGTCCGGCGAAGGCGGCGTAGTTGGTGTCGATCTCGGCGGCGTAGTCGCCGTGGTCGTAGGCGAAGGAGGGGGAGACGGTCACGCAGTCCGCCGGGTAGGCGCTCGGCGTGCTGCCGGTCGTGGTCGCGTCGCAGGTCGCCGTGCCCGACTGCAGGTAGTAGTCGGGCTTGGCGAACTCGGCGAGCGTCGGCGTGCGCGCCGGGTCCGCGTTGACCATGTGCAGGACCGCCTCTTCGGTCGGGTCGGCGAGGTAGTTCGCGATCTGCTGCGTGGACGCCGTGTAGGGGTTGTAGGCGGTCAGCCCGGCGACGTCCCGGTCGAAGGTGCGGACCAGGGCGGAGGACTCCGGCGGAGCGCCGTTGAGGTAATACTCCGGCGCCGTGTCGTTCTCCATGCCGAACGGGGTGGTGTCGCCCTTCTCCTGCGCGAGCAGTCCGGTCACGTTGCCCTCGAGCTCGCCGAAGGTGCCCGCCGGGTAGCCGCACGGGGTGGTGACGCCGTCGCAGCCGGCCGGGGTGGGCTGGATAGCGCGGCCGACGTTGGCGCCCGCCTCGTGGTCGCCCTCGTCGGAGCTGAGCACGAACAGGGTGTTGCCCGCGTTGATGCCCTCGGCGGCCAGCCGCTTGAAGAACGTGCCGAACGCCTGGTTGTAGTACGCCGCCTGGGCCAGGTAGCAGGCGGTGCCGCTGCCGAGCGCGCTCGGCGCGTGGTAGCAGGGCTGGCCAGCGCCGGCCAGGCCGTTGATGGACTCGTTTCCGTGGATGTCGGAGATGTACATGTTGACGACCTGGACGCCCGACTCGAGCATGTCAGCCGCGTAGGCGAGCGACTGCGAGGCATTGATGCCGCTGTAGCCGGGGAAGCCGGGGTGGTTGGTGAGGAAGGCGCCGTTGAGCTGGTTGCCGTTCAGGTCCACGAGGTTGCCCGCGGCGTTGGTCACCTGGTAGCCGTCCGCGGTCAGGTTGTCCTTGCCCGCGCCGAGCTGCGGTGCGACGTACTTGTGGCCGAACAGGGCCTGGTAACCGGCGTACCCGCCGGGCTCGTCGGGCAGCGAGTCGGTGACCGCGGTGCTGCTCGGCGCGGTCTGGCCGAACTTGACGCCGGCCGCGCCGGAACAGAACGTGCTGCCCTTGGCGCAGTGCACGCCGATTCCCACGTAGTCGGCGGTCTCCGCGTCCTTGAAGGAGTCGGTGTCGCTGATGAGCTGCTGGTCCTCTGGCGAGCCGGCCCCGAAGACCTTGGGGATGTCCACCGCGGTGTTCTCGAGCTCGGCGTTCGCGGTGCCGACCTCGCCCACGTCGCAGCCCGCCCGCGTGTAAGGCACCCACGGAGCGGGGGTGGTCGTCACCGGGCTGGCCGGCTTGGCGGCGGTGGCCGGCGGGACCGGGGAGTAGACCATGTTGGGGTTGGTGTCGGTCGCGGTCTTGGACGTGTCGTAGACGGGGTCGGTCCAGTAGGCGAAGGAGCCCGCGCTGTCGGTCGTGCCGAGGGTCTCGCCCGGCCCGTTCGCCTGGTAGACCCGGTAGCCGTTCGAGATCGGCATGCCCTGCCGGTCGCCGTACAGGCCGGTGTACGTGGTGAGGATGTCGTCGGCGGTGTGCGCGATCAGCGGCGTGTGATTGTTCGACAGGAACGTCCCGTTGTTTTCGAAGAAGCTCACGAGGTTCGGCATGAGCTCCAGGTCGGACGGCACATTCGGGTTGTCGCGGAAGAAATGCACGTTGTCGAACGTGATCTGCACGACGTGCTTGACGCCGTTGCCGAGGTCGCAACCGTTGCCGGGAATGCCGGAATTCACGGCGGTCGCGCCCGTGGCCGATGCCGGCGTGGCCTGCGCCGGCGCGGTTGCCGCGGCCGTGCCGGCCGCGATCAGTGCCGCGACGCCGGCGAAGACGGCGATGCGGCGGAGCGGTCTTTCCCTGCCTGCTCTACTCATGGGGATACTCCTTTCGCGGCCAACAATGGACGGGCGGATTGGCGCGCGCAAGACGTATCTCGATGATTAGCAGCTGAATTTATGGTTAGCTGAGCGCGCTGATCTCCCGCGCCAGCGCGAAGTCCTTACTGGTCAGCCCGCCTTCGGAGTGCGTGCTCAGGGTGAGCGTCACCTTGTTCCAGGAGATCGCGATATCCGGGTGGTGATTGGCCCGCTCCGCGAGGTACCCGACCGCGTTCACGAACAGCAGCGCGTCCCTGAAGTTCTCCCGGGTCACCACCCGGGAAAGCTCCCCGTCGCTGGCCTGCCAGCCGTGCGTCGTCGCGAGTTCTGTGTCCACCTGCTCAGGGGTAAGTGTCGCCATGCACGGTCCATACCCGTCAACGCTAGGATCAGGCGCGTGACCTCCACTGTGCGGGATACACCGCTATCGTCCGGGGGGACGACCCCCCGTACCCCCCGAGCGCGCCCAATGGACGAGCGATGATATCGGACACGCCCCTGCGGGAAGTACATGAACGGCTCGGCGCGACCATGACCGAGTTCGCCGGCTGGCTCATGCCGCTGCGCTACCGCAGCGAGACGGCCGAGCACAACGCGGTCAGGACCGACGCCGCGCTGTTCGACCTGAGCCACATGGGCGAGATCGCGGTGACCGGGCCTGGCGCGGGCGCCGCGCTCGACTACGCGGTCTGCGGCTGGCCGTCGGCGCTCGCCGTCGGCCGCGCCAGGTACACCATGCTGTGCGCGCCCGACGGCGGCATCCTCGATGACCTGATCGTCTACCGGCAGGCGGACGATCGCTTCCTCGTCGTCGCCAACGCGGCCAACACTGGCGTGGTCCTCGCCGAGCTGACGCAGAGGTGCTCGGGTACCGCGCAGGTCGCCGACGAGTCCGCCGCCACGGGGCTGGTGTCCATCCAGGGCCCGAACGGGTGCGGGGTGCTCTCCTCCGTCACCGACATCCCGCTGGCGGAGATGAAGTACTACGCCGGCGCGTACGGCACGGTGGCAGGGCGCGAGGCGTGGGTGGCGAGAACCGGGTACACCGGCGAGGACGGCTTCGAGATCTTCTGCGCGCCGGCCGACTGCGAGCCGGTGTGGGACGCGCTGTCCGCCGCGGCGCCCGGCGGCGTGCCGCCGGCCGGGCTGGCGGCCCGCGATACGCTCCGGCTCGAGGCGGGGATGCCGCTGTACGGCAACGAGCTCGGGCCGGACGTCACGCCGTACGAGGCGGGGCTCGGGCGCGTGGTACGGCTCGACAAGCCGGGCGGCTTCGTCGGCCGGGAGGCGCTGGCCGCACGGGCGGAAGCCGGGCCACGGCGGAAGCTCATCGGCCTGCTCGCCGGGTCGCGGCGGGTGCCGCGGCACGGCTACACCGTGCTGTCCGGCCCAGTGCTGTCCAGCGCCGTGAAGGCCGGGGTGGTCACCAGCGGCGCCCCGTCGCCGACGCTGGGCAGGCCGATAGCGATGGCATATGTCCAGCCGGACGCGACGGGACCGTTCGGCATCGACGTCAGGGGCACGACGGAGCAAGCGGAGCTGACCGCGCTGCCGTTTTACGACAGGAGAAAATGACGATGAGCGTTCCCGCTGAACTGCAGTACACCCAGGAGCACGAGTGGGTCGCGATCGACGGCGGCATCGCCACGGTCGGGATCACCGACTACGCGACCCAGGCGCTCGGCGATGTCGTGTACGTGTCGCTGCCCGAGGTCGGGGCGACCGTGACGGCCGGCGAGCCGTGCGGGGAGGTGGAGTCGACCAAGTCGGTGAGCGACCTCTACGCCCCGGTGGACGGCGAGGTCACCGAGGTCAACGAGGAGCTCAACGACGACCCGGGACTGATCAACGCCGAGCCTTACGGGCTCGGCTGGATGTTCCGCGTCCAGGTCGCCGACGGCCAGGCGACCGGGGCCGGCCTGCTCTCCCCCGCCGAGTACGACGCCCTCACCAAGAGCGCCGGTTAACACCGGGGCTACTTGCGGAGCTTGCGCCAGACCATGAAGCCGACGACGCTGACGACCGCCAGGGCGACGGCGCCGCCGACGAGGGGGTCGACCTGGCTGAGGCGTTCCTTGGCCTGGTCCATCGTGCGGCGCGCGACGTTGCCGGGTGACACCCGGTCAGCGATCTCGTCGATCGTCCGGGCGAGGTCGGCCCGGGTGCGCTCGATCTCGCCGACCAGCCTGCTCGGCGGAAGGTCATCCGGCGCGGCGCCGGTGGTCTCGATGTCGGTCTCAGCCATGTTCGTACTGTACTAGCACGGAGGATGCTCCACTCCGGGCTGGCGCCGTGTCTTGCCCGGCGAGTCAGGAGTTAACTCCTTTCTCACTGGCATCTATAGTCATATTCTTCTATTCAGCAAGCCCGGGTCCGAGAGGTTTCGATAGACGGCCATGATGCGGGGCCGCAGCAAGGTCTGCCCAATTAGCGGCAAACCCCCGCGTTTCCCGCGCATGGTTCATTACTCTTCATTCCCAGTGACCTTTCCTCCTGCCACTTGCGGCCGTCCCGCCCGAAGGACGACGGCAGGAGGAAATGGCACAGTAATGAGGGAGAAGCATGCGGCTCATTAACAAACTTCTATGTTGCCTAGTGGCAGGCATTCCCGTGGTCGCGCTCGCGGCCTGTTCCAGCGGCGGCTCAAGCGGCGGCGTCGCGACCGGGCCTGCCCCCGAGCAGTCCACCATCGTGCTCGACGCGGTGCCCACGGCGGACGCGGCCGGCATTTACCTCGCCCAGGACAACGGCTACTTCAAGCAGCAGGGGCTGACCGTCAAGATCATGCCGATCAACGGCGGCGAGTACGGCATGGGCGACCTGCAGACCGGCAAGGCGCAGCTCATCGAGGGCAACTACGTCTCGTTCATCCTTGCCCAGATCGCGGGCACGTTCGCGGCGCCCAACCCGGCGAACCCCGCGCAGACCGAGCCCGCCAAGCCCATCAACATGCGCCTCATCGCCAACACGTCACAGATGCAGGCGGGAAACCAGGCGCTTTACGTCCTGCCGAGCTCGCCCTACAAGACCGTGCAGGACCTGGTGAGGCATCACGTGGCGGTGGGCGTCAACACGCTGCACAACATCGGCTCGGTGTTCCTCGGCTCGCTGCTCGCCTCTGACGGGTACAGGGTGAGCGCGCTGCGGCAGTCGCCGCAGATCCTGCCGCTCATGCCGATGCTGCTCGCCCAGCACAAGATCTCCGCCGCCTGGCTGCCCGAGCCGTTCGGCACCGAGGCGCAGCAGCAGTTCGGCGCGGTGCAGCTGGCCGACTTCAACCAGGGCTCGCTGCAGAACTTCCCGATCGGCACCATCGCCGGGAACGCCAGCTGGGTGCAGTCCCACCCGAACACGGTCGCGGCGTTCCTGCGCGCCTACAACGAGGGGCAGCAGGTCGCCGACACCAACCGCGCCGCGGTGGAGGCAGCCCTCGTCAAGCACGTGCCGCAGCTGACTAAGGAGATCGCCGCCACCATGACCCTGGACACCTACCCGCTTGCCATGGACGTCCCGGTCATGCAGCGGGTGTCGGACGCGATGTACCAGTTCGGCGTCATCGCCAAGCCGTACCGCATCGCCACGATGCTCCAGCAGGAACCTGGCATGATCGACGGCTAGCACGTTACGGCCGCAGGGCAGCGCCCGGTTCCGCCACGGAACCGGGCGCTGCCGTTATTTACCTCATTAACTCATCTATCGTCATTTTTATGATCTAAATCATCACGATAATTCATCTGCTTTAACCGCATCCCGCGCAATCTAGACATCTTTCGCAAAGAATTAAATGCAATGAACGCCGGGCGCAATGGCGCAGATGGCGGCGTCATTCGGCCGCAAGCCGGTCAGCCTGCGGATCGTCGCCGCCGGGTCCCAGATCCAGCCGGGCAGCGAGGCGCTCTACGTGATGCCGCACTCCCGGTTCCAGACCCTGGCCGAGCTGGCCAGGGCGCAAGGGCCGGGCTCGACGCGGCACGCGACGCCGGCGACGTCATGGTCGGCGCGCTCCTCGCCCAGGCCGGCTACCGGATCGGCGGCCCATGCCCGAAGGCGTGACATGACCGAATTTTCGTAAACCTCCGACTCGGACATAGATGCTGGTTTATCCTTCCTGGGCACGGGTGATCTGCGGCTAGCTCAGTGAGGTGCTTTAGTGACCGGCAGGCGTATGTGGGGACGCGCGACGGCGTGCGCGGCGGCGCTGACCGCGGTGGCCGGGCTCGCGGCAGGCTGCTCCTCCTCAGGGGGCGCAAGCGGCAGCGGAACCGGCGCTACCTCGCTCGCGGGCGGGCTGCCCACCAGCTTCGGCCCGGCGGAGAAGACCACGCTGAACGTCGCCGTGGTCCCCGCCATGGACTCGGCCGGGTTCTTCATCGCGCTGCACGACGGGCTGTTCGCCAAGGAGGGGCTGTCGGTCAACTACTCCCCCGCGATCAGCTCCGAGACCGCGGTGGCGCAGCAGCTCAAGGGCCAGCTCGACATCACCGGCGGTAACTACGTCTCGTACGTCAACGAGGCGGCGGTCAACCACGCGCCGATCGAGGTCGTGGCCGAGGGCTCGATCATGCAGCAGGGCGCGCAGACGATCTTCACCATGCCGGGTTCCAAGATCAGCACCCTGGGCCAGCTCAAGGGCCACCTGGTCGGCGTGAACGCCCCCGGCAACATCGATTACCTGCTCGGCGTCTCGGTGCTCCAGGAGAACGGCGTCACGCCGGGTACCGTGGACTTCCCGAAGGCACCGATCCCGTTCCCGCTGATGGCCGGGAAGCTCGCCTCCGGCCAGGTCTCCGCCGCCATCATGCCCGAGCCGTTCGCCAGCGAGGCCGAGCAGGAGTACGGCGCCGTGCCGCTGGCCGACCTGAACCAGGGCGCCACCTCGGACTTCCCGATCGAGGGCTACGTGGTCACCAAGCAGTGGGCGGCGCAGAACCCGAACACGCTCAAGCGGTTCCTCGCCGCGCTCGAGATCGGCCAGGAGATCTCCGATACCGACCGCGGCGCGGTCGAGCAGGCCTTCGAGGCGATCAAGGGCCCGCAGAACGGCCAGGTCCAGTCGGGCATCGCGGCCGTGATGGCGCTCGACAACTACCCGATCGGCGTGGCCGCGACCCGGATCCAGCGCGTCGCGGACGTCATGTACCAGTTCGGCGTGCTCAAGACGCGGTTCAGCGTGTCGAGCATGCTGTTGCCGGCGTCGTTCTTCAACTTCGCCCGGTTCTCCTCGCCAAGCCGCTAACAAGCGGCTAGCCGGGGCCGCGCAGCCGAACGGGTACAGTGCGGGAGGTGGGGCGACTTCCGGCATGAGCGGACAGGACCAGTTCGGCCTCATCGTTCTCGTGATCGGCCTGGCCGGGACCGCGGCCGTGCTCTCCAACCGGCTCAGTGCCCGGCTCCGGGTGCCAGCGCCTGCGTTCTTCCTCGTGGCGGCGACCATCGTGGCGCAACTCTGGCCGTCCGCGGCGGCGCTGCCGGTGACCACCGTGTCGCGGATCGTGACGGTGGCGCTCGCGGTCATCTTGTTCGACGGCGGGATGCACATCGGCCGGCGGCGGTTCCGTACCGCGGCGGCGGCGATCGTCTGGACCGGGACCGCGGGCACGCTGGTCACCGCGGCGGGCACTGCGGTGGCCGCACGCTACGTCGCCGGGATGAGCTGGCACCTGGCCTTGCTGGTCGGCACGGCGGTGGCCGCGACCGACCCGGCGGTGGTGTTCTCCGTGTTCGGCAGGCGGGAGATCGCGGGACGCACCGGGGTGCTGCTCGAGGGCGAGTCAGGCGCCAACGACCCCGTAGGGATCGCGCTGCTGGCCGCGCTGCTCGCGGCGCACGGCGATCCGGGGAGCGTGGCGTGGCACGTGGTGACCGAGTTCCTGCTGCAGATGGCGCTCGGCGTGGCGGTGGGGGTGGCCGGCGGGCTGGCGCTGCTTGAGTTCATGCGCCGGGTGCCGCTGCCGAGCGAGGGGCTCTATTCCCCCCGCGTGCTCGCCAGCGTGCTCGTCATCTTCGGCGCGGCCACGGTCGCCCACGGGTCGGGATTCCTCGCGGTCCTGGTGGCCGGCATCATCATCGGTGACGAGCCAGCGCCCTACAAGCAGGAGATCGCCCGCTTCCACTCCTCGCTCGCGGCGCAGTCGGAGATCATCGCGTTCGTCATGCTGGGGCTGACCGTGCGGCTGTCAGACCTCGCAAGCGGGTCCGCCTGGGCGTACGGCCTCGCCCTGGCGGCGCTGCTCGCCTTCGTGATCCGCCCGGTCCTCGGCGGCCTGGTTTCCCTGCCGGTCCGGCTGACCGCGCGGGAGCGGGTTTTCTTCCTGTGGACCGGGCTCAAGGGCGCGGTACCGATCCTGCTCGGCATGGCGATCCTGGGGTCAGGCACCCCCGCCGCTGCCTTCGCCTATCACGTCATCTTCGTCATCGTCGGGTTCTCGGTCACGGTCCAGGGCGGGCTGGTACCCGCGCTCGCCGGCCGGCTCCGGATACCGCTGCGGAGCGTCGAGGTGGAACCATGGTCGCTCGGCGTCCGGTTCAGCGAGGAACCGGAGGGGCTGCACCGCTACCACGTCGCGCCCGGCTCCGCCGCCGACGGCAGCCTGGTGAACGACCTGCCGTGCGGCGAGAACGCCTGGATCAGCCTGGTGATCCGGGCTGGCGTGCTGCTGAGCGTCGCCAGCGACCTCGTCCTGCGCGCCGGCGACGACGTGCTGATCCTCGCCGACCCCGACGAGACCGCCGCCCTTGAGCGCTGCTTCACCACTCCCACTGCGAAAGGTGCGGGCGAAGGGACTTGAACCCCCACGGTGTTTCCACCAACAGGACCTAAACCTGCCGCGTCTGCCATTTCGCCACGCCCGCGCATCCGCTGCGAATCTTACTGCCTTTTCAGATCCCCAGGTCCTTGCGGAGCCGGTCGACGTGGCCGGTGGCCTTGACGGCGTACTGGGCCTCCTCGATCGTGCCGTCCGCGCTGATGACGAACGTGGAGCGGATGACGCCCATGATCGTCTTGCCGTAGTTCATCTTCTCGCCGTACGCGCCGTAGGCGGTCAGCACGGTCTTGTCCGGGTCGGAAAGCAGCGGGAAGGCGAGGTGCTCCTTGTCGCGGAACCGCGCCAGCTTGGCGGGCGGGTCCGGGGAGATGCCGAGCACCGTGACGCCCTCGGCCGTCAGGTCCGGCATGGCCGCCGTGAAGTCACATGCCTGCTTGGTGCAGCCGGGGGTCATCGCCGCCGGGTAGAAGTAGACGATCACCCGCTGGCCGCGGAGCTGCGACAGCGACACCTGGTTGCCGTCGGCGTCGGGCAGCGTGAAATCTGGCGCCTGGTCACCGGGCGCGAGCCGCACTCCTGTCACTGTCCCCTCCGTTCGCCGGTCTCCTGCGAAGACATCAAACGCTATCGCATAGCGATCGCGCCTCGGCACCTGGAAAGCCGGCAGCGAACATCCATAACACCGCTAGCCTCGGCAGTAACGCCGCCCCGGGCTAAGTCCATGATCATGAATGGTTGTTAGTGCTCCCGCACCGATAACTCTTCACGACACCAGAACCCTACACATAACCGGCCTGCGCGGCCGGATGCGGCGAGTAACAGGCAGCTCAGCGTTCTCGCCGGCCCCGGTGCCCCCTCCCGGAACGGCGGCCGGCGTCCGCGAGGGCCGCCGGGCAGCCGGCCGAGCGGTCGCCGGCCCGGCGACGGGCGCCCTCGGCAGCCGGCCGAGCGGTCGGCTGCCCGGCGACGGGCGCCCTGAGCGCTTACGGCTGCTTGGCGAGCTCGGGCGGCAGCAGCTCAGGCGGGACCGTCTGGAAGGTGACCGGGCGCAGCCAGCGGTCGATGGCGGTGCCGCCGACCGACGTCGTCGGCGTGGTGGTGGCCGGGTAAGGACCGCCGTGCGTCATCGCGGGGGCGACGGCGACGCCGGTGGGCCAGCCGCCGAAGAGGACGCGGCCGGCGAAGCGGGACAGCCGGGCGAGCCAGGCGGCTGCCCCCGGCTCGGCGGCCTCCGCGTGCAGGGTCGCGGTGAGGTTGCCGCCAAGGCTGGAGAGCACGGCCTCCGCGTCGGCCGCGTCGCGGTACCTGACAAGCACCGTGACCGGGCCGAAGCACTCCTCGAGCAGGTCGCCGCCAAGGTCGGCCGCGTCCACCTCGAGCAGCCCGGCCCGGACGGCCTGCGGCGCGTCGCCGGTGGGGGCGGCGGCCGCCTCCGCCAGGGTACGGACGCCGGGAGCCGCGGCCCGGGCGGCGAACCCGGCGAGGAAGTGCTCCCGCATCCGCGCGTCGAGCAGCGCGCCGGGACCGACGGCGGCGGCCTGCTCGGTGACGAGCACCGGGTTCAGGCTGCCGAGCTCGCCGTAGAACGGGATGGGCGCCGGCCGGGCCGCGGCGAGGTCGAACAGGGCCCGCCCGCCAGGGATCGAGCCGGTAAAGCCGACGGCGGCGACCAGCGGGTGCCGCACGAGGTCCGCGCCCGCCTGGTAGCCGTGCACCAGGGTGAGCACGTCCGCCGGCAGTCCTGCCTGGCTGGCCGCGTCCCTGATGGCGGCGGCGGCCAGCTCGCTGGTCTCCGGGTGACCGGGGTGGGCCTTGACTACGACGGGGCAGCCGGCCGCCAGGGCGCTCGCGGTGTCGCCGCCGGGGACACTGAACGCGAACGGGAAGTTGGAAGCCGCGAAGACGGCCACCGTGCCGATCGGGACCTTCCAGCGTCGCAGCTCAGGGCGCGGCGGCACGGCGGCGGGATCCGCCGCGTCGATGACCACGCCGAGGAAGGCGCCTTCGTCGACGATGTCCGCGAAGAACCGGAACTGGTAGGCGACGCGGGCGAGCTCGCCGGTGAGCCGGGGCACGCCGAGCGCGGTCTCCGCGTCGGCCGCGGCGATCAGCTCGGCCGCGGCTGACTCGACGGCGGCGGCCGCGGCGCGCAGCAGCGCCGCCCGCCTCGGCCGGCCCGCGAGTGCGTCCAGCGTCGCGTGCGCGGCCCGGACGGCCGCGTCCACCGCGGCGGCGTCGGCGGCGACGGCCACCTGGCCGCGGGTCTCCCCGGTGCGGGCGTCGCGGCTCAGGACCGGTTCCATGCTCATACCTCCAGGATGTACCTCGCGATCGCCCGGAAGGCGCGACCGCGGTGACTGATCGCGTCCTTCTCCCGCGGTGACAGCTCCGCCGTCGTCGTCTCCATGCCGTCCGGCATGAAGATCGGGTCGTACCCGAAGCCGTTGGTACCCCGCGGCGCCCGGGTGATGCTGCCGTGCAGCACTCCGGTGGTCGTCCGCTCCCTGGTGCTGCCGGGCAGCGCGAGCGCGGCGACGCAGACGAACGCGGCGCCCCGGTTATCGATGTCGCTGAGCTGGCCGAGTACCAGTTCCAGGTTGGCGCGGTCGTCGCCGTGCTTGCCCGCCCAGCGGGCCGACAGGATGCCTGGCATCCCGTTCAGCGCGTCCACGGTCAGGCCCGAGTCGTCGGCGACGGCGGGCAGCCCGGTGTGCGCGGCGATCGCGCGGGCCTTCAGCAGCGCGTTGTCCGCGAACGTGCTGCCGGTCTCCGGCACATCCGGCGTGCCGGGGAACTCGTCGAGGCCGGCCAGCTGGCCCGCGAAGCCCGCGTCGGCGAGGATGCGGCTGAGCTCGGCCACCTTGTGCGCGTTCCGCGTCGCCAAGACGACTCGCCCGGGTTCCCGCGCGCCCGATACGATGGCGGTTTCTGCCATCGGGCGCGCACTCGGGGGGTACGGGGGGTCGTCCCCCCGGGGGTTAACAGTCATCAAGGGCTGCCGTCTGCAGGCGGGTCAGCTCGGCGCAGCCGGCCGCGCCCAGGTCGAGCAGGTTGTTCAGCAGCGCGCGGGAGAACGGCTCCCCCTCGGCGGTGCCCTGGATCTCCACGAAGTCCCCGGTGCCCGTGCAGACCACGTTCATGTCCGTCTCGGCCGCCGAGTCTTCCTCGTAGCACAGGTCGAGCCGCGGCTCGCCGTTGACGATGCCGACGGAGACGGCGGCGACCGAGGTGACAAGCGGGTTTCCCTTGAGCCTGCCGCGGCCGCGCAGCCAGCCGATGGCATCCGCGAGCGCCAGGTACCCGCCGGTCACCGCGGCGGTCCTGGTACCGCCGTCCGCCTGCAGCACGTCGCAGTCGATCACGATGGTGTTCTCACCGAGTGCCTTGTAGTCCACGCAGGCACGCAGCGAGCGGCCGACGAGCCGGGAGATCTCGTGCGTGCGGCCGCCGATCCGGCCCTTGACCGACTCGCGGTCGTTGCGGGTGTTGGTGGCCCGGGGCAGCATCGCGTACTCCGCGGTCACCCAGCCGAGGCCGCTGCCCCGGCGCCAGCGCGGCACCTCCTCGGTGACGCTCGCGGCGCACAGCACCCGGGTCTTGCCGAACTCCACGAGCACCGACCCCTCGGCGTGGTCGAGCCACTTCCTGCTGAACCGCACCGGCCGCAGCTCGTCCGCGGCCCTTCCGTCTGGACGTGTCATGCCGGCCAGCTTACCGGGGAGATATCCGGGTGAACGGCGCGCGCCCTGCGGGCGATACCGCCGGGATGGAGCTATCCCAGGTCGATGACCTGCCCGGCGGCCGCGATGTCCAGGTCGCCGGGGAAAGCCGTCGCCGCCTCCGCGCGGGCGTCGTCCGGGTTGGTCCACGGCTGCAGGTGGGTCAGCACCAGCTTGCCCACGCCCGCCCGGCTGGCGTAGGACGCAGCCTGGCGGGCGGTCAGGTGCAGGTCGGGGGGGAGGTCCGGTGCCTCGAGGAACGCGGCCTCCGACAGGAGCACGTCCGCCCCCGCGGCCAGCGCGGGCACTTCCTCGGTCGCGCCGGTGTCACCCGTGTACACGAGGGCCCGGCCACCACGGGTGAACCGGTAGGCGAACGTCTCTACCGGGTGGTTCATGTGCGCGAGCTCGACGTCGAACGGGCCGATCGTCAGCGGTCCCGGCTCAACCGTCTCCCACGTGAACCGCTTCGTCAGGCCCAGGTCGTCGCCGTCGGAGCCGTGAATAGAGGCCATCCGCTCAGCCGTGCCGGCCGGGCCGTAGACCGGGATCGCCGGCAGCTGCCCGTCCGGGTGAAAGGCCCTGGCGATGGAGTAGGAGTAGAGGTCGACGCAGTGGTCGGCGTGCAGGTGGCTGAGGCAGACCGCGTCGATGCCGGAGAGCGCGGCGTACTTCTGCAGTGCGCCCAGCGAGCCGTTGCCGAAGTCGATCACCAAGCGGAAGCCGTCCGCCTCAAGCAGGTAGCAGGATGCGGGACTGTCCGGACCAGGAAAGCTGCCGGCGCAGCCCACCACGGTAAGGCGCATAGCGTCATTTTGCCCTCTAGAGCAAACTCAAATCATGCCCAGAGCTGGCCTTCCAGCTTCTGTTCCGCCTCGGTCAGGGTGCCGCTGTAGGCGCCGGTGGACAGGTACTTCCAGCCGCCGTCGGCGATGAGCACCACGATGTCGGCGCGTTCCTTCGCCCGGGCCGCCTGGGCCGCTATGCCGAGCGCCGCGTGCAGCGCGCAGCCGGCCGAGATGCCGGCGAAGATGCCCTCCTTGGAGAGCAGGTCGCGGGTGCGGCGCAGCGCGTCCTCTGACGTCACCGAGTACCTGGTGGTCAGCACCGTCTCGTCGTAGAGCTCGGGCACGAAGCCCTCGTCGACGTTGCGCAGCCCGTAGACGAGCTCGCCGTAGCGCGGCTCGGCCGCCACGATCTTGACGCCGGGCACGTGCTCGCGCAGGAACCGGCCGGTCCCCATCAGCGTGCCCGTGGTGCCGAGGCCCGCCACGAAGTGCGTCACCGACGGCAGGTCCGCGAGGATCTCCGGGCCGGTCGTCTCGTAGTGCGCGCGGGCGTTCGCCTCGTTGCCGTACTGGTAGAGCATGACCCAGTCCGGGTGCTCGGCGGCCAGCCGTTTCGCGACCCGGACGGCCTCGTTCGAGCCGCCCGCGGCGGGCGAGGTGAAGATCTCCGCCCCGTACATGCGCAGGATCTGGCGGCGTTCCTCGCTGGTGTTCTCCGGCATCACCACGATCAGCTGGTAGCCGCGCAGCTTCGCGACCATGGCCAGCGAGATGCCGGTGTTGCCGGAGGTCGGCTCCAGGATCGTCGAGCCCGGCCGGAGCAGCCCGTCCTTCTCGGCCTGCTCCACCATGAAGAACGCCGCGCGGTCCTTCACCGAGCCGGTCGGGTTACGGTCCTCAAGCTTGGCCCACAGCCGGACGTCCTCCGACGGGGACAGCCTCGGGAGCCCCACCAGCGGGGTATTACCGAGGGAGGCAAGCAGTGAGTCGTAACGCATCGGCACGCCCCGTTCGGAGTGATCTCTTAGCGCGAACCGCCGGCGACGGCAGGCAGCACCGTCACGGTGTCGCCGTCCTTGACCGGGGTCTCCAGGCCGCCGAGGAAGCGGACATCCTCGTCGTTCAGGTAGACGTTGACGAAACGGCGCAGCTTCTCGCCGTCCACCAGGCGCTCGCGCAGGCCGCCGTGGGCCGCGTCCAGGTTGCTGAGCAGCTCGTCAAGCGTGGCGCCGGCCCCCTCGACCGACTTGGCGCCGCCGGTGTAGCTGCGCAGGATCGTGGGGATGCGAACCTCAATGGCCATTGGTCTGAATGCTCCAATCTTCCGGGGGGACGACCCCCCGGTACCCCGATGCGCGCCCGATGGCAAGCCATCGTATCGAGCGCGCCGCAGGGCGTCCTTATACCGGGTGCCTTCGGATTGAACCCGGATCCGGGCCCGATCATTCCGTCACGTGGACGGGCTCCTCGGTGACCTCTCCGTTGGTAATCCGGTATGAGCGGAACTCGGTCCGCGACTCGTCCCGCGTCGACACCAGGACATAGTGGGCCTGCGGCTCGCTGGCGTAGGAGATGTCGGTGCGCGACGGGTACGCCTGCGTGGCGGTGTGTGAGTGGTAGATCACCACTGCTTCCTCGTCGTTGTCGTCCATCTCCCGCCAGACGCGCAGCTGCTCATGGGAGTCGAACCGGTAGAACGTGGGCGACCGCTCGGCGTTCTGCATCGGGATGAACCGCCGCGCGCTGTCGCTGCCGACCGGGCCGGCGATCACGCCGCAGGCCTCGTCCGGGTGATCCTTGCGGGCGTGTTCGACAATCTTCTCGTAGAGGTCGCGCGAGATCCTCAGCATGCCCGGTACCCTGCCCTTCCATCGGGCATGCATCGGGGCCTCGGGGGGGTTTGGGGGGGTCGTCCCCCCGGGCGAGCAGAGTGGGGGGTCGTCCCCCCGGGAGATGACTGCATGGATGCTGAGGTTACCTGGCTATCGCGCGGACCAGGGATTCCTGCACCTCGCCGAGCCAGCCGTAGACCTGGAAGGCCGCCACGCGCGGGTCCTTGGGGTCGAGGGAGGTGAGCTGCTCTTCGAAATCCTCGGTCACCTCGAGCCGCACGCCGAACATCAGCCGCACGTCGTTCAGTGCTCGCAGCCAGTCTCTTGCCTGCTCGGCGGTGAGCTTTACCCGGCCGCCCTTGGGCGGCAGCGTCTCAAGGAGCGTCTGCGCGAAGTACTTCTTCGCCTCGCGCAGCGAGGACTCGGTGTACTTGCGGAACTCGCCCGCCGCCTCGGGATCATCCTGGTAGGCGTCCGGCAGCAGGCGGGCGAGCACCGGGTCGGCCGGCGCCTCCGGCGGCTCGGCCGCCGCCTCGTTGAACATCTTCTCCAGGTCGGCGAAGAGGTCATCCGACGTGGCGGTCCCGCCCGGCGCCGGCTCCGCCGGCGGGGCCGGCCGGGCCGGGTCGTTGAGCAGCTCCATGACCGGTACCACCAGCGTGCGCAGCAGCGTCGCCTCGCCGGGCGACAACCACGCGCTGACGCCACCGCCCTTAGTACGCCGGAACATCTAGGTGTCCTGCCGGACCGTTGCCCACAGGCCGTACCCGTGCAGCACCTCGACGTTGCGCTCCATCGCCTCACGGGTTCCGCTCGCCACCACGGCCTTTCCCTTGTGATGGACGTCGAGCATCAGCTTCTCCGCCTTCGGCCGCGGATACCCGAATACGTGCTCGAACACGTAAGTGACATAGGACATCAAGTTGATCGGGTCGTTCCATACGATCGTCAACCATGGCTTCTCCGGCGTCACCTCATCCGCTGACCACGGCAGGTCGACCTCAGCGGGTGCCACGCTCACTCGTACGCACCTCCCTATCCGTAGTCTTCCACCTGTGACCAATACGGTGAACAGCGGGACAACCGCGCTGCTGACTGACCACTACGAACTCACCATGCTCCAGGCCGCGTTGCGCAGCGGTGCGGCCTCGCGGCGCGCGGTCTTCGAGGTCTTCGCCCGCCATCTGCCGCACGGCCGCCGCTACGGCGTCGTGGCCGGCACCGGCCGGCTACTCGACGCGCTTGAGCGATTCCGCTTCGGGCCGGACGAGCTGTCCTTCCTGCGGGACAACCAGATCGTGGACGAGACCACGCTCCGGTTCCTGTCATCGTATCGGTTTTCCGGGAACATCTGGGGTTATGCCGAGGGGGACGTCTACTTCCCCGGATCGCCGATTCTCGTCGTGGAGGGCACCTTCGCGGAATCGGTCCTGCTTGAGACGATGGTGCTGTCGATACTCAACCACGACTGCGCGGTTGCCTCCGCCGCGTCCCGCATGGTGACCGCCGCGGGCGGTCCAGGGCCGGCCGGGCGGCCGCTGATCGAGATGGGGTCCCGGCGCACGCACGAGGGCGCGGCCGTCGCCGCCGCGCGGGCCGCGTACATCTCCGGGTTCGCGTCCACCTCGAACCTGGAGGCGCGGTTCGCCTACGGCGTCCCGTCGGGCGGGACCGCGGCGCACGCGTTCACGCTCGTGCACGACAGCGAGCGGGAAGCATTCGCCGCGCAGTTGTCCTCGTTCGGTCCCGATACCACGCTCCTCGTAGACACGTTCCACGTCGAGCAGGCGGTGCGCGAAGCGGTGGCGGCGGCGGGGCCGTCGCTTGGCGCGGTGCGGATCGACAGCGGGGACCTGGCGGCGCTCGCGGTGGCGGTGCGGACGCTGCTCGACTCGCTCGGGGCGACACGTACCCGGATCATCCTGACCGGGGACCTCGACGAGTACTCGATCGCCGGCCTCGCGATCGCCCCCGTCGACGGGTACGGCGTCGGGACCTCGCTCGTCACCGGATCGGGGGCCCCGACCGCCGCGCTCGTCTACAAGCTGGTGGCGCGCTCGGACGTGCCGCTCGCCGACGGCGAGCCCGCCGCGCCCGGTACGCTGCGGCCGGTGGCCAAGCGATCCGTCGGGAAGCCGGGGCGCGGCGGTCGCAAGTGGGCCGTGCGCGAGCGGTCCGCCGCTGGCGAGGCGGTGACGGAGCGGATCTGGCTCGCGCCGCCGGCCGAGCTCGGGCCGACGGATCGCGTCCTGCTGCGGGAACTCGTCCACGAGGGGAAGGTGGTCGGGCGCGAGCCGCTCGCCGACGCGCGCGCGCGGCACACGGAGACGCTCGCCGAGCTGCCCTCGTACGCGCTGCAGCTGTCGCGCGGCTACCCGGCCATCCCCACCGTCTTCGGCGCCGACCCGGCCGAGTAGGCAGCGCGGTTGGTGCGCTGCCTGCGGACGGGTCCACACGGACTTGACCTCAGCCACCGTGTGAGGCGCCCAGGTCTCTGGGGCGCCTGCCACAGCACCACAGGGCTTTAACCTCAGCCACCGTGTGGGGGCGGCGCGCTTTCTGCGCCGTCCCCACCGCGGGGGGCTACGGGGGGCCGCGCAGGCCTCCCGTGACCGGGGGGTGCAGGGGGGTCGCCCCCCCGCGGGCAATACAGTATGTCCGTGCGCGCGCTCATCATCGTCGACGTGCAGAACGACTTCTGCGAAGGCGGCTCGCTCGCGGTCGCCGGCGGGGCCGCCGTGGCCCGGTCCATCAGCTCGCTGCTTGCCGACGGCAACCACGGCTACGACCACGTGGTGGCCACCAAGGATTACCACGTCAGCCCCGGCACCCACTTCGCGGACCAGCCGGACTACGCGCATTCCTGGCCGCCGCACTGCGTCGCCGGGTCCACGGGTTCCGAGTTTCACCCCGACCTGGTGACCGAGCCGATCGAGGCGGTCTTCCGTAAGGGCGCGTACGCCGCCGCCTACAGCGGGTTCGAGGGCGTCGACGACGACGGCACGCCGCTGGCGGACTGGCTGCGCCAGCATGACGTGCGGGAGGTCCACGTCGCCGGGATCGCGACGGACTACTGCGTGCGGGCCACCGCGGCGGACGCCGCCGCGCAGGGCTTCGCTACCCGCGTCCTGCTCGGCCTCACCGCCGGCGTCGCTCCCGGCACCACCGCGGAGGCGATCACGTCGCTTGGCGACGCCGGCGTCGAGGTCACCAGGGCTTAACGGACTGTCGGCCTGCCCAGCGGGAAGGCACGGCCGCCGGTGGCCACCGAGGCGCAGGACGCGTACAGGTACACGCCGATGGCAGCGAACAACAGCGCCACGTACCCGGCCGCCTTGAGCAGTCCCGTCGATGACTCGCTGACCCCGAGGAAGACCAGCAGGAGGGCCAGGTCGACGAGGACGAAGACGGCGGTGTAGGCCGCGGGCAGCCGGAGCGTCGCCAGCGTGAGCATGACGATCACGACCAGCCACGCGACCAGGAACAGCTCCTGGGTCGCCTGCACGGCGGCCGGCGCGATGCCGAACCAGTTGTGCGTGAGCCCGACGACGAGCACCGCGTAGCTGAGCCAGAACCCGGCGAAGATGCCGAACACGCTGGCCACCGCGGTCTGGCCGAGCGAGGCGCTCCAGATCGTCGCCAGGAACAGGCCGATCGACGTGGCGGTGAGGATGATCGGCAGTGCCGCGCCGATGGCCGCGGCCGGGACCACGCCCACCAGCGCGAGCCCGAGCGATACGGAGCCGGCGATGAAGCACGGCAGGCCGAGCGCCATCGGGTCGCCGGCGAGCGGCCCCGTGGCGGCCGCCGCGGCGGGCTCCGGCGTCACGGGCGGCTCCTGCGGCAAGGCCTGGGCCGGAACCAGGCTGGAGGCGGATGCATCAGCGCTCATCGGTACTCCTTCGCGTAAGCCGGGTTGAGCGCCCCTAAGGGGTTAATGCATCGGTACGCCCAGGACCGCGCGCGCGTGTTCTCACTTTGAACCAGTGCGTCCGCGCATGCCCGTCCGGCGCCGCGTTAACGCTGCTCAGCAGGCTGAGGCGATGCTGCTGGTCAGCGGCGGGACAGGGCCCACTGGCGGATCTTGTCGATGCGCGCCCTGATCTGCTCCGCGGAGGCCTGCGGCAGGGCGGGGCCGCCGCAGGAGCTCCGTAGCTCGTTGTGTATCACCCCGTGCGGCTGGCCGGTGCGGTGCGACCACGCCCCGACTAGGCCGTTCAGCTCCTTGCGGAGCGCGGCGAGCTGCTCGCGGCTGACCGTCGGCGCCTTCGGCGCCGGGGCCTCGACGGCCTGGGCCGGGTCGGCGAACAGGCTGCCGTCACCCGGCCCGGCCTCGCGCGCGACCGCCGAGCGGGCCGCCAGCTGTGCGGCCTGCCGCTTGCGCAGCAGCACCGCCACCTGGTCGGGCTCGAGCAGGCCGGGCAGCCCGAGGAAGTCCTCCTCCTCGGGCGAGCCCGCCTCGGTCGCGGTGCCGAACTCGCCGCCGTCGAACAGCACCCGGTCGAAGGTGGCCGATGCCTTGAGCACCTCGATGGACTTCCCGGCCAGCTCGAAGTCGTCCGGGGTCTTCCGCTCCCGCTGTGCCTCGTCGAACTCCGCCTCCGGGTCCCGGTCCAGGGCCCGCACCACGTGGTCACGCTCGGCCTCAAGCTCGGCCGCGAACGCCAGCAGCGCCGGCACCGACGGCAGGAACACCGACGCCGTCTCCCCGCGCTGCCTGGCCCGGACGAACCGGCCGACCGCCTGGGCGAAAAACAGCGCGGTCGACACGGAGGTCGCGTACACCCCGACCGCCAGCCGGGGCACGTCCACGCCCTCGGAGACCATGCGCACCGCCACCATCCAGCGGGCGGCGGAGGAGGCGAACGCGGAGATCTTCCGCGACGCCGTCGGGTCGTCGGACAGCACGACGACGGGCCGCTCGCCGCTGATCCTGCGCAGCAGCGCCGCGTAGGCGCGGGCCGTCTCATGGTCGCCGGCGATCACCAGGCCGCCCGCGTCGGGCATCGCCCGGCGAACCTCGGCGAGCCGCTTGTCCGCGGCCTCGAGCACCCGCTGGATCCAGTCGCCGCCCGGGTCGAGCGCCGCCCGCCAGGCCTGCGCGATCTGGTCCTTGGTCATCGGCGTGCCCAGGGTCGCGGCGATCTCGTCGCCGGCCCGCGTGCGCCAGTGCATCTCGCCCGAGTAGGCGAGGAAGATCACCGGCCGCACCACGCCGTCCGCCAGGGCCGGCCCGTAGCCGTACACGAAGTCCGAGGCGGACCGCTTGGCCCCGCCGGCCTCGGGGACATAGGTGACGAAAGGGATCGGGTTCGCGTCCGACCTGAACGGCGTCCCGGTCAGCGCGAGCCTGCGCTTGGCGGGGTCGAAGGCCTCCTTGACCGCGTCCCCCCAGGAGAGCGCGTCCCCCGCGTGGTGCACCTCGTCGAAGATGACCAGCGTCGTGCGGTTCTCCGTGCGCCCCCTGTGCAGCGCCGGGTGCGCGGCGACCTGGGCGTAGGTGACCGCCACCCCGTGGAAGTCGGCCCCGGCCCTGCCCTGGGCGTTCCGGTAGGAGGGGTCGATGGCGATGCCGAACCGCCGCGCCGCCTGCGCCCACTGGTACTTCAGGTGCTCGGTGGGCGTCACGATCGTGACCGCCACGATCTCGCGCCTGGTCAGCAGCTCCTTGGCGACGGTGAGCGCGTACGTCGTCTTCCCGGCGCCGGGCGTCGCCACGAGCAGGAAGTCACGCCGGGCAACGCGAAAGTACTCTGCGTAAGCAGCATTCTGCCAGCCGCGCAGCAAGGGAAGATCAGGATCCAGAACGGAGGCGGCTGACTCGGGAACGGCCGCCACTACTCGTCGTCGTCGCCAGGCGGCAGCGACTCGTAGATTTCCTTGCACTCCGGGCAGACGGGAAACTTCTGCGGGTCCCGGCTCGGCACCCAGACCTTGCCGCACAGCGCCTTGATGGGCGTGCCGAAGACGGCGGCCTGCATCATGTCGTTCTTGTCGACGTAGTGCGCGAACCGCTCGTGATCGCCATGCGACGTGTCGACCTTGCGGTCCTCATGGACCTTGAGGTCACTGTCCGGCATTGCTTCGGTCTCCACGTCGTTCACTTTACCGTCTCGGGGAGTCCGCCACTGCCCGGCGGCTCCCTTCGGCGGGCACATGGCGGGAGAGAGTCAGCTGCTTCCGTTCGGGATGATGGTCTTAATTCAACGTCGGGTCGTCCGGGTAGGTGGCGAGGAAGGCGAGGTCGCCCTCCTGGCGGCGCAGCACCTGGCGCCACAGCCGGTCCGGGTCCTGGGCGAAGACGTCGCCCGGCTGCGCGGTGAGCACATACCAGGCACCCTCCTCGATTTCCGCCTCGAGCTGTCCGGGCGACCAGCCGGCGTAGCCCGCGTAGACGCGCAGGCTGGTGACGGCGGGGACGAGCAGCCGCGGGGGCGTGTCCAGGTCAAGCAGGCCGAGCCTGGCCAGGGCGGGGGCGCCGTCGAGCGCCCGCCAGCCGACCGGCTCGTCCTTACCGGGGATCATCGCGAGCGCGAGCGCGCTGTTGGGGGCTACCGGGCCGCCGCGGAACACCACGGAAGGCTCCGTAGCGAGTTCGGTCCACTGCTCGAGCACCTGGTCAACGCTGATCGTCGTCGGCCGGTTAAGCACGACGCCGAGAGTGCCCTGGACATCCTCGTGCTCGACGATGAGCACCACGGCGCGCCTGAAGTTCGGATCCCCGAGCAGCGGGGTCGCCACGAGCAGCCTGCCAGCCTTTGGATCCGCACCCATGTGATCCATGTAACCATCATTCGGCGCCAGAGATAACTTGGCGGCCGACTCCGCGACCACGGCTTCGCGGACCGCCGCCGCCACGCCGGAGGCGACGTCGGGGTGGAACACCGACGGGATGATGTAGTCGGGGCCGAGCTCCTCGGCGGGGACCACGTCGGCCAGCGCCCGCGCCGCCGCGACCAGCATCGCGTCGGTGATCGTGGTGGACTGCGCGTCAAGCAGGCCGCGGAACACGCCCGGGAAGGCGAGCACGTTGTTGATCTGGTTGGGGTAATCGCTGCGGCCGGTGGCGACCACGGCCGCGTGCTCGCGCGCCTCGTCGGGATCCACCTCGGGGTCGGGATTGGCGAGCGCGAACACGATCGCGCCCGGGTTCATGGTCTTGACGTCCTGCCCGTGCAGCACGTTGGGCGCGGACAGGCCGATGAACACGTCGGCGCCGGCCACCGCGCCGGCCAGGTTGCCGTTGTAGCAGGCGGCGTTGGTGTGCTCGGCGATCCAGGTCAGGCTCTCGTTCATCCCGTCCCTGCCCCGGTAGACCGCGCCGTGGATGTCGCAGGCGATCACGTCCCGCGCGCCCGCGTTGAGCAGCAGCTTGAGTACCGCGGTGCCCGCGGCCCCGGCGCCCGCCATGACGATCTTGACGTCCGGCAGTTCCTTGCCGACGACGCGCAGCGCGTTGGTGAGCGCGGCGAGCACGACGATGGCCGTGCCGTGCTGGTCGTCGTGGAAGACCGGGATGTCGAGCATGGCCCGGAGTCTTCTCTCGACCTCGAAGCAGCGCGGCGCGGAGATGTCCTCCAGGTTGATCCCGCCGAAGCCGGGGGCGATGGCGGCGACCGTGGCGACGATCTGGTCGGTGTCCTGGGTGTCCAGGCAGATGGGCCAGGCGTCGATGTTGGCGAACCGCTTGAACAGCGCCGCCTTGCCCTCCATCACCGGCAGCGCCGCGTAGGGGCCGACGTTGCCGAGGCCGAGGACCGCGGACCCGTCCGTGACCACCGCGACGCTGTTCCGCTTGATGGTCAGCCGCCGGGCGTCCTCGGGCTTGGCGGCGAGGGCGAGGCTCACCCGCGCCACGCCCGGCGTGTAGGCCATGGACAGGTCGTCGCGGTTACGCAGCGGGACCTTGGAGCGCATCTCGATCTTCCCGCCGAGGTGCAGCAGGAACGTGCGGTCGCTGACCTTGTGCACCGCGACGCCGGGGACCGCGGCCATCGCGGCGACCAGCGACTCCGCGTGCGCGGTGTCGGTCGCGGCGCAGGTGACGTCCACCCGCAGCGCCCCGCGGGTGCCCGAGTTGACGTCGATCGCGGTTACCACGCCGCCCGCATGCTCCACGGCCCGGCTGATCTCACTCACCGCGCGGCCGTGCGCGGCAACTTCAAGCCGTGCCGTTATGGAGTAAGACACGCTGGGCGCCATGGTCATGTCGCTTCCGCCTTCCTCTGGCGACGCCGCTCCGGCGACACTGCCGGGGAGAAACATCCTAAGAATATTGAGGTCCGCCCGGTACCGCGTACTCTTCATGCATGGCGCGGGATACGACGATCAGCCCGTCGGCCGCCGGAGCGCGCGATATGCACGCGGAGTCCGGCGTCATCGACGTGACCCGGCTGCGTGTTGCCCTCGCCCGGCTGTCCCGGCGGATGCGCAGGCACCAGCTGGCGGGGCTGACCCCTACGCAGCTGGCCGCGCTGTCTACCGTGGAGCGGGCCGGCCCGCTCCGCCTCGGCGACCTGGCCGCCGCCGAGGGCATCGCGCCGTCCACGCTGACCAGGATGGTGGCCGTCCTTGAGGACCTTGGCTACGTCCGGCGGGACGCCGACCCCAGGGACGCCCGCGCGTCCACGCTCGCGATCACGCCCAAGGGCCACGACACGCTGGAGCGGCTGCGGGCGGAAGGCACGGCCCTGCTCACCGAGTGGCTGACGCTGCTCAGCACCGAGCAGCGGGCCGCGCTCGCGACCGCGCTGCCCGCGCTTGAGGCCCTCGCCGAGCCCGAGGCCCCGCTGCCGCGGCCGGGTAAGTAAGGAGAGCTCGCCGCGTTCGTGCGGCTGGGCGGGCCTGATAAGATCGCGGTCTTTGCGATCAGGCCCGGCCTGACGCACAGCGGGGGGTGAGGGGGGTCGTCCCCGCTCAGAACAGCAGCAGGGTCAGCTGGGTCCTGGCCCGCTTGAGCCGCTCGTCGTCGGGCGACAGGACCTCGAAGAGGTCGAGCAGGTGCAGGCGCGCCTTGTTCCGCTCGTCACCCGAGGTCCGCTTGACCACCGCGAGGATCCGGTCAAAGGCCCGCTCGGCATCTCCGCCGGCCATCTCGAGGTCGGCGGCGCGCAGCTGGGCGTCGATGTCTTCCGGGTGCGCGGCGGCGTCCCTGGTGACGGCGGACGGGTCAGCCGCGGACACCCGCCGCATCAGGTTGACCTGGGCGAGCCAGCTCTTCGCGAGCGCGTCCGCGGGAGCGTCCGCGAGCGCCTTCTCCAGCGCCCGCGCCGCCGCGTCGAGGTCCCCCTCCTCCATCGCGTCCCTGGCCGCGGCGAGCGCCGGGGGCAGGTTATCGAAAGCGTCGGCCTCGCCCGGCTCAGCGCCTTCACGCGGCGCTCCCTGGACGCCGAGCTGGCCGGCGACCGCGAGCACCTGGTCCAGCCACTGCCGCACCTGCGCCTCGGGCATCGCGCCGAGGAACGCGTCCACCATCTGGCCGCCGACGATCGCCACGACCATCGGAATGGACTGCGCCTGGAACGCCTGCGCGAGCCGCGGGTTGGCGTCCACGTCGATCTTGGCGAGCACCCACGCGCCGCCCGCCTCGTTGGCCAGCTTCTCGAGCACCGGGCTGAGCTGCTTGCACGGGCCGCACCACTCGGCCCACAGGTCCACGATCACCGGCGTGGACCTGGACCGGAGCGCGACCTCGTTGTTAAAGGTCTCTTCGGTGACGTCGATCACGAACGCAGACGCCGACCCCTCGGCCCGTCCGCCGTCGCCAGCGTCGGCGGCCGTGGCGGCCCGTGCCGCCTGCTGCCTGCGCTGCGCGGCTGCCTGTCGCGCGCCAAGGTCGACGGCACCGTACAAAGAGAAGTCACGCGGCGATTGCATACCTCTATCCTGCACCAGATCTTGGCGTGATCGTGACCATTGTCCCCCCTGTTAGGTAGTCGCGCCCGGCGGCAACGCGTTGCGGAAAGCGGCGGCACTGTAGCAGCCATGTGCTACAGTCGCCGCATGGCACAGAAGGGCGACAGGAAGCGCGGCAGGCCCCTCAACCCGGACCTCGGGTACGCGGGCGATCCCGTGCACCACGCCACCTCGGGCATGCCGCAACAGCGGATCGGCATCCGGGAGCTCAGGCAGCACGCCAGCGTCTACGTCGACCTGGTGGAGCGCGGCTATACCGTCGACATCACCAACCGCGGCCGCCTCGTCGCCCAGATGATCCCGGTGCGCGACCCGGAGAGCCCGCTCGAGCGGTGGATCGCCAAGGGCGTCATCGAGCGGGCCGAGGACGAGGGCAGCGTCCTGGAGATCGACCCTTACACCGGCGCCCCCGGCGGGCAGCAGACAGCGAACCAGGCGCTAACGAGACTGCGGGCTGCCGAGGAAGAGGGACGAACGTGATCTACCTGGACTCGTCGGCGCTGGTCAAGCTCGCGCTGAGCGAGCCCGAGTCCGGCGCGCTCACCAGCTTCCTCGCCGCGCGGCACGACCAGCCGCTCGTATCCAGCTCGCTGCACCGGGCCGAGGTGCTGCGCGCGATCTGGCGGGCCGAGCCGGGAGCGCTGCCCCGCGCCCAGCGGATCATCCGCCGGATCTCGCTTGTCTCGCTCACCCACGACCTGCTCGACAACGCGGCGACCGCGCCGCCGGCCGGGCTGCCCACCACCGCGGCGATCCACCTGGCCTCCGCCCTCACGATCAAGCGCGACCTGACGGCCTTCGTCTGCTACGACAAGCAGCTGAGCGACGCCGCCGAGGCCGCCGGCCTGCCGGTCGCCGCCCCGGCCTAGGCGGTAGAAGCGGTACTCCGGTGACCGTGAGCCATGGGCCGGGCGCGGCGGCGGGAGACGGCCTATCGTCGATGGATGGACACGGCACCGGGCGACTACTGGAATCACAACGTTCACTATCAGCGGGTGATCCTGGACGCGGTCCGGTCGACCGCGGGCCGCCTGCTCCCCGGCGTCCGCTACCGCCGCCACCTCCTGTGGCGCTATTCCCTCATCTGGCTCAAGCCCACCTGACCCACCGGGCGATCCCTGAAATTCCCAACCCGGCGGGCCGCTGCGTCGTCTTAAGAGATGGTCCGGGTAAGCGGGCCTCCCGCCGCCGCGCGAAAGTGTGGTAATCCGTTGACGTACGCCATCAATGCCTTCGCGGCACCGCCGTTTGCTGAGAGAATGTCTTTCAAGGCGGCCGGTGCTGTGCTGACCGACGCAGAGTCGGCAGTATCCCTGGGGGCACCGCGTGCCGGGGGTTGGGGAGGTGGACCGGTGGGCACGGACGCGGGCGCGGAAACCGGTCCCTATGGCATCGTCACCGAGACCTCGGGCGCCGACGCGCGGCGGATGGTGGCCGAGCAGCTGTTCACCGTGCACTACCCCAAGCTGGCCGGCTGGGTCAGGCGGCTCGTGGACGACGACGAGACCGCCCACGAGATCGCCTCGGAGGCCTTCGTCCGGCTGCTGTCGAAGTGGACAAGTCCCGACAAGCTCGAAAGCCCGCAGAGCTACCTCTACATGATCGCCACCAACCTGGTCCGCGACCACTGGCGCAAGATGGAGCGGGAGCGCCGCGCCATCAGCAAGGCGGCCGCGGGCACCGACCCCGAGCCGTGGGCGGACCCGGCGCAGGACGTGGACGTCCGCGACCTGCTCGCCGCGCTGCCCGCCCGGCTGCGCGAGCCGTTCCTGCTGCACTACTACGCGGGGTTCGGTGTCAAGGAAATCGCGGTGCAGCTCAAGAGACCCGAGGGGACGATCAAGGCCGACCTGTACCACGCCAGGGCACGACTGAAGGACGCGCTCGCCGAGCACGAGGCCAAGAAGGCGACCGGGCCCGTGCCGGCCCAGCGCCCGGATGGCGCCGCAGGCGCAGAAAGCCGCGGCAAGCGCCGCGGCTGGGGGAGGACCAATGCCAGCTGACAACGAGCACGACCCGCTCGATCGCTGGCTGAACCAGCAGGTCCGGCCGCTACCGCCGCCGCCGGGCACCTTCGAGCTGATCACCAGGCGGGCGCGCCGCCGCAAGCTGCGGCGGGTCGCCGTCTCCGTCGCCTCGGCCGCCGCGGTCGCCGCGGCGGTGGCGGTCGCCGTGCCGGTGGGCCTGTCGCTGCACCTGACGCCCACGTCACCGACTGGCGCCAGCCTGGCGGGGGGCAACTCGACTGCGTCCAGCGGCGGGTCGCTCTCGACGCTGGGGACCGGCACCAAGGTCCCGTCACCGGGCGCGTCGGCCAGCGGCGCGTCTCCGGGCGCTTCGCCCGGCACCACGACCGAGGGCCCGAGCACCCCCGGCTACCTGCCGCCCAACTTCCAGCCCGCCACGGTGACCTGGGTGTCGCTCAGCACCGGCTGGATCATGGGGCCCGCGGGGACGCCCGGTCACTGCGGAGCGCACCAGGACTCGAGCATCTGCACGTCGGTCGCGCGCACCACCGACGGCGGGCACACCTGGCACGGCCTCCCCGCCCCGCCCGTCGGCGGACCCGGAGGGCGGACAGGCGTCACCGGGCTGCGCTTCCTCAACGGGTCGTACGGCTGGGCGTTCGGCCCGGAGCTGTGGGCGACGGACGACGGCGGTGAGCACTGGCACCAGGTGAACACCGGCAATGCCTCGGTCACCGACCTGGAGACGGTCAACGGACGGGCCTACGCGCTGTTCGGCGACTGCACGGCGCCGGCCGGCGGCAACGGGGACACCATCGCCTCCTGCTCCTCCTACACGCTGAAAACCGCGGCCGCGGGCAGCGACACGTGGACACCCGTGGCCGGCGTGCCCGCCGGCCTCACCCCCGGCGCCACGGCCGGCAGCGGCGCGACCGGCAGCGCGGTGATCCAGCTGGCCGGCGCGGCGGGCTCCGTCCCGGCGACTGGCTACCTGGCGGCACCGGACGGGACGCTGTACGCCGGCCCGCTGGACGGGAGCGCATGGCACAAGGTGGCGGCGCTGCCCTGCACTCCCGGGGCGGCGGCGAGCAGCGGGCTGCCCAGCCAGCTGATGCTGGCGCCGGATGGCATCGTCCCGGGCGGTCACGCCCGGCTGGCTCTCGTGTGCGCGGCACCGAGCCCGGACAGCACCGTCGCGTACCAGTCGAACGACGGCGGAGCGAACTGGACCAAGCGGACGGGCGTCGGGTCGGCGGGGACGTCCCTCATCGGCCTGCCGCAGTCGCTGACCACCCTGACCGACGGCACCCTCATCCTGGCCACCAAGGGCAGCGCCTCCTCGCCCGAAGGCATCTACCTGCTGCCACCCGGCGCGGCGCAGTGGCAGGCGGCGACGCTGTCTGACCCGTCAGCAGCGGCGTACGGGTTCAGCTACGTGGGCATGACCGGGCCGCTGCAAGGCGTAGCGCTCAGCGGCAATCCAGGCCTGCACGAGATCTGGATGACCACCGACGGCGGCAAGACCTGGGAGGCCCGGCCGATCCAGAGCTAGCCGCTCATTCCTTGAAGGTCACCGCGGAGCCGATCAGCTCCTCGGCGGCCTCCACGGGGTCGCACCGGCCATCGGCCACCCGCGCCGCGACCTCGTCGGAGACCGCGACGTGCCTGGCCAGCGTGCCAAGCACCAGGGCGGTCACCTCGTCGCGCGCCCGCGCGAGCCGCCGCCGCGCCCGCTCGCCGCTCGACTCAAGCCAGGCGTCAAGCCGGTCAAGCTGGCTGACAAGCTCGTCCACCCCCTCGCCGGTGGTCCCGACCGTCGGCACGATCGGCGGTTTCCAGTCGCTCGTCGCCAGGGACACCATGTGCCGCAGGTCGCGGACGGTGGCCTGGGTATCCGGACGGTCCGCCTTGTTCACCACGAGCACGTCGGCGACCTCGAGCAGGCCCGCCTTGGCCGCCTGGATGGAGTCGCCCATGCCCGGCACGACGAGCACGACGGTGCTGTCGGCCGCCGACGCGATCTCCACCTCGGCCTGGCCGACCCCGACCGTCTCTACCAGGATCAACTGGTAGCCGGCCGCGCTGAGCACCCGGATCGCCTGCGGCGTCGCGGCGGCGAGCCCGCCGAGCTGCCCCCTGCTGCCCATCGACCTGATGAACACCCCGTCGTCGGTGGCGTGCTCCTGCATCCGGATCCGGTCGCCGAGCAGCGCGCCGCCGGTGAACGGCGATGACGGGTCGACGGCGAGCACCGCCACCCGGCTGCCGCGGGCACGGAACGCGCGCACCAGCGCGCTGGTGACGGTGGACTTCCCCGCCCCCGGCGCGCCGGTCAGGCCGATCACGCGGGTGCGGGCCTGCGGTGGCGGCAGGTCCCGCAGCACCGAACGGGCGCGCGGGTCCCCGTTCTCCACCCACGAGATCACCCGGGCGAGCGCGCGCTTATCGCCGGCCTTGACGGATGCGGCGATATCGCCTGCGCTGAGCGCGCCCGTGCGCAGGATGCTAGCGTTCAGCGGGCGCTCGCAGCAGCAGCGCCGAGCCCTGGCCCCCGCCGCCGCACAGCGCCGCCGCGCCGAGCCCGCCGCCGCGGCGGCGCAGCTCGTACATCAGCGTCAGCGCGATCCGCGTACCCGAGGCACCGAGCGGGTGGCCGACCGCGATCGCGCCGCCGTTCACGTTCACGATGTCGGGGCTGACGCCGAGGTCGCGCATGGAGGCCACGCCAACCGCGGCGAACGCCTCGTTGATCTCGATGAGGTCCAGGTCGGCGACGGCCAGGCCGGCCTTGCCGAGCGCCTTCCTTATCGCGTTGGACGGCTGGTAGTGCAGGCTGTTGTCGGGGCCGGCGACCGTGCCGAACGCGCCGACCTCGGCGAGGACCGTCGCGCCCAGCTCAGCGGCCTTCGCGCGGCTGGTCACGATGACCGCGGCGGCGCCGTCGGAGATCTGCGAGGACGAGCCGGCGGTGATCGTGCCGCCGGAGCCGAACGCGGGCGGCAGCTTCGCCAGCCCCTCGGCGGTCGTATCGCCGCGGATACCCTCGTCGGCGGCGAAGACAATCGTCTCCCTGCGCGACCTCACCTCGACGGGCACGATCTCCTCGGCGAGCAGGCCGTCCTTGGTGGCGCGGGCGGCGCGCTGCTGCGAGCGGGCAGCGAACTCGTCCTGCTCCTCGCGGCTGAGGCCTGCCTTCGCGTTGTACTTCTCGGTGGACTCGCCCATCGACAGCCCGTCGAAGACGTCCTGCAGGCCGTCCACCGCCATCGAGTCGAGCATCTCGACCGCACCGTACTTGTAGCCCTTGCGGGAGTTCTTGAGCACGTGCGGCGCGTTGGTCATCGACTCCATGCCGCCGGCCACGACGACGTCGAACTCACCGAGCCTGATCAGGTCCGCCGCCTGGGCGATCGCGTCGAGGCCGGACAGGCACACCTTGTTGACCACCGTGGACGGGACCGACATCGGGATGCCGGCCTTGACCGCCGCCTGCCTGGAGGTGATCTGCCCGGCGCCGGACTGCAGCACGTGGCCCATGATCACGTACTCGACCGCGTCCGGGGCGACGCCGGCCTTGTCCAGCGCGCCCTTGATGGCGAACCCGCCTAGGTCCGGCGCGCTGAACCCGGCGAGGCTGCCGAGCAGCCGTCCGATGCCAGTCCGCGCTCCGCCGATGATCACTGGGTCACGGTCGCCCATGCCGGCCTCCCTGCCTGTCTGCACTACGCCATCCTTGCCACGATACCCAAGTCCGCACCCATGGGACGATGCCGGGCGTCGCCCTGGGCTTCCCGCCCGCGCGGGCTGGACCGACACGATCGCGCCCGCCATCAGCCCCGGCCGCGTGGAAACGGGGGTCATCCCCCGGCAGACGGCCGCGCGCCCGATACGATGGCGGAGCCATCGGGCGCGCCCCGGGGGGGTACGGGGGGTCGTCCCCCCGGGAGATAATTGAGCATGCTGCTGCGAATTGATCATGTCGGGATCGCCTGCCGGTCGCTCGAGGCCACGATCGAGCGGTACGTGAGCGTGTTCGGGCTCGAGGTGGTGAGCCAGGAGGTCAACGCCGAGCAGGGCGTGCGCGAGGCGATGCTCGCGACCGGGGAAGGGTCCTCCTACGTGCAGCTGCTTGAACCGCTCGGCGACGACAGCCCGGTCGGTAAGTTCCTCGCGCGGCGCGGCGAGGGCATGCACCATGTGGGGTACGCGGTGGCGGACGTCACCGCGGCGCTGGCGGAGATCGGCGGGGCCGGGGTGCGGCTGATCGACTCGCGGCCCAGGCACGGGTCGCTGGGCGCCTCGATCGCCTTCCTCCACCCCGGGGATCTCGGCGGGGTGCTGACGGAGCTCGTGCAGCCGGCGCGGTAAGCCGGCTTACCGCCCGGAACTACCGGGCTTCTTGCTGTTATCAGACATTTGGCCGGGCCGGCCGAAGATAGTGGATGTTTGGGCACACCGGAGTGTGCCCAAACATCCACTATGACGCGCGCGGCGGTGTGGAAATGCGAACGTTTGCAACGCCAGGTGCTCGTGAGGTGCACGAAACGTGACCTAACCGGCGGACACATAGGGCCATATGAGGGCCAAGTGGCGCCTAGAATCCTCTGGTAGGCGCCACTGATGCCACCGCCGGGAAGAACATCGAAGCACCCGCACAGCCGGCGGCGGCGGAGTAGATTTCCTCTGGCGAACCACCTCCCGTGCCCTGGTTCCGCCTGCCGACCCCCGTCTAGCTTGGATTAGGCCCATATGCAATCGGATATTGACGCTCAGCTGACCAGCTTCTTCGAAGAGACCCCGCCGCGTGACTTCGCCAAGGTGATGCGCGGCTACGATCCGCACCAGGTCGACGAGCACATCCGGCAGCTCGCCAACGAGGTGCGCCGCCACCAGGAGGACGCGGCTTCCGCCCGGCGCGACCTGCAGGACGCGCAGCGGCAGATCCAGGAGCAGGAGCGGCCGACCTATTCCGGGCTCGGCGCGCGCATCGAGCAGCTGCTGCGGCTGGCCGAGGAGCAGGCCACTGAGCTGGTGCAGGCCGCGCGGTCCGAGGCCAACGAGATCAAGGCGGCGGCCAAGGTTGACGGGGCCGAGCTGCGGGCCGCGGCGGAGAACGAGGCCGCCGAGCTGCGCGCCAACGCCAAGCGCGAGTCCGACGACGTGCGCGGCGCGGCGGAGCGCGAGGCCGACTCGATCCGCAGCACCGCGCGCCGCGAGGCGGACGAGCTGACCTCCACCACCGAGCGCGAGGTCGCGAAGCTGCGCGCCACCGCCGACCACGAGGTCGCCGAGAAGCGCGCCTCCACCGAGCGGGACATCGCCAAGCTGCGCACCACCACCGAGCGCGAGGTGGCGCAGAGCAAGGCGCTCGCCAAGCGGGAGCGGGACGAGATCCTCACCACCTCCAAGCGCCAGGCGGACGAGATGCGGTCCCAGGCGCAGCGCATCCTCGACGAGAGCGAGGCGCAGCGGACGCAGGCCGAGGCGGAGTTCGAGATCCAGCTCGCCGCCCGCCGCGAGGAGGCCGAGCGGCAGGAGGCCGAGCGGCTCGCCGCCGCGCAGGCCGCCACGCAGAAGCTGGTCTCCGAGGCGGAGCAGCGCGCGTCGACCGCCGAGCAGCGGGCCGCCAAGGCGTCCGCGCAGGCGGACCAGACCCGCCGCGACGCCGACCAGCACGCGCGGCAGCTCGTGTCGAACGCGAAGAAGAACGCCGACCAGATCGTCGCGCAGGCCAAGACGCAGGCCGAGCAGATGCTCAGCGAGGCCAAGACCGAGGCCGAGCGCCGCCGGGTCACCGCCCAGCGCGAGGTGGAGGAGCTCACCCGGCAGAAGGACAACATCACCACCCACCTGGCCCAGGTGCGGCAACTGCTCGGCGGCCAGCTCGGCATCCAGCTGCCGGCCGAGCCCGTCGTCGCCCCCGCCCCGGTCAAGCAGGCCGTGGAGAGCGCGCCGGCCGCGCCCGCCCCGGTCACCCGGCCCAACGGCAACGGCGCGGCCCCGCGCCCGGTCAGCGCGACGGGCGAGGCCAAGCCCAACGACGAGGACTGGTGGACTGAGTAAGTCCACCAGTGACCGCCTGACGGGGCTAGTCAGCTGAGCGGAGGCCCCCGACCGATCCGGTCGGGGGCCTCCGCCTTTCCCTGGCTATAGGCGGATGGTTGTGACAACCAGCCGCCTATAGCCGGATCGCTGTCACAACCATCCGGTCCGCACGCCGCGGCCGGCTCGCTATCCGGAGTCAGCCGTCCCAGGTGGTCGGCAGGATCTCGGCGCCGCGCAGGGCCGCCGGGTTGACCGTCCGGACCACCTGGGCGAGCACGATGCGCACGTAGTTCTCTCCCACCCACAGGTGCTTCGCGCCGTCAACGCCGATGACCTCCGCCTTGGGCACGCGGGCGAAGCGCTCGCGCGCCTCGTCGGGGCGCAGGTAGTCGTCGAACTCAGGCACGAGCACGGTGAGCGGCCTGCCGTCCGCCGCCCACCGGTCCAGGTCCTGGCCGGTGGCCCGGCGCAGCGGCGGGGAGAGCAGGATGCCGCCCTCGACGCCGGGCAGCAGGCCCCAGCGCAGGGCCAGCTCCGTGCCGAACGACCAGCCAAGTAGCCAGATTCCCGGGAGCCCGGCCGCGAGCGCGTAGCGCACCGCCGCTTCCACGTCGAGCCGCTCCGTCTCGCCGCCGCCGAACTCGCCCTCGCTCTTGCCCTGCTCCGACTCGGTGCCCCGGGTGTTGAAGCGCAGCACCGCGAGGTCCGCCAGCGCGGGCAGCCGGCTCGCCGCCTTGCGGTACACGTGGCTGTCCATCATGCCGCCGTGCGTCGGCAGCGGGTGCAGGCAGACGAGCGTCGCTACCGGGTCGCGGTCCGCGGGCAGCGCCAGTTCGCCGGTCAGCCGCAGCCCGTCCTCCGTTGTCAGCGTGATCGGGGCCCGCCGGGCGGGCAGGACCGTGGTCGCCCTGATATCGGTCACTCGTCTCCCTTCAGGTCATCCCGGACGGCGGTGCATGCGCCGCTGCCAGCACGCGGTGTGCCAGTGCCGCCGCGATGCCACCCCCGCGTGCGTCGGCCACACCACCACGTGCGCGAGGCCCGGGTACAGTTCCTGGTCGCAGCCGGGGCAGCGGTACGCCTTGCCCGCCGCGGCACCGGGAACCGGGCGCACCACCCAGTCGCCGTCCGGCCAGTCCTCGATCCGCTCGGGGCCAAGGGGCGCGGCGGGCGCGGCGGGCCTGAGTTTCCTGGTCTTGCGCGGGCTCACGGCGATCAAGCCTATCCGGGAGAGAGTTGCCTGGTTTGACCACGAAACGGGTCATCGCTGGTATCAACGCGCAAGCGGCACCGGCTAGTCCGCACTACAGTACCTAGGTGCGACTCGTCATCGCGCGGTGCAGCGTCGACTACGACGGCAGGCTCACCGCCCATCTCCCCTCCGCCCTCCGGCTGCTCATCGTGAAGGCCGACGGCTCGGTCCTCGTCCATTCCGACGGCGGCTCCTACAAGCCGCTCAACTGGATGTCGCCGCCCTGCCGCCTGACCGAGCACCCGGGCGGCGACGGGCAGCCGGGCAAGTGGACGGTGACCAACAAGGCAGGCGAGACCTTGACCATCACCATCGAGGAGACGCTGTCCGACGTCTCGGTCGACCTCGGCGCCGACCCTGGCCTCGTCAAGGACGGCGTCGAGGCCCACCTGCAGGAACTGCTCGCCGAACAGCTGCACCTGCTCGGCGACGGCTGGCGGCTGATCCGGCGTGAGTACCCGACGCCGATCGGCCCGGTCGACATCATGTGCCGCGACGACTCCGGGGTGCACGTCGCCGTCGAGATGAAGCGGCACGCCGGGATCGACGCGGTGGAACAGCTGACCAGGTACCTGGAGCTGCTGAACAGGGACCCGCTGCTGTCGCCGGTGCAGGGCGTCCTCGCCGCGCAGACGATCAAGCTCCAGGCCCGCACCCTGGCCGAGGACCGCGGCATCCGCTGCGTGGTGCTCGACTACGACGCCATGCGCGGCATCGAGCGCGAGGGCACGTTGTTCTGAGAGCCGCAGGCCGCCGCCCTGCTCTCGGGGCGGCTGGTTGTGACAACGAGCCGCCTATTACCGGCCCGTTGCCACAACCACCCGGCTGAGTTGGTCAGCGGGCCGGCGCCGGGGTGAAGTTGTTGGCCGCGGTGGGCCGGGCCGCCTGCGGCTCCTCGAGGAGCAAGTCGAGCTCGACCTCCTCGCCGCCCACTCCCCCGGTGTCCCAAGCACCGCTCACCACGAGGGTGTGCAGCAGCGGGCCGCTGAGCGACTCCAGGTGCTTGCGCAGCGTGGCGTCGTCCGGCATGCCCGCGATGCGCGGCGCCAGCCGGTCCCTGATCTGGCTCAGCCGCTCCAGGAACGCCTCGAGGTCGGCGTCCTTGTCGTAGGCGCCCTCTTCGCCCTCCGCGATGCCCTGGGCGATGATGTCCTTGATCGCCCGGAAGTTGCCCTCGTCGTCGGCGGTGACCATCTGCAGCCAGGCCCGGCTCTTGTGCCGGTACTGCAGCATCGACATGACGGCCTCGTGCCTGGTGAAGTCGGCGTCCCGCAGCGTCACGCCGCGCCGGGGCCTGGCCAGGCAGCGGGCCAGGGAGATCGCCGACGCAAGACCGCTGTTCAGGCCGCGGCCCGGCCAGAAGTGGATCGCGTTGGCCGCGTCGCCGAGCAGGAACCCGAACGTCCCCGGCGTGGTCGCGGTGGGCGGGAAGAGCCGGGCGGTGAACCGCGGCCGCTGCACCATGTTGAGCTGGAAGCCGGTCACCGCGGTCAGGTTCTCCTTCGGGACGCCGAACAGCGCCAGCCCCTCGGCCACCCGCGACCAGAACGCCGAGCCGCGCAGCAACGCGGGCAGGAACAGGGTGTGGTGGGTGCCGCACACGAAGTCGCCGCCCGGGCTCAGCTCGAGCAGGCAGGGCTCGGACTGGATGCAGCCGCTGAACGTCTGCTTGACCGGGTTGATCCCGACCGCTTCCTTCGCCTCGGTGTCGGTGAGCCGCATGTTGAGGAAGCCCTCGCCGTTCAGCGAGTTCAGCAGGAACCGGTTCTGCGCCACCGTCAGCAGCACCGCCATCGGGTCGGGCAGCAGCGACTTCACCCGCAGGCCGAGCACCATGTCGGAGAGCTGCTCGCCGTCGAGCCCGTAGAGGCTGAAGTCGGCGGCGCCGAACCTGGACTTGAAGTGCGAGAAGGTGCGCGACCGGCTGCCCTCGCAGATGGCGAGCACGTGCGTCCTGACGATCTCGGGACGGGCCGACTCCGCGTCGAAAGGCTCGGGGATGAGCTCGATCTGCCGCTTGCGGTTGGCGAGTTCGAGCAGCCGGTCCTCGATGTAGGCGATGCGGATGTTGCGCGGGCCGACGCCGTTGACCGAGTCGGGGCCGGACGGCCACATCTCGGTGTAGTTACCCGGGGTGAACAGCTGGTCCTGTATCTCCTGCGGGAGCTTGAGGAACTGGCGGCTCTGGATGGTCACCACCTGCATGCGGCGGACGTTTCCCTCGTCGTGGCCCTTCCAGACCACCTTGCGGCCCTCGCGCTTCCAGCGGCCGTTGTACAGCTTGATGGCCACCTTCGGCCCCATCATGTCGGCGAGCAGCAGCGCGAAGGTCAGGCCGACCGGTCCGCCGCCGCTGACGATCACCCGCATCACGTTGCTGTCGGGAGTGACCCTGGTCCGGCCGGTGTGCAGCGAGGTGACGGGCATGGTCACCGCGGCCGCGTCGAGCCCCTCGAAGATGAACCGGTGGGTCGCGATGGTGATCTCGTCGCCCGGCCGCAGGTGCTGGCTGGTGATCTTGACCCCGTTCACCCGGGTGCCGTTGCTGCTGCCCCGGTCGGTGAGGACGAAGCCGTCCGCCTCCTGCCTGAGCTCGGCGTGGTGCCGGGAGACGGCCGGGTCGGCTATGACGATGTCGCAGTCCTCGCCGCGGCCGAACGTGACCGGCGCGTCGCCGACCGGAAAGCGCTGGCCGGACAGGGTACCGTGCAACCCCACGACAGAAGCCTTCACCGCGCCATCTCCCGTCTGGTGTGGCCAAGCCGCCTGACATTTCCCCGGCAGTACGGTATCGCCGCCACCCACCCGGTTCCATGGTTCCCATATCTCGTTTCGACGTCAATGACCGGTCTGTCCCTGACGGCAGCTATCTCGCCTGGGAATTCAGCCGGTAACGCAGCACCGCGACATCACCGAGGCGGCGTACGCTAGCCAGCGTCATCGGGTTTCCCTTGGCGTGCGGGTAATGCGCGGGCAGGGCGAACCTCGGCGCATTCTCGTCGCCCACCAAAAAGGGCGCGACGGCGAGCCTGACCTCGTCGACGAGATCCTGCGCGAGCAGGTCGCGGGCCAGCACGGCGCCGGGTTCCGCGAGCAGGGTAAGCACCGTCCGTTCGGTGTAAAGGTCATGCAGCACGGCGGCGAGGGACAGTTCCGCGCCCGCGTCGATGACCGCCGCCTTGTCCTTGAGGTTCCGCCGCGCCGCGGCGACGGCGGCGGCGGGCGCGTAGACCAGCGGGATGCCCGGGCCGGCGAAGAAGCGGGCGGCGGGGTCCAGGTCGCCGGTGGCGGTCACGGTGACCCGCAGCGGGTGCGGCGGCCTGCCCTCGGCCTCGCGGGCGGCCACCCGCTCAGGGTCCCTGACCAGCAGCCGCGGGTTGTCGGCGCGGATCGTGCCCGCGCCGACCAGGATCGCGTCGGCGGCTGACCGCAGCTCGTCCACCTCGTCCAGGTCCTCGGGGCCGGACAGGATCAGGCGCTCGGGTGAGGCGTCGTCCAGGCAGCCGTCGAGGGAGACGGCGCAGCTCACGATCGTGTAGGGACGGGCGGGCACGGTGCTTACGGTACTGCTTCGATGGTTTACTTTCTCGCATGGCAGGTTATGCGGTATCGCCCGCCGCCCCGGCCTGGGGCACGGTGCGGGAGACGTTCGAGTCACTTAACCCGGCGACCGGCGAGGTGCTGGCCACGTACGGGACCGACGGGCAGCGGGAGGTCGGCCTGGCGGTGCAGCGGGCCCGCGGCGCGGCCGCCTGGTGGGGCGGGCTCTCCCATGGGATGAGGAAGCTGCGGCTGCTTGCCTGGAAGTCGCACCTCACCCGGTACATGGGACGGCTCGCGCAACTGGTGCACGAGGAGACGGGCAAGCCGCTCGACGACGCGACCCTGGAGATCGTCAACACGATCCTGCACCTGGACTGGGCGGCGAAGCACGCCGCGCCGGTGCTGCGGCCGCGGCGGGTGCGGCCGGGCATCGCGATGCTCAACCAGGCCGCATCCGTCGAGTACCACCCGCTCGGCGTGATCGGGGTCATCGGGCCGTGGAACTACCCGGTGTTCACGCCGATGGGCTCGATCGGCTACGCGCTCGCGGCCGGGAACGCGGTCGTCTTCAAGCCTTCCGAGCTGACCACGGGCGTGGGGCAGTGGCTGGTGCAGTCGTTCACCGAGGTGCTCATCGAGGTGTTCGGTGAAACCGAGCCGGTGCTGCAGCTCGTCACCGGGCGCGGCGCGACCGGCGCGGAGCTGGCGCGCTCAGGGGTGGACAAGCTCGCGTTCACCGGCTCGGCGGCCACGGCGCGGAAGGTGCTCGCCGCCGCCGCGGAGACCCTGACGCCGGTACTCGCCGAGTGCGGCGGGAAGGACGCGCTGCTCGTCGACGCCGACGCGGACCTGGACGCCGCGGCCGACGCGGCGGCCTGGGGCGCCATGTCCAACGCCGGGCAGACCTGCGTCGGCGTCGAGCGGGTCTACGTCGTGGAGTCGGCCTACCAGGCGTTCCTCGACAAGCTCGGGCAGCGGGTCGCCCAGCTGCGGCCCGGTGACGACGCGTCCGCCGCATACGGGCCGATGACGCTGCCCGGCCAGGTGGAAGTCGTGCAGCGGCACCTGGCCGAAGCCGTGGCCCAGGGCGGGCGGGCGGCCTTCGGCGGGCTCGACTCGGTGCGGGCGCCGTTCGTCTCCCCGGTGGTGCTCGTCGACGTGCCCGAGGACAGCGCCGCGATGCGCGAGGAGACCTTCGGGCCGGTGGTGACGGTCACCCCGGTGCCGTCGCTCGCCGAGGCGGTACGGCTGGCGAACGCCTCGCCGTACGCGCTGGGGTCCGCCGTGTTCGCCAGGCGACGCGGGGCGGCGGTGCGGGCGGCGCGCGCCCTGCGGTCCGGGATGACGTCGGTCAACTCGGTGATCTCGTTCGCGGCGATCCCCGCGCTGCCCTTCGGCGGGAGCGGCGAGTCGGGGTCCGGGCGGATTCACGGGGCCGACGGGCTGCGGGAATTCTCCCGGGCCAAGTCGATCACCAGGCAGCGGATGAAGCCGGTGGTGCGGACCACCACGTTCAGCCGGACGCCCGCGGACATGGACCGGATCGTCAAGCTGGTCACGGTGCTGCACGGCCGGCTGTACGGGCCGGCGAAGCGGCGCCGCTGACCGGGGCAGCCGGCAGCCGCCGCTAGCCGCTGGAGAGCGCGGCGGGCTGCGCGGCCGCCGGGTCCAGGGGGACAAGCGGAGCGCGGCCGGCGATGAGGTCGGCGGCGCGCTCGGCGATCGCGATCACCGGGGCGTTCGTGTTACCGCGCGGCAGCGTGGGCATTACCGAGGCGTCCACGATGCGCAGGCCGGCCACGCCGCGGACGCGGAGCTGCGTGTCGACCACGCTGTCGTAGCCGCTCGCCGACTTCGCCACGTCGCCGCCCATCGCGCAGGTGCCGGCCGGGTGATAGCCGCTTACCACGCTGCCCCGGATGAAGTCCCGCACCTCGTGGTCGGTGCTGATCGCGCTGCCCGGCGAGAGCTCCGCCGCGCACGCCCTGGACAGCGGCGCCGCGGTGCCGTAGTCGCGCGCCATCCGCACCCCGACGGCGAGCGCGTTGAGGTCGCGCACGTCGGACAGGTAGCCGGGGTCGATGAACGGCCGGTGCCGCGGGTCGGCCGAGGCAAGCCTGAGCCGTCCCCTGCTCGTCACGTCCGCCAGCTCGACGAGCACGGTCATCGCCCGGCTCGCCGGGTCGGTCAGCCCTTGCTCCCGGTACGCCACCGGCAGGACGAGCCACTGCAGGTCCGGGGCGGGCAGCCGCGGGTCGCTGCGCGCGAACCCGCCCGCCTCAGCGATGTTAGAGGTCAGCGGGCCCCGGTGGGTCAGCCGCCAGCGGGCGAAGCCGCTGTTGCCCGTCGACTCCCACAGGCCCTTCAGGCGAGGAGTGGACCAGAGCACCGGCACGGACGGGTGGTCGATCAGGTTGACGCCCACCGCGGGCACGTCGGCGATCACGTAGATGCCGTGCTCGCGCAGGTGATCAGCCGGGCCGATGCCGGACAGCATGAGGAGCTGCGGCGTCCCGATCGCGCCCGCGGACAGGATCACCTCGCCCTCGGCCCGCGCCGTCTGCTGCCTGCCCCCGGAGCGGAAGGTCACCCCGGCGGCGCGGCCGCCCTCGATGACCAGGCCGGTGACGAAGGCGCTGGTGACCACCGTCAGGTTCTGCGGCCGGCTGGCGAGGTAGGCGTCGGCGGCGCTGCACCGCTGGCCGTCCCGCTGGGTGACCTGGTAGAAGCCCACGCCGTCCTGCTCCGCGCCGTTGAAGTCGTCGTTGCGCACCGCACCGCGCCTGACGGCCGCCTCGACGAAGTGCTCCGCGTGCGCCGAGCGGTAGCGCAGGTCCTGCACCGGCAGCGGGCCGCCCGTCCCGTGATACGGCCCGGCGCCGCGCGCGTTGTCCTCCGCGCGCAGGAAGTAGGGCAGCAGTTCCTTGTAGCCCCACCCGGTGCAGCCGTACTCGTCCCGCCAGGTGTCGTAGTCCAGCCGGCTGCCGCGGATGTAGATCATCGCGTTCATCGCCGAGGAGCCGCCGAGCACCTTCCCCCGCGGCCAGAACACCGGGCGCCCGCCGGCCCGCTCCTGCGGGAGCGTGACGTAGTTCCAGTCGTACTGCGTGCGGAAGAGCCGGCTGTAGGCCGCGGGGACGCGGATCTCGGCGACGGCGCCAGCGTCCGGCCCGGCCTCGATCAGCAGCACCCGGGAGGCCGGGTCCTCGGCGAGCCGCGCGGCCACCGCGCAGCCCGCGCTGCCGCCGCCGACGATCACGTAGTCGAACACAGGGTTACCATACCGGCAAACTTGAGCCTGGCTTCGCCAACCGGGATCCGGCGGGCCCCCGGAATCCGCCGGATCCCGATGCTGGCGCATGTGACTACCGAGTGTCACTTTCATGGCCCTCTACTGTGTGCGCACCGTTCAATACCCAAGGTTATTCCCGTCCTCGTCTCGAACTTGCGATTACTTAGAGTGACTGCGCTACGGTGTCTGGCATGACCGACGACAGCCGCGACACCCCGGTCGTCCTCTCCAGGATCTACACCCGGACCGGCGACGAGGGGACCACCGGCCTCAACGACGGCTCCCGGGTAGCCAAGACCGACACCCGCCTAGCCGCCTACGCCGACACCGACGAGGCCAACTGCGCCATCGGCGCGGCCATCACCCTCGGGGCGCTGCCCGCCGACATGGTGGCGCTGCTGCGCAGGATCCAGAACGAGCTCTTCGACTGCGGCGCCGACCTGGCCACGCCGCTGCCGGCGTCGCCTCCGGCTTATCCCCAGCTCCGCATCGACGAGACCTACGTCACCGCGCTGGAAGCCGCCTGCGACGAGTACAACGCTCAATTGCCCGTGCTGCGCTCGTTCATCCTCCCGGGAGGAACCGCCGGGGGTGCCCTGCTGCACACCGCGCGGGCCGTCGCGCGGCGGGCAGAACGCACCGCCTGGGCGGCGGTAGCCGACCACGGTTCCACGATCAGCCCCTGGCCGGCGAGGTACCTCAACCGGCTCTCCGACTTGCTGTTCATCCTGTCCCGCGCGGCCAACGCCGGCACGGGCGACGTCCTGTGGCGCCCAGGCGGCGACCGCTAGGCCGCGGGGTGGCGCGCCGTGCGTTCGGGATGACGGGGGGCGTCAAGGAGGGAATATCGAGGCCGGCGAGAACGGTGAGCCGCTGGCATCCGCCGCATCCGCCCTGGCAGGCCGTTTTGATGAAGAGTTTTGGCGTTGTGAAGCTTTTTAGGCGTGGTAGCACCGAAAACACTACATGATCATGGCGCTGAACTGCAGCGTTGGTGCCTGTGATGCCAGTGGTGTCCGCGAGGTGCTAACCAGCGGCTAACTTACCCGAAATCACTCAGGTGAGAGCCGGGTGGTGAGGCTTCGAGCCACGCGAGGAAGCCGGTGAGTGCCTGGTCGGTCATGGCCAGCTCGACGTGCTCGCCTGGCCCGCTGTCCACGCCCGGGACGTCGGGCGATACGGCGGCCTCGATCTCGACGACGATGCGCTCCGTCCCGAGGGTGACCGCTTCCGAGGGGTCCGCGGGACGGCGGGACACCACGCTCAGCGAACGCCGGTGGAACTCGTGCTCGGGCCGCAGCAGCACGCCGAGCGCGCCGTACCAGCTCAGCGAGTCATGCTGGTAGGAAAGCACCCCGAGCCGCCACGAGCCGCTGCCCGCCGGGCTGCGCAGGGCGCACTCGACGGTCCCGCCGCTGCGCTCAAGGAGGTAGCGGCGGGTCGCGAGGACGGCGGCGGCGAGGAAGACGAGCACCAGGACGGCGGCGAAGAGCCATACCCCGTCCGTCAGCGCTCCCCCCACCGCCGCTCAGCCCGTTACGTCAGGCCTGATCGCCCGCGGCCCGCAGCCGGGCGCGAGCGTACCTGACCTCGACCGACTCCTCGGCCGCGGCGGCCGAGCCGGCCTCGGTGGTGGCGGTGTCCAGGTCGGCGCGCGCCGCGGAGACGTCCACGTCGGTGGCGATCTCGCCCACCGAGGCGAGGATCGACACCCGGTCGCCGGTCACGGACAGGAACCCGTCCCTGACGGCGGCGCGGACCGCGTCGCCGGGGCTCTCGTCCCCCGGCACCTCGCGGATCCGGACCAGGCTGCCCGGGGACAGGATGCCGAAGACCGGAGCGTGCCCGGGGAGGATGCCGATGTCACCGTCGATGGTCTTCGCGATGACCATGCCTGCCTCGCCGGACCACAACGAGCGGTCCGGCATCAGCAGCTCCACATGCAGTGTGGCCACTAGCGCTCCAGCTCCTTGGCCTTGCGCTCGACGTCCTCGATGCCGCCGCACATGAAGAACGCCTGCTCAGGCACGTGGTCGTACTTGCCCTCTGTGATCGCCTTGAACGAGGAGATCGTCTCCTCGAGCGGGACGAACTTGCCTTCCTGGCCGGTGAACTGCTCCGCGACGTACATCGGGTGAGACAGGAACCGCTCGATGCGCCGGGCCCGCTGGACGGTGATCTGGTCGTCCTGCGACAGCTCGTCGACACCGAGGATGGCGATGATGTCCTGCAGTTCCTTGTACCGCTGGAGGATCTGCTGGACGGTCCGCGCCACGTTGTAGTGCTCCTGGCCAATGTAGCGCGGGTCCATGATCCGGGAGGTGGAGTCGAGCGGGTCCACCGCGGGGTAGATGCCCTTCTCGGTGATCGCCCGGGACAGCGTGGTCGTCGCGTCAAGGTGCGCGAACACCGTGTGCGGGGCGGGGTCGGTGATGTCGTCGGCGGGCACGTAGATCGCCTGCATCGAGGTGATCGAGTGACCACGGGTGGACGTGATCCGCTCCTGGAGCTGGCCCATCTCGTCGGCCAGGGTCGGCTGGTAGCCCACCGCGGACGGCATGCGGCCGAGCAGCGTGGAGACCTCCGAGCCGGCCTGGGTGAACCGGAAGATGTTGTCGATGAACAGCAGCACGTCCTGCTTCTGCACGTCGCGGAAGTACTCCGCCATCGTCAGCGCGGACAGGGCGACCCGGAGCCGGGTGCCCGGCGGCTCGTCCATCTGGCCGAACACCAGCGCGGTGTCCTGGATAACGCCGGACTCGGTCATCTCAAGGAAGAGGTCGTTGCCCTCGCGGGTCCGCTCGCCGACGCCGGCGAAGACGGAGACGCCGCCGAAGTTCTTGGCGACCCGGCGGATCATCTCCTGGATGAGCACGGTCTTGCCCACGCCCGCGCCGCCGAACAGGCCGATCTTGCCGCCGCGGACGTACGGGGTGAGCAGGTCGATGACCTTGATGCCGGTGACGAACATCTCGGTCTTGGACTCGAGCTGGTCGAGCGGCGGGGCCAGCCGGTGGATCGGCCACCGCTCGGTGACGTCCAGGGACGAGGCGGGCACGTCAAGCGGCGCGCCGAGCGCGTTGAACACGTGGCCCTTGGTCACGTCGCCCACCGGCACCGAGATCGGCGCGCCGGTGTTGCTCACCTCGGCGCCGCGGACCAGGCCGTCGGTCGGCTGGAGCGCGATCGCGCGCACCATGTTGTCGCCGATGTGCTGCTCGACCTCGAGGGTCAGCGTCCGCGTCTCGCCGCCGAAGGTGACGTCCACGTGCAGCGCGTAGTAGATCTCCGGCATCGCCTCGGCGGGGAACTCCACGTCGACGACCGGGCCGATGACCCGGGCGACCCGGCCGGTGCCGGTCGCGGTCTCGTTTTCTACGGTCGCGGTCATGATCAGTTATTCACTCCCTGCGTTCGCCTCAGCGAGCGCGTTCGACCCGCCGACGATTTCGCTGATTTCCTGGGTGATCTCGGCCTGCCGGGCGTTGTTCGCCTCCCGGGTGAGCCGGTCGATAAGGTCGTTCGCGTTGTCCGTGGCGGCCTTCATGGCGCGCCGCCGGGCCGCGAGCTCGGAGGCGGCCGCCTCCAGCATGGCGTAGTAGATCCGGCTGGCCATGTACTGCGGCAGCAGCGCGTCGAGCACGATGTCGGTGGACGGCTCGAACTCGTACGACGGCAGCGCGCCGCCCGGCCGCTCCCCCTCCTTCTCCTCGATCTGCATGGGCAGCAGCCTGCGGACGGCGGGCCGCTGCGTCAGCATCGAGACGAACTCGGTGGAGACCAGGTAGATCTCGTCCACGCCGCCGTCCGCGCTATCGGCCTCGAAGGCGTCGAGCAGCGCGCTCGCCGCCCGCTCGGCGTCGGCGTAGCTCGGCTGGGCGGAGAACCCGCTCCAGGTCTCCGCGAGCTCAAGGTCGCGGAACCGGTGCCACGCGATGCCCTTGCGGCCGGCCACGTAGTTGACGGTGGTGACGCCGTTGTCGCTGTTGCGCTGCCGAAGCCGGGCGCCCTCGCGCAGCACGTTGGCGTTGTAGGCGCCGCAGAACCCGCCGTCGCTGGTGAGGACGAGCACCGCGGCCCGCCGCACGGCGGCGGGCTCGGTGATCATCGGGTGGGTGATCGTGGACGACCGGCTCACCACCGCCTCGACGGCCGTGGTGAGCTCGCGGGCGTACGGCTCGGCCGCCCGCGTGCGCTGCTGCGCCTTGATGATCCGCGACGACGCGATCAGCTCCTGGGCGCGGGTGATCTTGGCGATTGACTTGACCGCCCTGATCCGCGCCCGGACCGCGCGAAGCTGTGCTGCCATGGGTGCCTACTCTTCGCTCGCGGCCTGCGGGTTGACCGGGGCGGCCGGCTCGCCCTCGCCGCCGTAGCGGGAGATCCCCTCCTGGCGGTGCTCGCCCTCGCCGAGCGACGAAACCGGCTCGTCATCGGACACGAGCAGTTCCCCGCCGGTGACCTCGAAGGTGCGGCGGAACCGGTCGATCGCGTCCTTGAGCGTGGTGATGTCGTCGTCGGTCAGGTCCTTGGTCTCCCTGATCGACGTGAGCAGCCCGGCGTTGTTGCGGCGCAGGTAGTCGAGGAACTCGGTCTCGAAGCGGCGGATGTCCTCCACCGGCACGTCGTCGACCTGGCCGGTGGTGCCCGCCCAGATCGACACGACCTGCTCCTCGACCGGGAACGGCGAGTACTGCGGCTGCTTGAGCAGCTCGACCAGCCGGCCGCCGCGCTCCAGCTGGGCGCGGGAGGCCGCGTCGAGGTCGGACGCGAACGCCGCGAACGCCTCAAGGTCGCGGAACTGCGACAGCGAGAGCTTGAGCTGGCCGGCGACCTTCCTCATGGCCTTGACCTGGGCGGAGCCGCCGACCCGAGAAACCGAGAGTCCGACGTTGATGGCCGGGCGGACGCCGGAGTTGAACAGGTCGGTCTCCAGGAAGATCTGCCCGTCGGTAATCGAGATGACGTTAGTCGGGATGTAGGCGGAGATGTCGTTCGCCTTGGTCTCGACGATCGGCAGGCCGGTCATCGAGCCGCCGCCGAGCTCGTCCGACAGCTTCGCGCAGCGCTCGAGGAGCCGCGAGTGCAGGTAGAAGACGTCGCCCGGGTACGCCTCGCGGCCCGGCGGGCGGCGCAGCAGCAGCGAGATGGCGCGGTACGCCTCGGCCTGCTTCGACAGGTCGTCGAAGATGATCAGGACGTGCTTGCCGCCGTACATCCAGTGCTGGCCGATGGCGGAGCCGGTGTAGGGCGCGATGTACTTGTAGCCGGCCGGGTCGGAGGCGGGGGCGGCCACGATGGTGGTGTACTCAAGCGCGCCGGCCTCGTCCAGGGCCTGCCTGACGCCCGCGATGGTCGAGCCCTTCTGGCCGATCGCGACGTAGACGCAGCGCACCTGCCTGGACGGGTCACCGGACGTCCAGTTGTCCTTCTGGTTGATGATCGTGTCGATGCAGATCGCGGTCTTGCCGGTGCCCCGGTCGCCGATGATCAGCTGCCGCTGGCCCCGGCCGATCGCGGTCATCGCGTCGATCGCCTTGATGCCGGTCTGCAGCGGCTCCTTCACCGGCTGCCGCTGGACCACCGAGGGCGCCTGGATCTCCAGGGCGCGCAGCGTGGTGTCCGCGATCTCCCCGAGGCCGTCGAGCGGCTCGCCGAGCGGGCCCACCACGCGGCCGAGGAACCCGTCGCCTACCGGCACGGAAAGGACCTCGCCGGTCCGCTTGACCTTCTGGCCTTCCTCGATACCGGAGAATTCACCGAGGATAACGACACCGATCTCGCGCACGTCGAGGTTCAGCGCGATGCCGCGGACGCCATTCTCGAATTCAAGAAGCTCGTTCGCCATGGCCGAGGGAAGGCCCTCGACCCGCGCGATGCCGTCGCCGCACTCGACGACCGTGCCGACCTCTTCGCGGGCGACGCCCGTGGGCTCGTACTCTTCGACGAACCGCGCCAGCGCCTCGCGGATCTCATCCGGCCGGATTGTCAGCTCCGCCATCTTCCTCATTCCGTTCGTGAATATAAGTCAAGGTTGGTGATCAGGCCCGGCGGGGCGGGTCAGCCCGCGAGCTTGCGGCGGACCACGGCAAGGCGGCTGGCCGCGGTCCCGTCTATCAGCTCATCCCCGATCTGAACGGACATGCCGCCCACGACCGCCGGATCGTGCACGACATTCAGGTGAATTCCCTGCCCGTAGGTCTCGGTGAGGGCGGCGAGCAGCCGCCGCCGCTGCGCGGCCGACAGCTCCGTCGCGACCCGCACGACCGCGATGAGCTGCTCACGCCGCCGCGCGGCGATGCCGGCGGCAAGGTCGAGCACCGCCTGCGGCGAGCGGCCGCGCGGGTGGGTGAGCACCTGGGTGAGCAGGCTGAGCGAGGGGCCGCTGACCTTCTCCGACAGCAGGGTTTCCAGCAGCGACGCCTTCGCGTCCGGTCTGGCCGGCCCGATCAGCGCCGAGCGCAGCCCGGGCTGGCCGACGATCACCCGGTTGAACCGGAACAGGTCGTCCTCAAGGTCGTCTAGCGTCCCGCCGTACTGCGCGGACAGCGTGAGCGCCTCGATCGCGAGCTGCTCAAGTGCGTCGGCGAAGTCGCCCGAGGTCGCCCAGCGCGCGGCCACGGCGTCGGCGACCAGGTCCTCGGTCGCCCTCGTCACCTTGCCGTGCAGCAGCCGCCGGACCACGTCCGCCTTCTCGTTCGACGGCTTGGACGCGTCGGCGAGCGCGCGGCGCAGCCCGTGCTCGGCGTCGAGCAGCCGGACGACGGCGAACAGCTGGTCGCCGATGTTCTCGGCGGTGCCGGCCGAGCCCGCGACCGCAGCGAGCCGGTCGCGGAGCTCCTCGTACGAGGCCCTGCTGGCGCCGCGCATTACTGCGCCGCCCCGGACTGCGCCTCGATACCGTCAAGGAACCGGTCCACCATCCGGCTCTGCCTGGCGTGCTCGGTGAGCGACTCACCGACGATGCGGCTGGCCAGGTCGACCGCGAGCGTGCCCACCTCGGCGCGCAGCGAGATCAGCGCCTGCTGCCGCTCCGCCTCGAGCTGGGCCTGGGCGGCCTCGGTGATCCGGCGCGCCTCGGCCTCGGCGCGCTCGCGCATCTCGGCGATGATCTGCGCGCCCTGCTCACGGGCTTCCTCGCGCAGCCGCGCGGCCTCGTGCTTGGCGTCCTCGAGCTGCGCGCGGTACTGGGCGAGCACTGCCTGGGCCTCGGCCTGCGCCTCGTCGGCCCGGTTAATGCCGCCCTGGATGGCGTCCTCACGCTCGGCGAGCAGCGTCAAGATCCGCGGCAGCAGCATCTTGCCCAGCACGCCGAACACGACGATGAAGATGACGGTCCCGATGATGAACTCGGGCCAGGAGGGAAGCAGCGGGTTCTGCGCTGACTCGGCAGCGAGATTGATCATGCGGTACTCACTTCCTACGAAAGGCCAAGCGGTACCCGGATCAGCTGTACTTGAAGATGAACGGCGCGACGAGGCCGATCAGGGCCAGCGCCTCGGTCAGCGCGAAGCCGATCCACATGTACAGCGAGATGCGGCCGGAAGCTTCCGGCTGCCGCGCCATGGCCTCGATCGCGTGACCGAAGACCAAGCCGATGCCGATGCCCGGGCCGATGGCCGCGAGGCCGTAGCCGACGGCGCCGATGTTGATGCTCAGCGTCGAGCTGGCGGCGAGAGTAGCGGCGAGAGCTGACATTGCGTTTTCCTTTGCGGTCGGTCCGGCGGACACAAGCCGCCGGGCTGGCTAGAAACTTGCTGGCTGGTGGGTCTGCTGGGAGCCTGGCCGGCTCAGTGCTGGTACTCCAGCGAGTCCGCGATGTAGGTGGAGATAAGCGTGGTGAAGATGAATGCCTGCAGGAGGTCGACCAGGAGCTCGAGCAGGAAGACGAAGAACACCATGAACAGCGAGCCGGCGGCGTACAGCAGGCCGACCGAGAAGCTCGCTAGGTACCAGGTCGCGACCATGAAGATGGACAGCAGCAGGTGGCCGGCGAACATGTTCGCGAACAGCCGGACGCCCAGGGTGAACGGCTGGACGATCACGTACTTGAGGATCTCGACCGGGACCAGGATGATCAGGATCGGCCACGGCGCGGCCGGGATCCAGGACCTGAAGTAGCCGAAGAAGCCCTTGGCCTTGAAGCCCAGGTACCAGTAGAGCCCGTACATCATGAAGACAAGCGGCCACACGAAGCCGATCCGCGACATGACGGGGAACTGCAGGAGCGGGATCAGCTCCATCAGGTTGCAGATCAGGATGTAGAAGAACAGCGAGCCGATGAAGGGCAGGTAGGCGTCGCCCTTCTTGCCGAGCGCTGGCCGCAGGATCTGGTCACGGACCGCGAGGATCCCCATCTCGCCCAGCGACTGCGTCCGGCCCGGGATCAGCTTGGGCTTGCGGAACGCTGCCCAGAAGAACACGATCACCGCGAGCCCGGACAGCATCGCGAGGAACTCCGGCTTGGTCACGCCCCACGAGCCGATGCGGAACATCGGCGTGAACGTGAAGTCCTGCAGCCCGGGCGCGGGGTAGCCGCACCCGCTGAAAATGTGGCAGCCTCCCGCGGCGGCCGCTTCTCCGGTCACCGATCATCTCCCTTCGGGGGGTTCCCCTGCTCGAACGGCCTGCCGTACCGGTAGATGATCCAGCCGACCGAGATGGCGAGCCCGACCAGCATGCCGACCGGGAAAAGCAGTTCAATGTGCGTGTAATGGCTGATCAGCCAGCCGATGCCGCCGTAGGCGAGCATGCCGGAGATCAGGTAGCTGAAGATCGTCCAGCCGGTGCCGACGGTGAGCTGGTCACCCGCCCGGTCGCGAACGGGCCCGTTAGCCGCGCTCTGGCCGGCCCGGACGGTGCCGGGACGGCGATAGCTCCGCATGCCCGTGATCATGGCGTCTCAGCTCTTCCCGTTCGGTTCGACGTACAGGAAGTTGAGCCGCATCGAGGTGACGATCTGGGACGCGGACCAGGCGAGGATGCAGGCGAGCGCGGTAAAGCCAAGCATCCGGCCGTTGAAGGCCGTGGAGTGGCCGAGCGCGACGAGCACGATCATGAACGCGATCATCTTGACCACGAACGTGCCGAGCGCGGCCGCCATCATGGCCATCGGGCTGATCCGCGCGGCCCGGCCGACGACCAGGATGCTGATGCCGAAGAACACGGTGACGATGCCGACGCCGATCAGCGAGCCGTAGGTACCCTTGGCGCCCCCCATGACGGCGCAGATGACGACCGCGGCGACGGCGACCACGCTGGTCAGCGCGAGCGACCAGCGCACCACGCGCCCGTAGTACGTCATCATCGACGGGTCTCCCTGAGGACTAGCTGAATGCTTGTGAAGGCTATCACAAAGTTCTTGACTTTTACTTTACCTGGCTGACGACTTTACATGACCATCAGCCGGGCCTGTGAAGGGGCCCTCCCTAAAGGAGGGTCAGACATTGCCGTGGTAAGCCCCAAATCCGCACGCCCGGGCATCCTTCACCGGGACGGCGTTCCCGCAGGGTACAGCACAATAATCGCAGATCTCCAGTGACTCCTGTCACGGAGGGTGGCGGTAGCCGGCTCAGCGGCGCGGCCAGGGAGGCGCCGCGGCGCTGCCCGGCCCCGTGCCCGGCGCCGGCTCCGGCGCCGGCCCGCCGCTGACCGCCGGCCTGCCGCTGACCGCCTGCCCGCCGTTAACGGCCGGCCCGCCGTTGACCACGGGCCCGCCGACCGCTGGAAGGACGGGGGAGGGCAGGACGCCGGCCGCGGGCCCGCGGGGCGGCGCGGCGAGCCCTGGGGTGACCGGAAGCGGGTCAGCCGAACGGACGCCGCCGACCCTGACCCGCGCCCGCTTGCCGTGCCACGCGCGCCACCAGCGGAGTTTCGGTGCCGTCGCGAGCAGCAGGGCCGCGATCGCGACCAGCGTGATCAGCGCGAACCAGATCAGGCTGATCCGCAGCACCGACAGGCCGACGACGAGGCCAGCGAAGAGGGCCGCCCACAGGTACATGAGCAGCACCGACTGACGGTGCGAGTGGCCCATGTTGAGCAGCCGGTGATGCAGGTGCTGCCGGTCGGCGTCGAACGGCGACATGCCCCTCGCTGTCCGGCGGATCACCGCGAGCACCATGTCGGTGTACGGGATGAGCCAGATCGCGACCGGGAGCAGCACCGGCAGGATCGTCGGGAACCGGTCGACCGGGTGTACCTGCGAATAGTTGACCAGGATGTTCGGGTCGAGCGTGGCCGTGGACTCGATGGGCCCGTAGGCGAGCAGCAGGCCGAGCAGCATGGCCCCGGTGTCGCCCATGAAGATCCGCGCCGGGTTGAAGTTATGCGGCAGGAAGCCGAGGCACATGCCGGCCAGCACCGCGGACGCCACGGCGGGCACGGACTGCGACGGGATGCCGACGGAGTTGGTCAGCGTGTAGGAGTAGACCAGGTAGGCGACCGCGGAGATGCCGACGATGCCGGCGGCGAGGCCGTCCAGGCCGTCGATGAAGTTCACCGCGTTGATCGTGGCGACGATGATGAGGATCGTCACCGTGTAGCTCAGGTCGGGCTCGAGCGAGATCGTCTTTATGCTGCCCGGCCACGGGATCCACGGCAGGTACGCGCCGGACCACACCACGATGCCGCCCGCCGCGATCTGTCCGGCCAGCTTGGAGACGGCGCCGAGGCCCCACCGGTCATCGATGATGCCGACGGCCACAAGCAGGCCGCCGGCCAGCAGCAGCCCGTTGACCGTGCGCGGGGAAGGGAAGGCCTGCCGCAGGTAGCTGAGCTGCTCGGCGACGAGCAGCCCGGCGACGAGGCCGCCGTACATGGCGAGGCCGCCGAGCAGCGGGGTCGGTTCCTTGTGCACGTCCCGGCTGCGGGCCGCGTGCTGCGCGTGTATCGCGATCGCACCCCGCCGCACCAGCGGCGTAAGCAGATAGGTCACCGCCGCCGCGATGATCAGGATGAAGAGATACTCGCGCATGGCGGCCGGCGGTCAGTCGCCCCGGTCGGCGGCAGCCGACGGCTCGTCCGCCTCGTCGTCCTGCTTGACGGTGTCCATCTTGGCGGGGCGGGCCGCGCTCGCGGCCGCGATGGCCGCCGCGGCCCGCCGGTCGGCCGGGCTGAGCTCGGGCTCGCCACCGCCCGCGTCGGGCAGGTCGATCACCGGCACGACCTTTCGCAGCGCGTCGACAGAGAGCGCGCCGGCCCGTAGCATCCGCGGCACGGTCCCGGTCAGGTCGAGGATGGTGGACGGCACGCTGTCCGCGCACGGCCCGCCGTCCAGGTAGACGGAGATCGCGTCGCCCAGCTGTGTCTCCGCTTCGCCGGCGGTGGTCGCGGCCGGCAGGCTGTGCCTGTTCGCGCTTGACACCGCCATCGGGCCGGCGCGGCGCAGCAGGTCGAGCGCGACCGGGTGCAGCGGCATGCGGACCGCCACCGTGCCCATGGTGTCGCCGAGGTCCCACAGCAGCGTGGAGCTCGCCCGGAACACGAGCGTCAGCGGCCCCGGCCAGAACTCGTCGATCAAGTCCTGACCGAACGCGCCCAGCGACTCGGTCAGGGCCGCGGCCGCGCGCACGCTGCCCACCAGGACCGGCGGCGGCATGTTCCTGCCCCGGCCCTTGGCGGCGAGCAGCGCGGTCACCGCCGCCGGGTTGAAGGCATCGGCGCCGACCCCGTACACGGTATCGGTGGGAAGTACCACAAGCTGGCCCGCCTGCACGGCAGAGGTCGCCGCGACCAGGCCCTCTTCCCGCTGCTGCGTATCGGCGCAGTCGTATCGAGCGCTCATCGGTTACATCCTAGGTGGTAATACCCGGCCACATCGCGGTAACGAACCTGTCCCGGCGGGACAGGTCCTTGTGGTTGGTGGTGTCCCGCCAGCCGGCCTCCTCGGGAAACACCCAGAAGACGGCCGCCCCCTGCTGGTCGCTGTGCTCGACAGCGACCAGGCCGCCGGGGCGCAGCAGCCAGCGTGCCACCCGCTCGACCGCACGGATCGCGTCGAGCCCGTCGGCGCCGCTCCACAGTGCCGCGGGCGGGTCGTACTCCCCCACCTCGGGCGGTACGACCGAGCCGAGCGGGATGTACGGGGGGTTGGAGATCACCAGGTCGACGGTTCCCGCCAGGCTCGCGAGCTCGCCCAGGCCGGCCCGCGGGTCCGGCGACACGAAGTCGCCCGCGTGCAGGAGCACCCGGCCCGCGGTATAGCCGTCCACGTGCCGGGTGATGTTCCGTTCCGACCAGCTCCTGGCGAGCGGGTCGCCCTCGACCGCGTGCACGGTGGCCCTGGGCACCTCCCGGGCCAGGGACAGCGCGATCGCCCCCGACCCGGTGCCCAGGTCCACGGCGACGGGCTCCGCGACGTTCATCGCGCGCAGCCGGTCAATGGCCCAGCCGGTCATCACCTCGGTCTCCGGCCGTGGGACGAAGACGCCGGGGCCCACGTCAAGCTCCAGGTACCTGAAGTACGCCTGGCCGGTGATGTGCTGCAGGGGCTCGCGGTTCTCCCTGCGGCCGATGTCAACCCAGAACCGCGCGTCGAACTCGGAGTCGGGTACTGTGTGCAGCTCACCGCGCTTGACCTGGTGCACGTGCGCCGCGATGAGCTCGGCGTCGGCCCGCGGCGAGTCCACGCCGGCCTCCGCCAGCCGCGCCGTGGCGAGCGCGATCTCATCAAGGAGGAGTGACACCTTACTGCTCCGTTAGTTTCGCTTCCAGGTCGGCGGCGGCGAGCGCGTCGATCACCGCGTCCAGGTCACCATCGATCACCTGGTCCAGGTTGTATGCCTTGTAGCCCACCCGGTGATCGTTGATGCGGTTCTCCGGGAAGTTGTAGGTACGCACCCGTTCGGACCGGTCGACGGTGCGGACCTGCGCCTTGCGCTCGGCGCTCGCCTTCGCGCTCGCCTCTTCCTCGGCCGCGGCGAGCAGCCGCGACCGCAGCACGCGCAGCGCCTGCTCCTTGTTCTGGAGCTGGCTCTTCTCGTTCTGGCAGGAGACCACGATGCCGGTCGGCAGGTGGGTGATGCGGACCGCCGAGTCGGTCGTGTTGACGGACTGGCCGCCGGGACCACTGGACCGGTACACGTCGATACGCAGGTCGTTCTCGTTGACCTGCACGTCCACCGGGTCGGCCTCCGGCGTCACGAGCACGCCCGCGGCCGAGGTGTGGATGCGGCCCTGGCTTTCCGTGACCGGTACCCGCTGGACGCGGTGCACGCCGCCCTCGTACTTGAGCCTGGACCACGCGCCGGTGCCGCCCTTGCCGGCCTTGACCGCCATCGTCGCGTCCTTGACGCCGCCCAGCCCGGTCAGCGTCGAGTCGATGAGCTCCGTCTTCCAGCCGTGCCGCTCGGCGTAACGCTGGTACATGCGCAGCAGGTCGCCGGCGAACAGCGCGGACTCCTCGCCGCCCTCGCCCGCCTTGACCTCGACGATGGTGTCACGGTCGTCGTTCGGGTCCTTGGGGACGAGCAGCTTACGCAGCCGCTCCTCAAGCTCCTCGCGCTGCTTCACCAGGGCGACGGCCTCGGCGCCGAAGGCCGGGTCCTCCTGGGCCAGTTCCCTGGCCGCCTGCTCGTCGTCGTTCGTCTGCTGCCATTCGCGGTACGCGTTGACGATCGGTGTCAGCTCCGCGTAGCGCTTGGCGAGCGTCCTGGCCTGATCCGCGTCGGCGTGCACGCCGGGATCGGCGAGGGCACGCTCAAGCTCGGCATGCTCGCTAGCCAGGTCACCTAGCTTGTCGAACACTGTTCCTCCTGCGGGGGGCGGCCCCCCTGCACCCCCCGATCACGGGGGGCTGCGCGCCCCCCATCTCCCCCGTGGTGAGGACGACGCGAAACCCACGCCGCCCCCACACGGTGGTTGCCGTATCGAGGTCATCGCCTGCGGCGCCCTGGCGGCCCACATCCGCGAGATCGCCGCCAGGCGCGGCTGGCCCGTCACGGTTCGCCCGCTCCCGGCTGCCCTCCACAACCGCCCGGAGAAGATCAAAGCTGAAGCGGAACGGATGCTGGCTGCTCCCCAAACGAAAGGCGCTCGCCCCGTCCTCGGCTACGCCGACTGCGGCACCTACGGCGCCCTAGCCGAGCTTGGCGAGCGAAGCGATGCCAAGCCCCTCCCCGGCCTGCACTGCTACGACCTCTACGCCGGGCAGGAGACGATCGAGCAGCTCTTCGCCGAAGAGCCAGGCACCTACCTGCTAACCGACTACCTGATCAAGTCCTTCACCCGCAGTGTCATTCGCCCCCTAGGCCTAGACCGCCACCCCGAGCTGTGGCCCGACTACTTCGGCCACTACACACGACTGGTCTGGCTCGTTCAACGTTCAACGCCTGACCTGGAGGAAGCCGCCACCCAGATCGCCAGCCAGTTCAACCTCCCGCTGACACGCATCGACACTGGCCTCCACCGGCTAGAAGCCGCTTTGACCCCCCTGATTGAGCCACCGTCATGACTTTTGGAACGACCTGGGTGGTGAGCGGGGGCGTAGCGGGGGCGCGCCGCGGTGTTCTGCGGCTCGTTTTTTGAGCAGCAGACGCCGCCGCGGCGCACTCCCCGCAAGCCCCAGCGCACCACCCCTCAGCGATTCCACGGTCATGCAAAGCACCGGAGAGACTGCCCCGAGAAAGGCCCTAGGACCAAGCCATGAGTGACATTCCAGCCCGGGCGAGCGCCGTGGTAATCGGCGCAGGCATCGTAGGCAACAGCCTCGTTCACCACTTGGCACAGCTGGGCTGGAAAGACATCGTGCTTGTGGATAAGGGCCCGATGCCGAACCCAGGCGGCAGCACAGGGCACGCGTCGAACTTCATCTACCCGATCGA
>DASWAE010000148.1:0-11861 GCA_036391275.1 Trebonia sp.
CGGAGCCCCTCACGGAGCGATCCGACCGCAGACTGGTCGTGCAGTTGCAGCGACTCGCCGACCTGCGCGCCGAGCAGCGGGCCGACCACGGTGACCAGCTCGGTGGCCACACTGACCGGGCCGCGGCCCGTGCCCCGGTCCGGCGCGACCCGCGCGATCGTGTACCCGGTCTCCGGCCGTGGCGGGGATCTGACAGCGGTTCTGCCAGCGTGGCCAGCAGGGCGCCTGGAAGACCCGAATCGCTTACCAGGGGTAGAGGATTTGGCTTTCGAGTATCTTCCCGGCTGCGTCGTTGACCTCGCGGGCAACCCGGATCGCGTCGTTCACGTCGTCGCCCGAGGGGCCGGGGGTCTCGGTGCTGGGATACTCGAAGCTGTTGCGTGCGCGCCGGATCCTGCTGGCACCCGGCAGATCCCCGGCCGATTCGGCTGCCGCCGCCGTGGCCAGGTGCCGCGTGGCGTCCGCCAGCATCCGCCGGGCGGGCCCGGTGTCCGGCGGGACCTGGCCGAGCTCCCCTGCGCTGAGGAGCTCGCGGATGCGGTCGCTTCCCGTCTCCCAGCTCATCCCTCTCCTCCCCCCTCGAAGAGGAGAACCAGCGGGCGCTGCAATATAGATTGCACGATACGCAAAGCGAGCCGACGCGCCCGCGACGCAGTCCCCGCCAGCCTGCTGCCCGGCAACCCCCGCTAAGGGACGGTAGGACACGCCCCCGTTCTGTATCTGAGAACTTCCTCGCTCCTCTGCCCTACTAAGGGACGGACTGCTGGACGTAACTCAGATAGATCACCCGTGGCCCTTTAGCCCGAAGGGGGAAGCTCATGCCCAAGGTCATCTACAACGGTAATGGCAATACCGCTGGATCGATCCCCGTCGATAACACCGACCACGCGGCCGGCGGCAGCTTCACCGTGGCGGGACCGGGCAGCCTGAGCCAGGGAAGCAACCCTTTCTTTTTCTGGAACACCGCAGCCGATGGTACGGGGACGGTCTTCAACCCGGGCACCAGCACGTTCCCGAACCAGTCCACGGACCTGACCCTCTTCGCCATCTGGGGGGTGACCACGGGCCTGACCAACGGCGGGGTCACGACGCATTTCAACTTCTTCTACGACCCGAGTCTCGGCGGGGCGGGCGGCATCGAGCCCGCGCGCATCAATCAGCTGCTCGCGGCCGGCACGGGCGGCAAGCCGGTCATCGAGAACGACTTCGACTGGCTGCAGGCGCAATTCGCCGGCGTCGACATGACCAACGCGAAACCCTTCCCGATCCCGGTGCACGTGACCGCCGTCGTCGAATCGGGCTATAACGCCTACTGGGGCTGGCCGGTTGTGATGAACGCGGGCCACAACCCATCGACGCTCTTGCGCTCGATGTTCGTTTCCGAAGTGTCCGAAGTGTTCATGCTGGCGCAGGACAAAGGCTGGGGCTACTCCAACGGCGCCGGCAACGAGGAGAGCTGCGGCGAAGCGCTCTCGCTGTTCCTGACCGTCCAGTTCCAGCTATCGCAAGGCCTGGGCACGACCTGGCTGATGAACGGCACGCCATCGACGTGGCTCAACACCTCGCTGCCGGCCAGCAACCCGGCGTCGACCGAATTCGACGCCACCGGTCAGTTCGGCGGACCGTCAACAGGCACGCACTACGGCTCGCGGCAGGACTATGCCGGCAGCGTGAAGCCCTTCGCCGGCAACGGGCCGGCGACCGGCTGCTGCATGGCGTTCCTCTATTACCTGTTCCACCAGCTCCAGTTCACCTCGATCCCGCAGATCATCGCCGCCGCGCCGGGCGTCGATGGCAGCAATAACGTGATCGGCGGGTCATGCCTGAAGGGCGTTTATCAGAACCTGACTGGTGACGGTTCCGATCCGTTCCCCTATTTCGCGAGCCTGCTCGCCGCCGCCTACCCGCCCGATCAGGTCGCGAGCATCCCCGGGCCGAACGTCGACGATCCGTGGCCGCTCGGCAGCCTCAGCTTCGTCGGCGCCAAGAACACCTGGGGCAAGGACGAGATCACCGACGTGATCGGCAAGGGCGGGACGTACCCGGACGGTTTCCTCGTCGCCCTCGACGGCTTCAGCCTCAACGTGCTGGGCGGGACGCGGCCATCGGTGCCGACCATCGCGTTCCAGGGGGTGACGGCGGCCCTGTCCGCGACGACGCCGGACATTTTCCACCAGAGCGGTAACCCGAACGTTCCCCAGCAGATCCTGTTCGCCTACGACGTGCTGTTCGCCGATCCGCTCGGCACCTTTCCCGCGACGGGCGAGACGCCCGCGGCCGTCGGCACGGGGATCACGGTGCTCGGCAAGGGACTGTCGGCGGCGACCGAGTTCTTCTTCACGGCCGGGGCGACGCCGTATTTCACCAACGTCGTGCCCGATCCCGCGAATCCGAATGACGTCAACGTGCCCTGGCTCAGCGAGGACCTCCGGGTGTTCACGGCGACGCCGGGCGCGTCGGCCGCCGCGCAGACCCCTGTGCCTGGCGGCCCCGTGTTCGTCGAGAACACGTCGGGCGGCGGCTTCGACACCGCGGGCGCCTACGCGTACATCCAGGCGCTGCTGATCTACCTCAACCAGAACTTCGCCGCGGACGGGTCGGTCGACCCGTTCGCGCCCGCCAGCGGGGTGATCCCCCAGCAGGACGGCCAGCTCGACGCCGACTCCTCGGTGACGCCGTTCACGACGGTCAACGGGACCGCCTACAACAACTACAGCTTCGCTGTTGCCCGGGTACGCCTGAAGGGCATCGCCGGGACGACGAGCGCGGCGAACGTCAAGGTGTTCTTCCGCCTGTGGGGCACTCAGACGGCCGACACCGGCTGGGACCCGGCTTCGACCTACCTGAGCCAGCTGGACGGCGGAGGCCATCCGGTCTGGCCGAAGGCGCCGGCCGACGATCACACGATCCCCTTCTTCGCGACCAGCCAGCAGCCCAATTTCAACGATCCCGGCGATCCCGAGTTCAAGGTCGGCGGAAGTACCAGCACCGGCGCGAACAACCAGGTCATCGCGATCGCGGCGGGCGATACCCAGTGGGCCTACTTCGGCTGTTACCTCGACGTCAACGACCCCGGCAACGTCGTCAACGGCACGCCGGTCTGGCAGGCGTTCCCGGGAACGCATCACTGCCTCGTCGCGGAGATCGCGTACGCGGGCACGCCGATCGAAATCGTCAACGGCATCATCCCGACCCCTGAAGGCAGCGGCCTGCTGGCGCAGCGCAACCTGCAGGTGACGACCTCCGACAACCCGGGTCCCGCTTCCGCGCACCGGGTCCCGCAGACCTTCGCGGTCAAGCCGAGCGCGCCGCCGCCCCTGACGGGACCGCTCGCGGGGCGGCCCGACGAGCTGCTCATCTTCTGGGGCGACACCCCGGTGGGCTCGACCGCGCAGATCTACTGGCCCGGCGTCTCGGCGGACGAGGTGGTCACGCTCGCCGACTGGATGTACGGCGTGCATCCGCTGCGCGCCGTCCAGCCGCACACGATCGAGGTCACGACCGTGCGGGGCGTCACCTTCGTGCCCATTCCGGTGGGCACGGCGCCGGTCTACGCGGGCCTGTTCAGCATCGACTTGCCGCTGACCGTCAAGACGGGACAGGAATTCAACGTCGTGGTGCGCCGGGTGAGCAAGCGGCTGCGGCCCGCCGCGCCGCCGCCCCCGCCGCCCGGACCGCGAATCGAGGCGCGCGGCAAGGCGCGCGGCGGCGAGTCTCCCGCGCAGGCGCCGCCGGCGGCGGCTGAGGCGGTGCCGGCTGAGGCGGTAGAAGAGCGCCGGGTCTGGGAGCGCTACGTCGCCGGGTCTTTCCAGGTGAAGATCCCCGTCTCGGCCGGCCCGGCCATGCGTCCCGCCGAGGAGACGACACTGGCGATCCTCAAGGCCCGGCTCGAGGGCTGGCCGAAGACGAGCCCCTGGTACCCGGTGCTGCTGCGCTACGTCGAAATGATCGCCGGGCGGCTGCGCGGCATCGGCGGCGATCCCGCAGACATACCGCCTTCCCTGGGCGGCTACCGGCCGGGCGGGCCCGTTCGCGAACCTGACGAGCACCGCCTGGCGTTCACCGGCAAGGTGGTGAGCCTTGTCTACGATCGTTTCGGTGACTTCTGCGGATTCGTCCTGGACACGGAGGACGGCGCCCGGCGCTTCGCCGCGCGCGAGCCGGAAATCCAACGGGTCGTGCACCGCGCCTGGGCGGAGCGCATCCTGACGAGCGTGTTCACCGAAAGGCACGCGCCGCACCGCCCGGAGGAGATCGTGCTGCACAGCCCGCCAGAGCCGCTCAGCCGGTGAGCCGGGCTTCACCGGCAGAAGCGTCACGGCGCCGGTAATGCCCAGGTCAGCCGCACGGGCCGCTCCGGCGGTCCGTCTCGCAGCAGTGCTTCCAGCAGGCCGGCCAACCCGAGCGGCCAGACCACCGCGTCAGTCGACCGGAGCTCCGGTAGCGTCCACCAGCGGTACCCGGTGAGGTACACGCGCTCGGCGTCGTCGTGGCCGCCGGTGTCGATGTCCGCGTGCGGCACTCGCAGGAAGAAGAACGAGTCGGCCGAGAAGTACGGCCGTTTCCCCTGCCCGGCGGCCCACGTCCCGGCGCAGGTCGCCACCAGCGGCCCGAGCTCGGCCTCGGTGCACGCGTAGCCGGTTTCCTCCCGCAGCTCCCTGACGGCCGTCGCCTGGAGGGTCTCGCCCCGCTGCATCGCGCCGCCCGGCGTGAACCACCAGGTCGTCGTCCCCTCCGGGTCGGCGGAGCTGAACAGCAGGATCCGCTCCTCGGGATCGACCACGAAAATCCGGGCCGTCGGCCGCCAGCGGGGAGTCAGGTCCACCCTCAGAACCTACAGCGCATCGTTGACGGCGCGCACCGCCTCAGTGGCGGCCACGGTCCAGGCGGCCTTTTCCCCGCTCCTCTTCACTAAACCGCCTCTCCCCGATCTAGTAGTGTTCGGGCATGACACAGGCGCCTGCTGCGTTCCCGGTCACCACCGCGCTCGAACTGCCGGGGATGATCGTCGAGGAGAACCTAGGTGTCGCGTTCGGCCTGGTGGTGCGCTCCATGGGCGTGGTCAAGGCGTTCGGCGCGGCGTTCAAGAGCCTGGCTCAGGGCGAGGTCACCCAGTACACCGAGCTGCTTGAGGACAGCCGCAGGCACGCGATCGACCGGATGATCGAGAACGCCCGCCTGCTCGGTGCGAACGGCATCGTCTCGATGCGCTTCGACTCCTCCGAGATCGGCCAGCAGCTTACCGAGATCGTCGCCTACGGCACCGCGGTCGTGGTCGTCCCCGCGCGCTAACGTGGTGCTGTGGCTGGCGCAGATGATTCCCGGCTCCGTCCCCGGATGCTCATCGGAGATCCCGAACGGGAGCGGCTTACCGCGATCCTCCGCGATCATTACGCGGAAGGCCGGCTGACGTTGGACGAGCTGCGCCGCCGGGCGGAAATCGTGCTCGCCGCCACCTACCAGGACGAGGCTGACCAGGCGCTCGCCGGGCTCCCGGTCATCTCCCCCGGGACAGCCGTCACCGCCCGGTCGCGGCGTCAGGGCCTGCTGTCCCGGCGCGGCCACGCCGAGTCGGCGCTGCCCGGCCCCGACTGGGTAGCGACCGCCGAGCGGTTCCGTGACCCGTCATCCGGCCTGATCATGCGGGTCTGGATCGACCCCGTTGACGGGAGCCGCCACTACGTCCCGGATGACAACAGCTAGACCGCCGGCTCCGGGTAGACGCCGGTGACCCTGGTCAGGTCCAGCTTGGTCGCGTCCTCGCTGCCCGGGCGGCGGTGTAGATCACGATCTTCAGGTCCGTGTCGGTGTCGTGCAGGACGTCGCAGTCCACCGTGATGTCGCCGATGTCCAGGTGCCTGACGGTCTTGCGGTCCTCGATGTGGCCGGCGATCGTTCCCTCGTGCCACAGGGCCGCGAACCGTGCGTTGCCGTCGAGGATGCGCCGGATGAGTGCGGCAGTACCGGCGCCGGCGCGCGCGCTCCCTTGACACCTCGGCTGGCCGGGTGAAAACTCCGCCTCAGTGCGGCGTTTGCGCTGGGGGTGGGCATGGGATCGTATGAGGACACCATCTCGGTGCTTGAGGCGGAGCTTACGGCGGTGGAGCGGGCCTTCGCCGGCCTGTCAGACGACCAGTGGCGGCTGCCGACGAAGCTGGTGCCGGTCGACCCTGACCTGCCGCACTGGACGGTCTTCGAGCTCGCCGGGCACTTCGACATCGCCATCGGCCTGACCCGGATGCTGATCGCCGGGGCTGAGCCCAGCCGGCCGGCCAGGGACCGGACCAGCTTCTTCATCAACCCGCGGTCGGAGACCGGGCCGGTCGTCTACGGCTACGCCTACCAGATGGTGCAGGGCAAGACGCCCGCTGACATGCCGGGCGTGCTGCACGAGACGTTCTCCAAGACGGTGGCCGAGGCACGGGCGGTCCCGGCCAGCCTGGTAGGGCCGGGGTACTTCGCGCCGATGCGCGCTGATGAGTTCGTGGCCAGCCGCATCGTCGAGGCGGTGGTGCACGGCATCGACCTGGCCCAGGCGCTGGGCCGCGAGACCTTCGCCACGGCGGACGGGATCGCCGCGACCGCCGCGATCCTCGATGACCTGCTCGCGCGCCGGACCGTTCCCGGCCGGCCCGCGGAGCTGTCAGACGACCTGGAGTGGATCCTGGCGGCTTCCGGCCGGGCCGGCTCCGCCGACAACCGGCTTCCGCTGATCGGCTGACCAGCCGCCGGGCCGACCTCGCCGTTGAGACCCAGGAACGGTCAGGGCGTTCCCGTTCCCGGACGCGCCGCCCAGTAGCCGGCAGCGGCTTTCGCCGCTTTCAGCGCTTCGGGGTTCTCGTAACCGGGTGCCATGGACGCCGTGGTGCCGGCGAGTACCTCATGGTGCTCGATGTTCAGCAGGCGAAGCCAGCTCTGCTGGCCGAGCGTCAGCCCGATCACGCAGCCGAGCTCGACCAGCTCGGGTTCGCTGAAGTGCGACCGCAGGCGCTCCCAGAACGCGTCGTCGGTGTCCAGGTGCCAGGTGATCGCCTCCGCGTAGGCCAGCGCCGCCTTCTGCCGGTCGTCGTAGAGCGGCGAGTTCTCGAAGTCAAGCAGGCTCTTGACCTGGTCCTCGATCACGGCGCCGGCCTGGACTGCCTGCACAGACCGCTGGTTGCCGCAGTACTCGCAACTCACCGAGCGGGACACGTAGAGACGGCAGAGCTCCTTGACCGCATGGTCGCAGACGCCGTTGCGGAACAGGTCCCGCCACGAGTTCGCGAAGAACCAGAACGCGGCCGGCACGTGCGCGCGGACGGCTGAGCTCTCCGGCCGCGGCGTTCCCTCGCGCTGGCAGCGCTCCATCTCCGCGCGCATCTCGCTGTCCATCTGCTCGACCGGCACGTAGCTGATCCGCTGAGCGCCCATTGCTCACCCCTGTCTGCGCACTTCGCTGTTGCGCCTTCACGGTACTTCAGTACCATAACGGGATGAACGTCTCACTTCAAGAGCGCGGACGGGTACGGCAGAAGGCGCGCACGCGCGATGCGCTCGTCGCCGCGACGCGCCAGCTCATGAGGGACGGGGTAACACCCACGGTGGAGCAGGCGGCGGATGCGGCCCGCGTGTCACGGACGACGGCCTACCGCTACTTCCCCAGCCAGCGAGCCCTCCTCGCCGCGACGTTCCCGCAGCTCGAGGGCGGCTCGCTGCTCGGCGACCACCCGCCCGCCGACGTCCGCGCCCGCGTCGCGCTCTTCGCCGAGAACATGACCCAGTCCATTCTCGCGAACGAGGCGGAGATGCGCGCCATGCTCCGCCTTTCACTCGAACCGCGGGTGCCGCTGCACGAGGTCGCGCTCCGGCAGGGCCGCCGGACGATCTGGGTCGCCGACGCGCTTGCCCCGCTCCGCGGCTCGCTGACCAGACCGCGCTTCGAGCAGCTGACCCTGGCGATCGCCGCGGCCGCAGGCATCGAGAGCTTCGTCTGGCTCGTCGATGTCGGCGGCCTCGACCGGACGGCCGCCGCCGCCATCCTCAAGTCAACCTGCAGCGCGCTGCTCGAGCACGAGCTCAGCCCAAGTGGCGGTCCAGGAACTCGATGATCCCGTCGATGGCGCGCTCCTGGACGTCGTCCACCTGAGGCGTGCCGCCGGGGCCGGCCTCCGGGAAGATGTAGCCGTGCAGCGGATGGTCCCACGACACCCAGGTGGCTTCCTTGCCGGCCGCCTTGAGCAGGTCGTAGCTCACCCGGAAGATGCCTTGCAGGTGGTCGTCGTCGCGGCCCATCACCAGGATGGGCAGGTTGATGGGCGCCATCCGCTCCAGCGCCAAGGGCTCGTCGATGCGGGCCCGCACGCGCTCGGGATCCCGCATCTGCATCTCCTCGATGTTGCGCAGGCCGGTGGCCGGGTCGACGAACGCCGGCTCGTCGATGGCCAGGCTCAGGAACTCGTGGTTGGCGGGCTCGCACGCGACGCCGGCCCGCACCGCTCCGGGATACCGCGAGGCGAGCTTGAAGAGCATCTCGCCCGCATGGCTGACGCCGACGTGCCCGAGCCGCCCGGCGTCGACCCGCGGGTGCGCGGCCACGTGGCGGAGGATGGCGAGCTCGTCTTCGAACTCAAGCGGCCCTCGGCTCATCAGCTCCATGCCCTGCCGGCGATCGATGATGAGCGGCCCGCCGTTGTGGTAGCCGAGCTCAACTTCCGTGCGGTAGCGCCCCCACGCGCAGGCGTACCCGGCTCGCAGCAGGCGCTCCATGATGTAGCCGTGAGTCCGCAGGCGCCGGCGCAGCCAGCCGATCCCGCCGCCGCCGTTGCCGTAGGCGAGGAAGACGAACGGGAAGGTGCCCTCGTCGGCCGGCGTCCGCAGCGCGTACGGCGCGTACAGGCCGTCAAGCGTCGGGGCGAGGTAGACCCGGGCTGGCCGGCCGGAGCCCGCGACGGGCTGGACCAGCACCGGCTCGAGGAGGTCTGAGTCCCGCTGCGCGGTGACATCGGGCATCTCAGAATTCTTGCAGCACGGTCAGGGCAGCGTCACGTAGCCGTGGCGCGCCTTCCACAGGAAGTACTTCTCGAAGGCGAGCTTCATCGCGTGTGCCTGCGGTCCGGGGATGAGGACCCCGTGCTTGCGCGGCGGCAGCATCTTGTCGGCCAGCATGATGACGCCGTTGTTCCCTGCGTCCATCACGCACACCGCGGGGATGTCGCCGAAAGCCTGGTGCGAGGTCAGTTCCTCGCCCCTGACCTGCGCCGCGATGTTGCGCGCGGCCACGTGCGCCATGCGCTCGGCGGGGAACCCGGTCTTGGGGATGCCCACCGGAGTCGAGGTCTGCCAGGGCACGTCCACCGCCACCGCGATGCCCGCCGCGTACACCTCGTCCCGGCTGACGGTCTGATAGGTGTCGCGGACCTTCACGTATCCCTTCTCGTCGCCGATCTCCCTGCTCGCCTTGATTACTTCCTGTCCGAGGAACGGGGGCACGATCATCGCGTAGGCGAAGTCGATCTTCCGGCCGTCGGCGAGCACCAGGCGGCCCTCGTCCACGTGATCCATGGCGGTGTTCACCACCGCGGTGATGCGTTCCTTCTTCAGGAACATCGACAGCAGCGCCTCGCCGTGCGGCAGCCCGCCGATGCCGAAGTGCCCGAGGAACGGCTCCGACGACACCCAGGTCATCTTGACCTGCCGCTTCAGGCCGGCCTTGCGCAGCTGGTGCGAGAGGTTGAACAGGTACTCGTAGGCGGCGCCGAAGCACCCGGCGCCCTGGGTGGCTCCGACGACGATGTCGCCGGGAGCCTCGAGGAACCGCCGCCACCCTTCGCCCGCCTTGATCGCGTCGTCCAAGGTGGTGATCGTATAGGCGTTGCCGTCCGGGCCCAGGCCCGGGATCACGTCGAAGTTGTTGCGGTAACCGGTCGCGATGACCAGGTAGTCGTAGTCATAGGTGCCGCTGGTGGTGGTCACCTGGCGGTGGTCCAGGTCCAGGGCGGTGGCCTCGGCATGCACGAAGTCGATCCCGTGGGACTCAAACGTCGGGGCCAGCGGGAATGTGATGTCGGCCGGGCTGCGCTTGCCGAACGGCAGCCAGATCAGCGACGGGTTGAACAGGAACCTGTCCGAGGCCGAGACCACCCGCACGTCCACGTCCCCGTGCAGTTCGTGGACCACGCCCAGGGCCGCGGTCAGCCCTGCGAAGTTCCCGCCAAGTACCAGCACCTTCTTGCGGCCCATGAGACCACCCCCAGTCGTCTTGCCTGCTGGCTTGCCTATTGACCCGAAAGTACGCACGCATGTATCGGGCCAAGCAGGGGCGAAGGTCCCGTCGGCGGCGGTCGTACGTCCCGGCCGACGGCCCATTTCGTCCGCCGGCCGCCGGGCCCGCGCCGTCCGGCCTCTGCTTTGCGCGGCGAGGCGGCCGTTGCCTATGCGCGTGCAGGAATTGAACCGGAGCGTGAGCGGCCGGTAACGTTTGTCCCAGCTGGGCTGCCGCGGCACGGCCGCAGACGCTCCCGCCCTGGCAGGCCTGCTGGAAAGCGTCCATCCCGAGTGGACTAGCGAGGTCGCGATGCCGCCCGACCAGCACGTTAACCCGGCCGGAGAACCCTCGCCGGCGTCCTCGCCCAGCCGGCTGGAGGACCCCGCCGCGGGCGGCGCTACGTTCGCGCCGGGCGTGCCCCGCCAGCCCGTTTCGCGAATCCGGATCCAGCCGCAGGTTACGCGGATCGGCCGCGACCCGAGCAGCGACATCGTCGTCGCGGACCTGGGTGTGTCGAAGAAGCACGCGGAGTTGCGCCGCTCGCCGGCCGGCCGCTACTCGATCGTCGACCTGGGCAGCCACCGCGGCACGTACGTCAACGGCACCCGGATCAGCCAGCAGGAGCTGAACGAAGGTGACCTCATCGCGATCGGCCGTGCCACCTTCCGGCTGGCCCCGCCACGGCCGAGGAGGGCTGAGACGGCGCTGCCGCGCGGCGGGCGCAGGACAACCGTAAGCGTCACTGCCACCGCCCCGTGAGCACCAGGGCAGGCGAGCTCAAGCGGGCGATCGAGTCAGCTGACTCGGGCGTCCTCGCGAAGGGCGGCGAGCGCCGCTTCCCGGCCGGCCCGCATGAACTGCGGCCACTCCCGGGTATCGATGAACTGCTCGTAGAAGCCGGTCCCGGCGACCTTCCAGTAGGGCACCGGCTCGACCAGGAGCGTCCGGGCGGCACGGCGCAGCCGTGCGAGGTGCTCACGGGCTAGTTGCACCTGCTGGCAGGTGCGCACCTGCGAGGCAGCCGCGACGATGCTGAGCGGCCGGGTGTCCCAGCCGGCGACGTCCTCGCCGCCGAACTCGTGCGGGTAGAACCCGTTGACCGCAACGGCGGCGTCGACGGCGGGCTCGATGTCGAGTACGGGCCGCACCGGGAAGATGTCGACGATCCCGCCATCGCACCAGGACTGCTCACCGAGCACGACCGGCTGGACGAACAGCGGGAGCGACACGGCCATGCGGACCGCCCGCGCCACTGGCATGTCCGGGTGGGTGCGCGGGCCGATGAAGTCCAGGCGGTTGTGCTCGACGTTCCACACCGGCGCGTAAGTCGGCGTGCGCAGCTGCGCAAGGGTCAGGTCGCCGAGCTGGCCGCGGTAGAACGCCTCGAGCTTGTCGCCGCGCAGGATGCCGCACCAGCCCCGCGCCAGCGTGGGCAGCAGCGAGGCGATCTCACGCCACCCGACGTCGATGTAGTCGACGGGCCGCATCGAGGCGGTGAACTCGGCGACCTCCTCGGGCGGCATCCCGGCACCGAGCGGGAACCCGAACAGCGCCGAGCCCGAGCACACCGAGTACACCGACACCTCGGTGCCGCTGTCCTCCAGCGCCTTGGCCACGC
>DASWAE010000149.1:0-10861 GCA_036391275.1 Trebonia sp.
CCGGTGTACCGCTTGGCCAGCGACACCACCAGCCGCAGGTTCGCCTCCAGCAGGTGGTTCTTGGCCCGGCGGCCGTCCTCCGCGATCCACTCCAGGTCGATGCGCTGGTCGGTGTTCATCCGCTCGGACTCGGCGAGCTTCTCCTCGGCGAACAGGCCCGCCTCGATCCGCTTGGCGAGCTCGACCTCCTGCTCGGCGTTGAGCAGCGGGACCTTGCCGATCTGCTTCAGGTAGTCCTTGACCGGGTCGGCCGTCGCGCCCGCCACGGCCACCTGGGCGGCCGGGAGGTCGTCGTCGTCGTCGCCGAAGACGAAGATCTCGTCATCCCCGCCCTCGCCGGGGGCCTTGCCCTCGGCGGGTGCGCCGGCCGGGACGGCCGCGGCGCCGTCGGCGCTCGCGGAAACGGCCGTGTCGTCGGTGTCCTCGTCGCCCTCCGTGTCGTCGGGCACGTCGGCCTCGGACAGGTCGCCGTCGGCGTCGGGCGAGTCGGCGATCTCCAGGTCCTCGGTGCCGAGCACGTCGCCCAGGTCGTCGAGGTCCTCGAAGTCCTCCAGGTCGACCGCCTCGTCGAGGTCGGCCGCCTCGTCGAGGTCGGCATCCGAGTCGAGGTCGGCCGCGGCCGTCAGGTCGTCAGGCAGATCCTGAGACGGTATCGCCGCTAGCTCCTCGCGCGCCTTGGCTGCGCGAGAGATCGCAGCGGAACGCGGCTCCTGCGCTGTGTCCTCGGACATGGCCGCCTCCTGCGCGCCGTCGGCTGGCTGGTCGATCACCCGCGAATCCCGGGCCGTGGAGCTGGACGGCCGGGAGCGCTTGCGCGCCGCGGAGTTGGCAGCGCTCACTACCACGGTCACCTCTTCCTACGCTGGGTAGCTTGACTGAGCTGCGTACGCACGCTAATCGGGCCCTCCCGCGAGGGTCTTGACGACTGGACCGTGCCGGGAAGCAGGCTTCCCGTTCGTCCTGGGGATGTAGACAGCAACCCGCCCGCCTCCTCTCCACCACCATAGGTGGCACCTGGGAGTGCCTTGTACACGTCTTCGGTGCCGGTCATCCGCGCCGGGCTCACCGCTGGTCCCGCCGCAGGCCAGGTGACCCGCCGTCGCCGCCGGCGGCGGCCGGCACGTGCATGACGAGCATCGTCACGTCGTCGTCTTGCTCATGCCCCGCGAGCATGTTGTCGAGCAGGTACTGCAGCAGCCGCCCGGGCGTGCCGACCAGGTCCTGCGGGGCGGCCGCGGCGATCCTGACCAGCTCGTCCAGGCCCGCGTCGAGCCCGCGCACCCGGTTCTCGACAAGCCCGTCGGAGTAGAAGACCGCGGTGGAGCCCGGCGGCAGCCGGAAGGCGTGCTGCCGCCGCGGGCTGGCCCAGCCCAGCGGCGTGCCCGCTTCCGTGCTGTCAAGCACCGGCAGCGCGCCCGCGGTAAGCAGCAGCGTCGGCGGGTGGCCCGCGTTGCCCGCCTGGCCCTCCCCGGTCTCCGGGTCGATCACCAGGTAGGTCACCGTGGTGACCTGCTCCTCGAGCTCGGTCGCGGCGAACAGCCGGTCAAGCCCGGCAAGCACGGCCGCGGGCCGCGGGTCGGTCAGCGCGAGCGCGCGCAGCGCGTTGCGCACCCGGCCCATGCCGGCCGCCGCGAGCAGCCCCTTGCCCATGACGTCGCCGACCGCGACGGCCAGCCGCCGGTCGGGCAGCCGGAAGACGTCGTACCAGTCGCCGCCCACGTCCGTCGACCTCGGCAGGTACCTGGCGTCAAGCGCGAGGCCCGGCACGCTCGGCAGCTCGCCGGGCAGCAGGCTCCGCTGCAGGGTAACCGCCGCGGTGTGCTCCTTCTCGTACATCTGCGCCCGCTCCACGGCCAGCGCGCACTGGCCCGCGAGCGCCTCGAGGAAGACGCGCTCCTCCTCCAGGATCGTCCGCGGCTTGCCGAAGGAGAACCGCAGCGCGCCGAGCGGCATGCCGGCCGCGAGCAGCGGCAGGCCGACCCAGGCCTGCTCATCGCCGGTGTCGAGGACCCGCCTGCCGTCCTCGGCGCCGGGGTCACTGGCGAACTGGGCCCGCAGCTCCTCGGGGTCCGCGATCAGCACCGGGCGCCTTGTCGCGATGGCACGCGTCATGACGCTCGGCGTGTCGAGGGTGAGGCGCACCCCGGCGCCGTCGGGCCCGGTCGGGGCGAGCCCGGACCGGTTGACCACGCGCAGGCCGAGCTTGTCGTCGTCGAGCAGCGCCACCGCCGAGCGCAGCGCGCCGATCGCGGTACGGCCCACCTCGGTGATCACCTCGACCACCTGCTCGACGTCGAGCGCTTCAGCCAGCATCGCCGTCGCCTGCTGCAGCCGCGCGGTGCGCAGCGCCGCCGCCGACAGCTGGTCGGTCAGCCGCCCGCGCATCTCCTCGGCCTCGCGCTGGCTGGTGACGTCGGTGCAGGCGCCGACCCACTCCGCGATCTTCCCGTCCCGCTCGATCGGCACCGCCCGGACGTCGTAATGCCGGTAAGCGCCGCCCCTGGCGCGCATGCGGAACCGGTCATCGAAGATCCGGCCGTTGCGCAGGCACTCGTGCCAGTCACGCTCGACCCGCTCGCGGTCCTCGGGGTGGATGGAGTCAAGCCAGCCGTTGCCGAGGAACTCCTCCACGGTCTGCCCGGTGATCCACCGCCACTCGGCTGAGTCCTCGAGCATCTCCCCGTCGGGGGACGCCACCCAGACGATCTGCGCGCCGCCCTGGACAAGCGCCCGGTACCGCTCCTCGCTGCGCCGCAGCGCCTCCTCCGTGGCGGGCCCGGCGCCGCCGGCGATGACGATGAGCCCGGCCCCCGCGAGCACGCCGTCCGCACCGCGGACCCCGAACCAGTGGAACGTCCGCTGGCCGGGCGGCGCGCCCGCCGTCCCGGCCGCGCCGGCCTCGAACGTCTCCGTCGCCGGGCGGCCCTGCGCGAGCACCCGGTGCAGGGCGGCCTCGGCCCTGGCGGCGTCTACCGCGGGCAAGACGGCGGCGACGGGCTGGCCGGCGAAGTCGCTCACGGGGCGGTCGTAGATCCTGGCAAGCGCCGGGTTGACCCAGACGAACCGCAAGTCGGTGTCAAGGACCGCCATCCCGGCCGGCGCGTCGCGCAGCACGGCATCAGGGAGCCAGGATTCAAACTCGCCCAATCCGGCCTCCCGCTGCTTCGGCACGGAGGTATCGGCGCTCAACTGAGCACCTCACCCGCCGTGCAGGCGCCTGCCACTGGCGGCTCCTTCCCGCTACCGCGCTGCCAGTCACGCCACCCTCCTGGCGCCTGGCGGCGGTCCGCCGACGGCGCGGCATGTCTTCCGCACCGCAGCGGCCCCTCAGAATATAAGCGTGCCACAAACCGGGTACCGATGCTGCCAGCTAGCGGCACGGAAGCCAAGTCTGCATCGCTTCCGGCACCGGTCCCGCCTCCGGAAGGCTCCCGGAGGCTCCCGGAGACAGGCACGAGGCTCCGGCAATACGACACGTACGGGATCGACGCCATCAGACGGCACAATGATGGCAGCATGGGTAAATTCTCCTACAGCGGATGATGTGCTCTCTCCCGGTTACCGGCAACCCGCTGCGGGCACCGGGACGAAGCGTCGATTTCACATGCGTAGATCTGAGAGGCTATCAGGGTGAGCCCGCAGAGCCGACGACGTGGCCAGGCAGGTAGTGGCGCGCCCCCCAACGCGCTGTTCGATGAGCTCCTGCACGCCGCCCGTGAGCTGCTCGCGGTGCGCAGCCCGCTCGACGCGGAGCTGCTCGTCAGCGACCTGCTCGGCACCTGGTGGCCGCAGCGCCACCACACCATCGGCGGAACGGGCGTCGAGCAGCTGGTCGGCGAGGGGCTTGTCGATTACGCCGCGCGGCAGCACTCGTCCGCCGCGCTCGCCCTGCTCTCCGGTATCGCCTGCCTCGGCACGTCGCGCCAGGCCGTGGCGGCGGAGCAGGCGGCCATCACGCTCATCGACGCCGGGGTGCGCACCCCGGGGTGGGCCGAGCACCTCGGCGCGGTTTCGCCCGCCGAGTGCTACGTGAACCCCGATGAGTGGGGAGACCAGGACGAGATCATCTGCGTGTTCAGCTACGCGGGCGAGGAGCCGCACGCGCTCGTCACGCTCGTCGATTACAACGCGGCCGGCATGATCAGGGACGGCTGGGTCAGCTCGCAGGTGGACAGGCTGCTCGAGCACTGCCGGCGCGCGTCCGCGGGGGCCGGGGGCCATCCTGAGGACAGCTTCAGGGAGATCGACGCGTCCCAGGCGAGGAAGATGCTGCAGGCCGCGCTCGCCGCCACCGACGCGGCGGAGGACCCGCCGGTCAGCGACTCCTTCGCCGCCCGGCACGCCTTCATCAGGGCCCGCATCCGCGCGCTCCCCCCGGCTCCCGGCCGGCCCCCGCGGATCAAGCGGGCCTGGACGACGGAACGCCGGGCGCTGCTCGCCGCGGAGTTCCTCGCCTCAGACGAGGCAGAGGAACTGTCCGACCGGCAGGCCGCGAGCCGGTGCACCGACCTGATCATCGACTTCGGCTGCGTCCAGGACAGCGGCCGCCCGGAGCGGATGTCGCCCGCCAAGGTGCAGAACTTCATGCTCGGCTGGCTGCCGCGCAAGGTGCTGCTGTCCGTCGCCGACCAGAACGCGATGCCGCACGTGGTCGCCGCCTGGATCCGCTGGACGAGCCGGAAGCGCGAGCTGCCTGAGGCTGCCATCGGGCAGATGCTTGACACCCTGTTCGACTCGATGGCCACCTTTTCCCGGATATACCGCGATCCGGCCGAGTTCGGCCTGGACGAGAAGCTCGTCGCCAGGCTGCTGCCCGACTCCGACCTCGAGGCGCTGCCGCGGCGCGCGTTCGCCTTCCCCATCCTCGAGGGCAAGCACGGCGGGGTGGACCTGTCCAAGCTTGACCCGGCCGACCCGTCCGACCGGCGGCTGCTGCTCGCCGCCGACCACGACACGCGGACCGGGTCGCCGAGCGCGGCCGGCGTCGGCCGCCACATCGACCGGCACCTGGCGCTCGCTGACCGGCTCTGGCGCGGCTCCCCGCGCGCCCTCTGGGACGCGGCGCAGCGGCTGCTCGACACCGGCGAGGACCGCCACATGGTGCTGCACGCGCTGATGGACGTGCTCGACGCCGCGGGCGGAGACGAGGCCGCCCTGGCGACCGCGCTGCGCGAGCTCGCTACGGGGCTGAGCGACGACGACCTGAACGGCCTCGCCAACCCCGACTCCTGAGCGGCCCTGTCCGGCACGGCCCAGGTCCTGGGCATTCCGAACGATCGAGCTCTTTTCTCCTGCAATTTTCTCCTGCAATCACCCTGAAGGACCGTTAACCGAACGTGTCAGGAGGAAAGAGTTCGCAGTGTTTCACCTGGCGCGCGCCGGTAACGACGTGCTCACCGGATGGTTGTGGCAACGAGCCGGTCATAGGCGGCTGGTTGCCACAACCATCGTCCGGGGTCGGGTGGAACACGCGCCCGTTCGGGATAACTCGGCGCCGAAGCCTCCGCCGCCCGGAGTCTCGATCACGAAGACGTCGCCCGGGGCGAGGTCCTTGCTATCGCAGCCTGCCATCGGTGTCGTGCTGCCGTCGGGGTGCTCGATCCAGTGGCGGCCGAGGGCGCCGGGGGCGCCGCCGTGCAGGCCGAAGGCCGGGACGCGGCGGTGGCTGGCGAGGGTGGTGACGGTCACCGGCTCGAGGAAGCGGATGCGCCTGGTGCCGCCGTCGCCGCCGCGCCAGCGGCCCCGGCCGCCGCTGCCGTGGCGGATCGCGTACGACTCGAGGCGCACCGGGTAACGCCACTCGAGGACCTCGGGATCGGTCAGCCGCGAGTTGGTCATCTTGGTCTGCACCAGGTCGGTGCCGTCGAAGCCCTGGCCGGCCCCCGAGCCGCTCGCGACGGTCTCGTAGTACTGGTGCCGGTCGTTGCCGAACGTCACGTTGTTCATCGTCCCCGAGCCCTCGGCCATGACCCCGAGTGCCGCGTAGAGCGCGCCGGTGACCGCCTGGCTTGTCTCGACGTTGCCGGCGGCGACCGCGGCGGGGTATTCCGGTGACAGCATCGTTCCCGGCGGGATGATCACGGTGAGCGGCTTGAGGCAGCCGGCGTTCAGCGGGATGTCCTTGTCGACCAGGGTGCGGAAGACGTACAGGACGGCGGCCATCGCCACGCTCGACGGCGCGTTGAAGTTGCCGTGCAGCTGCGGGCTCGTGCCGGTGAAGTCGATGGCGGCGGTTCGCGCCGCCTTGTCCACGGTGACCTTGACCTTGATGCGCGCGCCGCTGTCGAGCTCGTAGTCACAGGTCCCGTCGCTGAGCGCGGTGATGACGTTCCTGACCGCTTCCGCGGCGTTCTCCTGGACATGGCCCATGTAGGCGTGCACCACGTCGAGGCCGTACTGCGCGACCATGCGGCGGAGCTCCGCGGCGCCCTTCTCGTTAGCGGCGACCTGGGCGCGCAGGTCCGCGAGGTTGGTCGCGGGGCTCCGGGACGGGAACTCGGCCCCGGTGAGCAGGTTGGTCGTTTCGGCTTCCCGGAGGCGGCCGCCCTCGACGAGGAGCCAGTTGTCGATGAGGACGCCTTCCTCCTCGATCCTGGTGCTGGCCGCGGGCATCGAACCGGGGGAGGTGCCGCCGATCTCGGCGTGGTGGCCGCGGGAGGCGACGTAGAACCAGATGTCGCGCGGGGCGTCGGGAGCGAAGACGGGGGTGATCACGGTGACGTCGGGGAGGTGGGTGCCGCCGTGGTAGGGGTCGTTGAGCGCGTAGACGTCGCCGGGTTTACTGCGCCCCTTGTTGCGGTTGATCACCATTTTTATTGATTCGCTCATCGAGCCGAGGTGTACCGGGATGTGCGGGGCATTCGCGATGAGGTTGCCGTCCGCGTCGAAGATCGCGCAGGAGAAGTCGAGCCGCTCCTTGATGTTGACGGAGTGCGCGGTGGACCGCAGCCGCTCCCCCATCTGCTCCGCCACCGCCATGAACAGGTTGGAGAACACCTCGAGCAGTACCGGGTCCGGTTCGCTCCCGGCCGTGACCCCGGCCGCGGCGCCGGCCGCGGCTGTGGCGCGGCCGGCCGCGGCGCGGGTGAGCAGCAGGTCACGGCCGGCCGTCACCGCGGCGCGCCAGCCGGGCTCGACGACGGTCGTCGCCAGGTCCTCGGCGATGATCGCGGGACCGTCCACGGCCTGACCGGGGCGCAGCGCGTCGCGCCGGTACAGCGGGACCGTCGCCCACTCCCCCGCCGCGAACATCCGCACCCGTTCGGCCGCCTCGGGGATTCCTGCCGCCTCCTCTTGGCGGCATGGATGAGGGGAAGACGTGGCGGAAGCGGAAGACGCGACGACCGCCTCCACCGAGACCGCCTCGACCACGACGGGCTTGTCCGGCATGAGGAAGGAGAACCGGGTCAGGTAGGCCCGCTCGAAGGCCCCGGTCATCTCGCTGGCCGGGCCGTAGGGCACCTGAAGGGGGGTGTCCGTGCCCTCGTAGCGGAGGTGGACCCGGCGGGTCACGTCGACACCAGCGCCGAGCGCGCCATAGGCGCCAAGCTCGGCCCGGGCCGACTCCTCCAGTTGCCGGAAGGCCTCGTGCGCGAGGCTGGCCGCGAGGTCCCGGGTGAGCGGGGCCTCGACGGCGGTCTCGCGCATCGCGATGACGTCGGCGAGGCCGATGCCGTAGGCGGACAGCGCGCCCGCGAGCGGGTGGATGAGCACGCTCGTCATGCCGAGCGCCGCGGCCACCGCGCAGGCGTGCTGGCCGCCCGCACCGCCGAAGGTGGATAGTACGTACCTGGTCACGTCGTAGCCGCGCTGCACGGAGATCTTCTTGATGGCGTTCGCCATGTTCTGCACCGCGATCTCGAGGAAGCCCGCGGCGACCTCGGCCGGGCCGCGGCTGTCGCCGGCCGCGGCGGCGATCTGCTCCGCCAGCTGGGCAAACTTCGTTCTCGTGGTGCCCGCGTCCAGCGGCTGGTCGCCGGCCGGGCCGAAGACCTTCGGGAAGTGCGCCGGCTGTACCCGGCCGAGCAGGACGTTGGCGTCGGTGACGGTCAGCGGCCCGCCGTGACCGTAGCAGGCGGGTCCGGGCACCGCGCCCGCGGAGTCCGGGCCGACCTGGTAACGGCCGTCGTCGAAGTGCAGCACCGACCCGCCGCCCGCCGCGACCGTGTGAATGGACAGCATCGGCGCGCGCAGCCGCACCCCGGCCACCTGGGTCTCGTACTGCCGCTCGAACTCGCCGGCGAAGTGCGAGACGTCGGTCGACGTGCCGCCCATGTCGAACCCGATCACCCGGTCGAAGCCCGCCGCGCCGGCGGTGCGGGCCATGCCGACGATGCCGCCCGCCGGGCCGGAGAGGATCGAGTCCTTGCCGCGGAACGACGCGGCCTCGGCCAGCCCGCCGTTGGACTGCATGAACAGCACCCGGACGCCGGCCAGCGCGGCGGCCACCTCGTCCACGTACCGGCGCAGCACCGGGGACAGGTACGCGTCGACCACGGTGGTGTCCCCCCTGGAGACGAGCCGCATCAGCGGGCTGACCTCATGCGACTCGCTGACCTGCGGGAACCCGATGCCGCGGGCGATCTCCCCGGTCCGTCGCTCGTGGTCCGGGTAGCGGTAGCCGTGCATGAAGACGATCGCGGCGGCGCGGAACCCGTCGCGGTAGGCCTGGCGCAGCGCCTGCCCGGCCGCGTCCTCGTCGAGCGGGCGGATCAGTTCGCCGTCGGCGCCGACCCGCTCGGGGACCTCGATCACGCGGTCGTAGAGCTGCCCGGGCAGCACGATGTGCCGGTCGAAGATGCGGGGCCTGCTCTGGTAGGCGATGCGCAGCGCGTCGCCGAACCCCTCGGTGATCAGCAGGACGGCCGGCTCGCCCTTGCGCTCGAGCAGCGCGTTGGTGGCGACGGTGGTGCCGAGCCGCACGGCGCCGATCTGGGCGGCGGGAACCGGGTCCCCGGGCGCCAGCTCGAGCAGCCCCCTGATCCCCGCGACGGCCGCGTCCCGGTAGGCCGGGCTGTCCGACAGCAGCTTGCGCGCGGTCAGGGACCCGTCCGGCCGCCTGGCCACGATGTCGGTGAACGTCCCGCCCCGGTCAACCCAGAAGTCCCACACACCGCCCACCGTCCAAGCCTAAGCCGCACCCCGTCGGAGACGGCGGCCCGGTACCGTGGCAGGATCCCGGAAAACCCCACCTATCCTGCCATCAGCGACCCTGCTCGACAATGATCATGAAGGGTTGTTAGTGCTATCACACTAATAACTCTTCACGACACCAAAACCCTTCACGGGAATGGGCGACGGGCGGCCTGGAGCGGGGGCGCGCAGGTTGGCGCGTGCTGGGCCTGGGCCGCCGTGGCCGGGACGGGAGCGGCTGCGGGCCAGGCGGGCAGTGCGGAACGGCGGCGTGTCACCGGTCGCCAACATGGCCAAGGCTGGCGGCTTCCGCGGCGGGCTGGGGCAGCTAGACGGTTAGCTCGGCGTAGGCGCCGCGGACGTCTTCGGCCGTGATCACGGTCAGGTCGGCGGCCGTGGCCGACTCGCCGAGGCGGCGGACGACGCGGACGTCGCGGCAGGCGCAGGCGCGCTCGAAGAGCGAGCGGGCGAACCGGCCGTTGCCGAGGTCGTCGATCTGGCCGGCCAGCTCGGCCTGGCCGAAGATCTGGTCGAGGACGCGGATCGCCTCCGGCTCGAAGTCATCCCCCGCCTGCTCGGCGTGGATGACGGCGATCCGGGTCAGGTCCCTGGCGGTGTAGCTGGGGAACGCGACCCTGGTGCTGAACCGGGACGCGAGGCCGGGGTTGGAGCGCAGGAAGCGGTCCATGTCGGCCGGGTAGCCCGCCAGCACGATCACCAGCCGGTCCCGGTCGTCCTCCGCGCGCTTGAGCAGCGTCTGCACCGCTTCCGCGCCGAACGCGTCGCCGCCCGAGTACCCCTCGTTGTGCAGCGAGTACGCCTCGTCGATGAACAGCACGCCGCCGAGCGCGGAGTCGATGAGCCGGTTGGTCTTGATCGCGGTCGAGCCGAGGTGCTCGCCGACCAGGTCCGCGCGGTGTGCTTCGACCACCTCCGGGCGCACGAGCAGCCCGAGCGCCGCGAAGATGCGGCCGAGGATCCGCGCCACCGTGGTCTTGCCGGTGCCCGATGGCCCGGTGAACACGAAGTGCCTGGCAGGCGGCTGGCTGGTGAGGCCCTGCCGGTCCCGCAGTTTCGCCACCCGCAGCTGCGCGGCGATCGCGCGCACCTGCTGCTTGACTGGCTCGAGCCCGACAAGCTCGTCAAGCTCGGCGATCGCCGATTCCAGCGTCGGGGTGTCCTCGTAGCCGCGCAGCCGCGAGGTCAGCTCCGCGAACGCCCGCTCCAGGTCGGCCGCGCCGATCGTGATCAGGTCTTCGGCGCGCGGGTCACCGCCGGCGCTCATGACCCGGACGTCCCGCGCTTGCCCGGCCTTCTCGAGCAGCGTCCTGACGAACCGGCCGTTGCCGAGCTCGTCGGTGATCCGGCGGCGGCTCACCTCGTCGAGCATCCGCCACAGCACCGGGCGGGCGTCTGGCGCGAGGCCCTCCTGCCTGCCCGACAGCTGCCGCTCGGCCAGCGCGAGCATTTCCTCCGCCGAGTAGGTGGGGAACCTGATGCGCGTCGCGAACCGGGAGGCCATGCCCGGGTTGCTGGCGAGGAACGCCTCGGTCTGCTTCTCGTAGCCGGCCAGGATGATGATCAGGTGCTCCCGGTCGTCCTCGGCCCGCTTGAGCAGCGTCTGCACCGCCTCGGCGCCGAACCGGTCGCTCTGGCCGTCGCCCTCGTTCACCAGGCTGTAGGCCTCGTCGATGAACAGCACCCGGCCGAGCGCGGAGTCGATCAGCTC
>DASWAE010000150.1:0-39057 GCA_036391275.1 Trebonia sp.
GCCTCTTCCGCCCCGGCGGCCTCTTCCGCCCCGGCGGCCTCTTCCGCCCCGGCGGCCTCTTCCGCCCCGGCGGCGGGCGGCCCCGCCCCGGAGCACCACGCGGCCGCTGAGCACGCCCCGGCGCCTGCCGCGCCGCCGCGCCCTGCTCAGCAGGACCAGCGCGCCAGCGTCGGCTACGTGGAATTTCCCGAGTCGCCGCCCTACCAGTTCCCCGAGCCCGCGCCCGACGCGGGCGCCGTCCACGGCCACCACGACCCGGCCGCGGTGCCGCCCGCCTACCGTGCGCAGGTTTCCGAGCAGGGCTACCGCGAAGCCGCCGCCGAGTCGCGCCCCAACGACCCGGTACCCCCGGCTCCCGCCGCCCCGGGCACGGCGGCGCCTGCCGCTGCCGCCCCTGGCGGTCCCGTCTTCGAGGAGCCAGAACGAGCGCGGCCGGCTCCCGCACGCCCGGTCGTCTTCGAAGAGCCCGAGCCAGCCCGCCGCGGCGAGCAGCTTGAGCCTCCCGCGCCGACGACGGAGCAGGTTTCCCCGGTCACCGCGCCCGCTCCGCCGGGTGCCTCCGCCGGGCCAGGTTCTGCAGGCCAAGCGGCGGCGCCGACGGCGCACGAGCCGTTGGCCGAGCCCGCCGCGATCGCGACGCCGGAACCCGAGGCGGCGCGAGTCAAGGTCCCGGCGCCCGCACCCGAGAGCGAGGCCGCACGGTCTGAGCCGACCGCGGCGGCCGCGCAGGCTGGGACGTCAGCACCGGCGGCCGGCGCGCCGGAAGCGATGTCGGCTGCCGCGACGCCGACGCAGCCCGGGACGTCAGCGCCGGCGGCGGCCGTGCCCGAAGCGGCACCCGCGCCGGTGGTGGTTCCGGTCGCTGACGCGCCCGAGCCGTCGCCTCCCGCTCCCGCTCCCGCTCCCGCGGCTGCGGCTGCGGCTGCCGCGGCTGCGGCTGCCGCGGCTGCGGCAGCGGCCGAGCCCGCTGCCTTCGAGCCGGCCGCCTCCGAGGACACGCCGGCTCGCGCGCGCGCCGGCGCCAAGAAGCCCGCGAAGGGGCGCCGCTCCTCCGTGCCGTCCTGGGACGAGATCATGTTGGGCAGTTCCCGCCAGCGCGACTAACGCGCGACCGGGGAAGGCAGTCTCACCGCTCGGCGCGCGGCGCCGATGGCTGCCGGCCGGCCCGGCAAGGCGGCCGATGGCAGTCGCCGGGCTCTCAGCGGGATTGCGCTCGGCGGGCGGCTGGCAGTCGCCGGGCTCTCAGCGGGATTGCGCTCGGCGGGCGGCGGCGGTCGTTCGCGCCGGTCGGCGTTCGCGAGGGAACGTTGAGCCCGGTGAGAGAGGTGTGCCGCCTGTTAATCGCCACATCCGCCCCGAATGGCGATTTCGATGAAGGGTTGTGGTGTCATGAAGGGTTTTCGGTGTGGGAGCACTAAAAGGGCTTCATGATCATGAACCGGGTCCGCGGCGCTGGTGCCCGCGAGGCTGATGGTGCCGAAGAGGGTTCGCTAGGGCCTGATGCCTGGCGCCTTTCGGCCGCTTCTTGCTGTTATCTCAATGTTAGCTTGCGACGCCTGCGCTTCTTGCTGTTATCTAGGGATGATGGGCTGGCTCCGGTCAGGGTCGGCTTGCAGGGGACCGCCTGGGGCGCTCACAGGCGTGCGGGGGCGGGTTAGGCGGCTTGTTTGAGGGCGAAGGCCCAGTTGAGAATCTTGGTGGCGTCCTTGTCGGCGGCGGCGAAGCCGCTGAGCGGGGAGCCTAGGACGTCGCCGATGAGGACGCGGCCGTTGCGGGCCGCCTCGAAGAGCAGGGTATGGCCGGCCGCGTTGGTGAAGCCGGTCTTGATGCCGACGGCGCCCGGGTACGTGTAGAGGAACGGGTTGTCGGAGTTCACGGAGACGGCGTTGTGCCCGGCGCCCTTGGGCAGGTTGTAGATGCGGAGCCCGACGATGGAGCGGAACTCCGGATAGCTCATCGCGACCTCGCCGAGCCGCACGAGTTCCGCCGCGGTGGAATAGGTGGCCGTCTCCGTGGGGTACGGCAAGCCGTCAGGCGTGGTGAAGCGGGTGTGGGTGAGGCCGAGTCGCGCCGCCTCCGCGTTCATCTTGGCAATGAACGCCGGCAGGCCGGGACCGTAGGCGGTAGCGAGGGCATAGGCCGCGTCTGCCGCCGAGAGGACCAGCATGATATGCAGCAGCTCATCGACGGTGAACTTCTGGCCGGGAATGAGGCCGGCCGCGTTCGCGGCGTACTTGGCGACGTAGCCGGTCACCGCCTTCGGCACGACGACCTGCTGATTCAGGCCGCCCGCCTGGATGATGACAAGCGCGGTCATCACCTTGGTAATCGAGGCGATCGGCCGGACCGTGTTCTCGCCCTGCGCCCAGAGCACCTGGCCCGTAGTGGCGTCCACCAGAATGCCTGACTTGGCCTTGATCCCGGCGGGGGCGCCGACGACGTCGATCATCGGCCCCGTCGCCGTCTTGCCGCGCGCCGACGCCGGCACCATCGCGGTGGGCGCCCTGGACACCGCCGTCGCCCCGGTACCGCCCTGGGCCTGGGCGTATGCGAGGCCGGGGGCGGCGGAGCAGCCCGCCGCGGCCGCGCCTACGGCCAGGGCAATGCAAAAGACCAGCAACCGTGCGTCCAGGCGGCGCATCGGACTCCAGCGAGGTAGGGACCGGGAAACAGACCCGATCGTATGGCCTCAGGTGACGACAATACGGCTAAACGAACCAAGACGGTCAATCACGACAATAAGCGAGAATTAACCGACGATTCTTCACTCTGTGGTGTTACGTTGCTACTCAGGGCGTATACCCCGGCGCGCGGCACGCTACGCCGCGGAGCCGGGCCGCGATGGGAAGGGGCGGGACCCGGGACGCGGGGGACCCGGGACGGTGGAAGGGGCGGGACCCGGGGCGCGGGGGGACCCGGGACGGTGGAAGGGCGGGACCCGGGACGCGGGGGAGCCGTGACGGCGGGGGGGACCGGGACCGGGAGGCGAGAGGCGGCGGTTAGCCCGGCCTCAGGCGTCGGCGCGGGCAAGCACGCCGGACAGGGACGCGCGGGCCGCGCTGGTCACTTCCGGGACGTCAACGGCGGTGATGACGCCGTCGCGCTTGAGCACCCGGCCGTCGGCGACCACAAGCTCCACGTCGCGGGGGCTTGCGGCGGTGACGAGCAGACGAGCCGGGTCCGTGAAGACGCCCAGGCTCGGGGAGTCGAGGCAGACAACGATGACGTCGGCTCGCTTACCCGCGGTAAGGGAGCCGGTGACCGCGTCAAGGCCCAGGGTGCGCGCGCCGTCGATGGTGGCCAGCCGCAGCACGTCCCGGGCGGTCAGCGCGAACTCGTGCCGCGCCCGCCCGTTGCCGCAGGCCTGGGTCACCTTCATGACGGCGAACAGGTCCGCGTTGCCGGAGAGCATCGTGGTGTCCACCGACAGCCCCACGGGGATCCCGGCGGCGAGCAGTTCCCCGGTCACCGGCTGGCCGTAGCCGATCTGCAGTTCGGTCCAGGGTGACACGGACACCGGGGCGCCGGCCTGCGCGGCCAGCGCGATCTCCGCCGCCGACGCGTTGTTCAGGTGCACCAGCTGCAGGTCGGGGCCGAGCAGTCCCTCGTCGGCGTAGGTCGCCACCTGGCCCGCGGCCGCCGCCGGGCCGCACGCGTGCACGCTGACCGGGAGGCCGAGGCCACGGGCGGCCGCGATTTCCTCCCGGTACAGGGCGGGCGGGACCCGCATGGCCGGGTTGGACCCGCCGGTGCCGCGCCAGGCCATGCCCAGGTGGATGCGGCCGCCCGCCCCGTAGGACGGCCACGCCCCGGCCAGCCGGGCGAGGTCATCAAGTGCGATCAGCCGGTCGTTCGGGTGGCCCGCCTCGTAACCGAAGGAGAACCGGGCCCGCAGCCCGGACTCCCGCAGCGCCCGCAGGCTGGCCTCGGCCCAGTCCAGGCCCCTGATGTTGTGCGACCAGTCGTGCACCGTGGTGATGCCTGCGTCGATCGCCTCGGCGGCCGCCAAGCGGGTGCCCGCGTAGCTGTCACCGGGTAGGAAGTGCCTGCCCAGGCCGACACACGTGGCGAAATATCCTGATTGGTCCGTTCGATATGATCGCGTTGCGATCGGACGGACCTCGGGGGGCCATGGGGGTCGCTCCCCCGGGAGATAACCGCCGCCGGGGGCCGGCCGCCCGTCCGACATCCCGCGCAGCAGCGTGTTCCACAGGTGCCAGTGCGTGTCCACCAGGCCGGGCGCCACGATCTTGCCCGCGGCGTCGACCACGTCGGCCCCCGGCACGTCGAGGTTCCGGCCGACCGCCTTGATCACGCCGTCGCACACATGGACGTCGCCGCCGGGGATGTCGCCGGCCGGGTCCATCGTCATGACGTAACCGCCGTGAATCAGCAGATTTGCGTGCGACACGGGCGCGCTCGCTGTCATGGTCGCACAGCCTAGCGGCTTGATCTGCTTCGCTGAGCTTGGATTTCAGCACGGGGCCGGGCATCTTCCCGAGGGGCGCTAGCCTTGCCCCGGCCCCGTCACCGGGCCCGGCACCGGCGCCCTAACGGGCACCGGGTCAGCGGGCACCGGGTCAGCGGGCACGAAGTCACCGGGCGCAGGCTCAGCGGGCCCAGGTTGAGCCGGGCCGGCGTCGCGGAACACCACCCAGCGCATCATGCAGTACAGGTAAACGGCCTCGCAGCACGCCGCGGTGATCCGGGAAAGCTCGTAGTGCACCCCGATAACGGCCAGCAGGTCGGTAAGCCCGAGCACGAAGATGAGGTAATTGCTCGCGCTCACCCCGGCGAAGACGAGGAACTGCTTGCCGACGTAGGAGTGGCTGCGGAAGTTGAGCACCCGGTTGAGCACGTAGCTGATCCCCGACGCGGTCCCGTAGGACAGCGTCACCGCGACGGGAACGGGCCACCGGATGATGCCGTGGAACAGGGCGAGCAGCCCCAGGTCAATGAAGAACGTGCAGAGGTTGATCAGCAGGTAGCCGACCAGGCTGGGCGCGATGACCTCCGACAGCCCGAACGGGAGCCGCCTGGTGATCGCCGTCATCGCGGCGGCGAATCGCGCTCGGTGTGCCACGTGCTCCATTCTGCCTGGCCGCCGTGACCGGACTGTCCACGGCAAAACGGATTCCGGCATCTCAGAGGCTTTTCTCATCCTTTACTCACCGGGTAGAGAGCGGCTGCGGTGTACCGTAAGCATTTGCTTGTGAAGCTGGTCACATATTGGTGTCGACATGATCGAGCGCACCGTCTGCGGGCAAGGGGCTGTGGTTGGCTGCTTGCTGTACACAACGGCTTACCCAGGTGACTGCTGGGAAGGTTCCGCAAGATCACGAAGTATGATTCGCTGGGTTCAGCGGTATTTGGTGCGTACGGGGCAGGAGGTCCGCTTACGCCCGCTTAGCGAGCGTCCGACTTACCGGGAGGAAGTTGATGGCCCTGCTGGTGGACCCGCCGCAGCGCGACAACGCTGCTGGCCGGCCTGCCGATGAGCCGCCCGCTAAGGACGCGACCGCCGCCACGCTTCCCATGCCGGTCCTGGCCGAGCCGGAGCCAGCCGCCGACACCGCCGAGCCGCGGCTCGCCGAGCCGCCGATTACCGGGGGTAAGGTCGAGGCCCTGATGGGCCGGCTCATCGCGGTGCTCTCGCACAGCCCGCTGGCCCGCCCGCTGCCCGCGGTCATCCTGAGCGTGCTCGGCATCGCCGGCGTCGCGGTCAACGGCCTCTGCGCGACCGCCCCGCAGCCGAGCGTGGCCACCCCCCCGGTGCTGCTGCCGCTGACCAAGGTCGCGGAGAACCTGGGCGCCCGGCACCTGAACGACCTGCTCGCCAACCTGATCATGTACGCCTCGATCGGCCTGTGCTGCCTGGGCCTGGCCATGATGCTGTGGGCCAACAGCCGGGGCTGGTCACCCAGCCCGCGCAAGGTCTTCCTGGCGGCCGCGGGCGTGGTCGCCATACTGGTCAACATCACGCCGGTCGGCTCGGGCGACGTCGCGTCCTACGCCGCCTACGGACGGATCGCGGCCCTCGGCCACAACCCCTACGTGTTCAACCCGGGGATGCTGCCCGGCGGCAAGGACAACCCCTACACCATGATCGTCGGCATCAAATGGCGGACCACTCCCTCGGTGTACGGGCCGGTGGCCACCTGGATGCAGCGGCTCGCCGCCGAGATCGGCGGCGCGCGGCCCTGGCTGACGATCTGGGTGCTGATGGTCATGGGCGGCGCCGCGTTCGTGGCCACCGGTTACGTGCTGCTGCGGACGGCGGAGAACCCGGTGCGCGCGGTCCTGCTGTGGGTCGCCAACCCGCTGCTGATCGTCGAGCTGGTGATGGGCGGCCACCTGGACTCGTTCCTCGCGCTGGCGGCGATCGCGGCGATCGTGACCGCCCGGCGGTGCACCCGGCCGCGGCACGACCTGATCGTCGGGCTGCTCGTCGGACTGACGGCCGGACTGAAGATCAACGCCGCGTTCGTCGCGCTGGCGATCGCCATCCCGCTCATTCACGACCGGGCGTGGGCCCGGCTCGCCCGCACCGCCGCGATGACCGGGCTGACCACGTTCTGCCTGTACGTCTTCAGCTACGGGCTGTCCGTGCTCGGGCCGCTGCGCCAGGCCTCGACCATGGTCATCTCCCCGACGCTGTGGCGGCTGGCCCAGGTGACCGTCCAGCACTACCTGGGCGATCCCGCGATGCACACGATGACCACCGTGTTCGGGTTCGCCTGGCCCCCGCTGATGCTGCTGCTCGCCTGGTACCTCTACAACCGGCTGTCGCCCGACGTGCCGACCGTGGTGGCCGCGACCTGCGCGCTGACGTTCGCGTGGATGGTCGTCGCGCCGTGGCAGCTCCCCTGGTACTCCTCGGTCGCCTGGGCCGCCCTCGCGCTGCTGCCGCGCAACTCGCTCACCCGCTGGCTGACCATTGCCACCGGCACACTAGCGCTGATGCACTTCAATGGTGGCCAGCCCACTAACGAGCCGGTTGGCCCGACACCGTAGGTTTTCCGCCCGTTCGGGCGGGCTAGACCAGCTGACATGAGCGCCGAGGACATACCGAACGGAAGCGTGGTAGCACCCGGCCGCGTCGCGGTCGTCACCGGGGCGGCCAGCGGGATCGGGCTCGGGCTGGCCGAGCGGTTCGCCGCCGAGGGCATGAGCGTCGTGCTGGCCGACGTGGAGGAGCCCGCGCTCGCCAAGGCGGCGGCCGGGGTCGCGGCCCGTGCGGCCGGGAATGCCCGTGTCGCCGGCGATCGCCGCCCGGCCGTGCTGCCCGTGGTGACCGACGTGGCGGACCGCGCGGCGGTCGACGCGCTGCGCGACGCGGCGCTGTCGGCGTTCGGCGCGGTGCACGTGGTGTGCAACAACGCGGGCGTCGGGGGGCCGCACGGGCCGCTGTGGGAGTGCCCGCCCGGCGAGTGGGACTGGGTGCTGCGGGTCAACCTGGACGGCGTGATGAACGGGGTGCGAGCGTTCATGCCGGTGCTGCTCGAGCAGGACGCGGGGCACCTGGTCAACACCTCGTCGGTCTTCGGGGTGTTCGCCGGGGCACTCGGGCCGTACGGGGTGTCCAAGCACGCGGTCACCGCGCTGACCGAGACGCTGCACTTCAACCTGCGCTCGCTCGGCGTGACGCACGTCGGCGTGTCGGTGCTGTGCCCGGGCGCGGTCCGCACCAACTTCGGCACCTCCGCGCGGAACCGGCCCGCCTGGGCGGGGCCGGCCATGGTCAGGGACGAGGCCGAGCGGGCCGCGGCAGAGCGGTTCGACCAGCTGTCCGTGCTCGGTGCCTCTCCCGCCGAGGTCGCCGACATGGTGGTTGACGGCATCCGGTCGCGGCGGTTCTACATCCTCACCTCGGACAACCGGCACGAGCCGGTGCTGCGCCGGGGGCAGGAGATCGTGGCCGGCGGGCCGCCGGCGCCGCCGGTGTCCTTCGTGTGACGCGTTTACCCGCTCCCGTTCTGGATGCTGATTCTGGGTTGGCGGGGCGGTCTAGACTTTGCGGTCATGAGCACCGTGCCGAATCCCCCGATCGCCAAGCAGGTCCCGACCGAGCGCGTCCATCACGGCGACACGGTGACCGACCCGTATGCCTGGCTCGCCGATCCCAAGGACCCCGAGGTCATCGCCTACCTCGAGGCCGAGAACGGGTACACGGAGGCGCTGACGGCGGGTCTCGGCGAGCTGCGTTCGGCCGTGTTCGACGAGATCAAGGCGCGCACGCAGGAGACCGACCTGTCGGTGCCGGTGCGCAAGGGGACCTGGTGGAAGTACGTGCGCACCGTGGAGGGGCAGCAGTACGCGATTCACTGCCGCCGCCGGGTCCGCGACGGCGAGGTCACCCCGCCGATGCCGGAGGACGGCAAGCCGCTCGACGGCGAGGAGGTGCTGCTCGACGGGAACGAACTGGCCGAGGGCAAGGCGTTCTTCTCGCTCGGTGCGCTGTCCGTCTCCCCGGATGAGAAGCGGCTCGCGTACTCCACCGACTTCACCGGCGACGAGCGGTTCACGCTGCGGATCAAGGACCTCGTCACCGGGGAGGTCCTGCCGGACGAGGTGCCGGACACGCACTACGGCTGCGCCTGGTCGCTCGACGGGTCCGCGCTCTTCTACACCACGGTGGACGAGGCGTGGCGGCCGTACCGGGTCTGGCGGCACATCGTCGGCACGCCGACGTCGGACGACGTGGTGGTGTTCGAGGAGAGCGACGAGAAGTTCTGGCTCGGGGTCGGCACCTCGCGCGATGAGAAGTGGCTGGTGATCGGTACCGCCTCGAAGCTGACCAGTGAGGTGCACCTGCTCGACGCGGCCAATCCGACCGGGGAGTTCTCCGTCGTCGCGCCGCGCAGGTTCGGCGTGGAGTACGAGGTCGAGGTCGCCAGCGACCGGCTGCTCATCCTGCACAACGACGGGGCGGAGAACTTCGAGCTCGCCGCGGCGCCGCTGCCCGGCGCCGGTGACACTTCCGTGTGGACGCCGCTTATCGCGCACCGCGCCGACACCCGGCTGCTGTCGGTGGACGCGTTCGAGTCCTGCCTGATGCTCTACTACCGGCGCGACGGGATGACCGGGCTTTCCGTGCTGCCGCCGTCCGGCGTCGGCCAGGAGCGGCCGATCACGTTCCCGGAGCCGCTGTACACGGTCGGCCTCGGGTCAAACCCCGAGTACACGCAGACCCGGTTCCGCATCGGCTACAACTCGATGGTCACCCCGTCGACGGTGTACGACTACGACATCGCGGACGGCTCGCTGACTCAGCTCAAGCAGCAGCCGGTGCTGCCCTCCCCGGCGGGGGTGGCGTTCTCTGCCGCTGATTACGAGCAGTTCCGCGAATGGGCGGTCGCGCCGGACGGCACGCACGTGCCGATCTCGATCGTCTGCCGGGCAGGGACGCCGCGTGACGGGTCGGCGCCCTGCCTGATCTACGGGTACGGCAGCTACGAGCACTCCATCGACCCGAGCTTCTCGATCACCCGGCTGTCGCTGCTCGACCGCGGCTTCGTCTACGCCATCGCGCACGTCCGCGGCGGCGGCGAGATGGGCCGGCCGTGGTACGACCACGGGAAGATGCTGGAGAAGAAGAACACGTTCACCGACTTCGTCGCGTGCGCGCGGCACCTGGTGTCATTGGGCTGGACGTCTGCTTCGCGGCTCGTGGCCCGGGGCGGGTCCGCGGGCGGGCTGCTGATGGGCGCGGTGGCGAACCTGGCGCCGGCCGACTTCGCCGGGATCGTCGCGCAGGTGCCGTTCGTGGACGCGCTGAACTCGATCCTTGACCCGTCGCTGCCGCTCACCGTCACCGAGTGGGAGGAGTGGGGCGACCCGCTGCACGACCCCGCCGTGTACGCGTACATGAAGTCGTACAGCCCGTACGAGAACGTGGCGGCCGTTTCCTATCCGGCCATCTTCGCTTTGACGTCGCTGAACGACACCCGCGTGCTCTACCACGAGCCCGCCAAGTGGACGGCGCGGCTGCGCGCGGTGGCGTCCGGCGGGCCGTTCCTGCTGAAGACCGAGATGGAGGCCGGGCACGGCGGGCGCAGCGGGCGGTACGACGCCTGGCAGGAGGAGGCGCTCGTCCTCGCCTGGATTATCGCGACGGCGGCCGGCTCGGCCTCCTAACGTGCTGCACGGCTCGTTCACCGTGGAGCGCGAGCTGGCGGCCACAACGGCGCGTGCCAACCGGATGGTTGCGGCACTGGGCCGTCTATAGGCGGCGCGTTGCCGCAACCATCACCCCGGGGCCCGGCCGCCCTCGTTCTGGATCATGCTGGTGCGGTCGAGCGGTCGACGAGGAAAAACGGCAGCCGAACGGGAGCGGGTTTCCCCGCCTTCGTTCGGGCGATTGCCAGCGGCCCTCAGGCGGGCGGGCCCGGGGGCTCCGCCGGCCAGAGGCTCTCTAGGTTGACCACGATGGCCTCCTGGCTGCTGCGCGCGATCACCACGACCGCCTCGTCGTCGCCCGGGTTCTCCTCGCGGTGCGGCACGTACGGCGGGACGAAGATGTAGTCGCCGGGCTCGGCCTCCAGCCGGACCTCCCGGTCCCCGTCGGCGAAGACGAAGGCGGGGGTGCCGGACACCACGTAGATGGCCGTCTCCGCCTCGCCGTGATGATGGTCGCCCGACCGGGCCCTTGACGCGACGTGGGTCTGGCCCATCCACAGCTTCTCGGCGCCCACGCTCTTGCCGGAGATCGCCTCCCGGCGGGTCATGCCGGAGGTCTGTCCCGTGTCCCCGGTCAGGTCCCCGGCGCGGACCTGGAACAGCGGCCGGTGCCAGTGATCGTCGCTCATGACGGCTACCATACGCGATAGCAATTTCACGGCGATCAAAACAAATGGGCTAAGCCGCGAGATGGCGGGGCAGAAATGCCTGAAATGCCCGTTTTATTGGCGGAACGTGCTGGTCACGGCTTTCGGCGGTGCACGCAATCGTTACCTTCAAACCTGTCAATTGCCTGCGAAAAGCCCGAAAAGCCCTAAAGAATCAGCTGCGTCCTCACGTGGGACATGCGGAAACCGGGGAACTCGGAGGTAAGAAAGTGAACGGTCCCTACACCCCGCCCGGCGGCGCACCGGGCGGCGGCTACCCTGACGGCGGTTACCAGGGCGGCGGCTACCCTGGCGGCGGCTACCCTGGCGGCGGCTACTCTGGCCCCGGCTACCCTGGCGGCGGCTACCCTGGCCCCGGCTATGCCGGCCCCGGCTACGCGCCGCAGCAGGACTACCAGCAGCGTGGTTACCTGCAGGGCGGTCCGGTCGATTTCCAGGGCGCCATCAGGCAGCAGATCGACAACGTCCTGAACTTCAACGGCCGCGCCTCGCGGTCCGCGTACTGGTGGTACTGGCTTGCGACCGTCATCGTCGTCGTGGTGCTTGAGATCTTCGCCAGCGTGGTCGGCTCGACGGCCCTCACCCTGCTGATCGGCCTCGTCCTGTTCGTCGTCGGCCTGTCCGGGCTTTCGGTCGCGGTCCGCCGGATGCACGATACCGACAAGTCGGGCTGGATGCTCCTGCTCGGGCTGATCCCGTTCATCGGCGGGATCATCGTGCTGGTCTTCATGTGCCTGCCGGGCACCCCCGGCCCGAACCGCTTCGGCTGACCTGCCAGCTGGCCCAAGTCAGCACGGGCCGCGGCCCCGGGCGGCACTGACCGCCCGGGGCCGCGGCATTTCCGCGCCCGAGACCGCGGTTAGTGCTCGAACAGGACGCTGACCGACTCGCCGCCGTGGGTCCGCCTGATGGCCTCGGCCAGCGCCGGTGCCACCGACAGCACCGTGAGCTTGGGATGCGAGACGGGCACGGGCACCGAGTTGGTGCAGACGACCTCGGACACGTCCTCGGCGGCGGCCAGCTTCTCGAGCGCGCCGTCGGAGAACAGCCCGTGCGTGCAGGCGATGCTGATCGACCTCGGTTCCTCGCGGCGCAGCACGGAAAGCAGCTCGAGCACCGTGGTCCCCCGCGCGATCTCGTCGTCGAGGATGATCACGTCCCGGTCGGCCACCTCGCCGATGATCGCCGAGATCGACACCTTCTCGTCGTTGAACCGCTCCTTCGCGCCCGCCGCGACCGGCACCCCGAGGCGCCGGGCGAACGCGGCGGCGGACTTGGCGTAGCCGAGGTCGGGCGACAGCACCACCGTCTGGGACAGGTCGCGCTGCCCGAAGTGCGCGACGAGCTCGCGCAGCGCGTGCAGGTGGTCGACGGGGACGGAGAAGAAGCCGTGCACCTCGGCCGAGTGCAGGGTGAGAGTGAGCACACGGTTCACGCCCGCGGTGACGAGCAGGTCGGCGACGAGTCGGCCGCCGATGGAGATGCGCGGCGCGTCCTTCTTGTCCGAGCGCGCGTACGCGTAGTGCGACATGACCGCCGTCACCCGGGCTGCCGACGCGCCGCGCGCCGCGTCGGCCATCAGCAGCAGCTCCACCAGGTTCTCCTGCACCGGCGGCACCAGCGGCTGGATCAGGTAGACGTCACGCTCCCGGCAGTTCGCCTGAAGCTGCACCTGCATGCAGTCGTTGGCGAAGCGGGACAGCTTGGCCGGGCTGCGCGGCACGTTGAGGTGCGCGCAGATCTCATCCGCCAGTTCCGGATGGGCATGCCCGCCGAAGATCACAATCTCCGCGTTCACCGCTTCTTCCCGTTCTCCGCACTCCGCATGACACAACCATGGCATATCCGCCCCGCGCGGCGATCAGCCCCTCGCAAGCCGCGATACGCTCAATGGCATGGAAACCCCCGGTTCCGCGCCTTCGGTCCCGGCCGTGCCGGACGAGTCGCGGCCGGACCTGCCTGGCCCGGACGCGCCCGCCGCCGACGTCACCGGAGAGCGCGCGCCCGAGACGGACGCCGCCGAGGCGTCTCCCGGCCCGACATGGCGGTTCCTCGTCGCGCCGCGCTGGCTCGGGTGGCATCTTATTGTCGTGCTGTCGATCTGGGGCATGCTGTGGCTCGGCGACTGGCAGTTCCACCGGGCCATGGCAGGCAACGGCCTGAGCTGGGCGTACACGTTCGAGTGGCCGCTGTTCGCCGGATTCGGGATCGTGTTCTGGGCGCGGACGGTGCGCGACGAGTTCCGGCTGCGCCGGGGAACCGGCGGCGCCGGCCACGGCGCCACGGCGGCGGGCCCGGCCTTGCCGGAAGGGATCGGCGTACGGCCGATCGAGCAGCCGGCCGACGACGCGGACGATGCCGAGCTCGCCCGCTACAACGCCTACCTGGCGAAGCTCAATGCCGAGGTCAAGGGGCACAACAAGTGGCTCGGCTCCCGGTAGCGGGCACCCGCGAGGTTTTCCGCAAGTAGGCTTGGCCAGGGACATCGAGGCCCCGGACACTGAAGCAGGCAGGAAGGACCCCGACGATGCACGCGGCCGCTCTCCGTTACCGGGTGATGGCGTACATCACCGGCGTCCTGATCATCGTGGTGTGCTTCGTCGGCATCCCGATGCAGGTCGCCGCGAACAATGTATGGATCGTGAACAATGTCGGCACGGTGCACGGCTTCCTGTACATCGTCTACATCATCTTCGCGTACATCCTCGCGCAGAAGCTCAAGATGAAGACCGGGCCGACCCTGGTGCTGCTGCTGGCCGGCACGGTACCGGTCATGACGTTCTTCGTCGAGCGGTGGATGCAGCGCAAGTACATCGGCCCCGCGCTCGCCGCCGAGTCCGAGCGGTCACCGCAGCAGCCCGTGAGCCGGTGACCGGGCCGCAGCATTACTTCGCCGCGCGGCCGGAGGCCGCGCACCGGCCCGGTACGGTCCGCGTGGTGCTGCCCGACCTCTACCTGGAGCTTGCCACCGACTCGGGCATGTTCTCCCCCGGCCGCCTCGACCCGGGGACGCGGCTGCTGCTCACCGAGGGACCGCCGCCGCCCCCGACGGGTGACATCCTGGACCTGGGCTGCGGCTACGGCCCGATCGCCTGCGCGCTCGCGGCCCGCGCCCCGGGCGCCACGGTCTGGGCGGTCGACGTCAACGAGCGCGCCCTTGCCCTCGCCGCCGCGAACGCCGCGAACGCGGGGCTGTCCAACGTGCGCTGCGTGCCGCCGGACTCGGCCGAGATCCCGGCCCGGCTGGCCGGCATCTGGTCCAACCCGCCGGTCCGGATCGGTAAGGGGCCGCTGCACGCCATGCTGCGCGGCTGGCTGGCCCGCCTCGCGCCCGGAGCCGCCGCCACGCTGGTGATGGGGCGCAACCTGGGCGCCGACTCGCTGCACGCCTGGCTGGAGAAAGAGGAGGGATGGTCGGTGACGCGGCTGTCCGCCCGCAGCGGTTACCGTCTGCTGGAGGTCACCGCTCCCGCCGATCCAGAACGAAAGGCGGGGTCTCCCGATGGCCAGTGACAGTGATGCGGGGCTGACGGGCGCGGACGGCGGACTCACCGTGGCGGGCGGCGCGGCGGGCGATGCGGCGGGCGATGCGGCGGGCGCGGCGGGCGGCTCGCGGCGGCAGATGCGCCCCACCGACGTGAAGCGGCTGAACCGGGAGTGGCGGCGGCGCACCGAGGGGCGGCTCGCGCTGCTGCTCGACTCGGTCAGCCAGCCGTTCAACGTGGGGTCGATCGTGCGCACGGCCGCCGCGTTCGGCGTGGAGTCGGTGTGGCTGTGCGGTAACACGCCGGACCTTGACCTGCCCGCCGTCGGCAAGACCGCGCTCGGCACCCACCGGTTCCTGTCCGCCTACCGCGAGCCCTCCCCCGCGGCGGCGGCCAAGTCCGCGGCGGAGGACGGGTTCCGCGTGGTCGCCGTGGAACTCGCCACGGGGGCACTGCCGCTGTTCGAGGCCCCGCTGGAGGGCGACGTCTGCCTGGCGATCGGCAACGAAGACCACGGCTGCTCCCCCGCCCTGCTCGCCGCGGTCTCCGCGGTAGCCTATATCCCCCAGGTCGGCCGGGTCGGCTCGCTGAACGTGGCGGTCGCCGCCGCGATCGCCCTCGCCGAGGTCCGTCGCCGCGAGTGGGCCTCCCCCGCCCGCTAGAGGCCACCCTCGACTCGCCTACCGTGATCGCGCTTCTTGCTGTTATCCAGATCCCGTCGCAGGTAGGCGGTCGCTCCGCCGAGCGCTCCGCGCTTCTTGCTGTTATCCAGCCGCGGGCGACGGCCGGGAAGATGGTGGATGTTTGGGCACACCGGGTGTGCCCAAACATCCACCATCCGTGGCAACGTTGGGCGTGATCCGCGTCTCTTGCTGTTATCTTGCGGCGAGCGGCGGGCGAGAGCTTACTCACGTCCCGTTGGGGATTGAACTGAGACTTCGTTTGCCGACCTGGCCATTGCGTTCGGCGGTTGTCTCTTTTTCTCCGCGATACGCGGGAGATGACCGCCGTTCACCGGATGTGCCAGGTCAGTGGGCATAATCAGAACCGTGGCAGCTCCTTACCTGGATCATCCCAGGCCGCTCGCGTTCGCCCACAGGGGCGGCGCGGCGCATAATCCGGAGAACTCATGGCACGCCTTCGAGTACGCCGCCCGGCTCGGTTACTCCTACCTGGAGACCGACGCGAGGTCGACTGCCGACGGCAAGCTGATCGCCTTCCATGACGCCGACCTTGGCCGGGTCACCGACCGGGCCGGCCAGGTGCGGCAGCTCACCTGGAAAGAGGTCTCGGCCGCGCGGATCGGCGGTGCCGCGGAGATCCCGCTGCTCGAGGACCTGCTCGGCGCCTTTCCCGGCCTGCGGTTCAACATCGACCTCAAGGACGAGGGCACGATCCGGCCGCTGGCCGGCGTGCTGAAGCGGACCGCGGCCTGGGACCGGGTGTGCGTGACGTCGTTCTCCGGAGCGCGACTGCTCGCCGCCCAGCGCTCACTAGACCGCCCGGTCTGCCTGGCGGTCACCCCGGCGGCCATCGCGGCCGTACGCTACCTGGGGTTCTGCGGCGGGGGCATGGCCCGTGGCCTGGCACGGTCCGGCGCGCTGTGCGCGCAGGTGCCCCGTCAGATCGCGACGCGGGGGTTCATCCGGCGGTCGCACGCGCTCGGCCTCGACGTCCACGTATGGACGCTGAACACGCGCGAGGAGATCGAACGGGCGCTCGACCTCGGCGCGGACGGCGTGATGACCGACGAGATCGTGCTGCTGCGCGACATTCTCGCCGAACGCGGTCACTGGCACCCGCAGGTCCCCGCTTAACCAGGGGAAACCGTCGCCCATGGTGCAGTCTTCGCCGCGGGCAGCGAGGAAACACTGCGGAAATGGGGTTGGAACTTCACGCGCGAGGGAATCTTGTCCGGGTATCCAGTGTTGCCGATAGAGATCGCCAACCGCCTGGGAGGCAGCAAGTAATGGCCGAACGCGCACTTCGCGGAACCCGGCTCGGCGCCACGAGCTACGAAAACGACCGGAACACGGACCTGGCACCCCGCCAGGACGTGCCGTTCGATTGCCCTAACGGTCACCACTTTAGCGTGCCATTCGCCGCCGAGGCGGAACTCCCCCCCATGTGGGAGTGTCGTGTCTGCGGCGCCATGGCAATCGCAAGCACCGGTGAGTCCCCCTCACCCAAGAAGGTCAAGCCGCCGCGCAGCCACTGGGACATGCTGATGGAGCGCCGTACCGTGGAGGACCTTGAGGCGGTGCTCGCCGAACGGCTTGAGGTAGTCAGGGAACGGCGCGCCCTGGAGGCCCGCGCCATCGCCGACGTCACCAGCCGCCGCAGCGCGTAGTCAACCTTTGCGCAGCCGCCGCGGGTTCTGCGGCGCCTGCTGTTTTGCGTTTCGCCGTGCGCTGTTAGCGGCGGGGGGCGGCGGCGGAGCGGCCGTGCAGGCGGGCGCCGATGCCCCACCGGGCTACCCGGGTGAAAGCCTCGAGGATCACCGTGTTCGACATCTTCGACGTGCCGCGCTCGCGCTCGATGAAGGTGATCGGAACCTCGGTGATCGCCAGGCCCGCCTGGAGCACCCGGAGGGTCATGTCGATCTGGAAGCAGTAGCCAGCCGACTGGATGCCGTGCAGGTCGATCGCGCGCAGGGTGGCGGCGCGGTACACGCGGAAGCCGCCGGTCGCGTCCTTCACCCGGACGCCGAGCATGATCCGGTTGTACAGGTTCGCGCCGCGGGACAGGAACTCACGTGACTTCGGCCAGTTGACCACGGTGCCGCCCGGCACGTAGCGCGAGCCGATCACCGCGTCCGCGGTCGCGGAGGTGGCGAGCAGCTTCGGCAGGTCCTCCGGCCGGTGCGAGCCGTCGGCGTCCATCTCGACGATCAGGTCGTACCCGCGCTCGAGCGCCCAGGCGAAGCCGGCCACGTACGCCCGGCCGAGGCCAGCCTTCTCCGTCCGGTGCATCACCTGCACGCGCGGGTCAGCCTCGGCAATCTTGTCGGCGAGGTCCCCGGTTCCATCGGGGCTGTTATCGTCAACAACCAGCAGGTCAGCGTCTGGCACCGCCTCGCGGAGCCGGCCCGCGACGATCTCCAGGTTCTGCCGCTCGTTGTACGTGGGCATCACAATGACAACGCGGCCTGTGACCGCGCCTCGTTCACCCATCGCCTGCCTTCACCTTCTTCATCGGCTAGTCCGGCCTTCGTCACGTGGAAAGGGCTAGCGCCTTCGGGCCGCAGACCGGCTCTCCTGCGAGCGCGGTCTCCGTTGTCGACTGAGCCGCCCGGGCCCTTTCCAGGCCCAACCCTGACAGCCGGACACGCACTGCCCCGCTGCCGCGGACGGAGGATCCGCAGGCTGGCCGCCTCCGTCCCCGCCGTGGTCCATTTATCCTACGCCAGCCGATCTCGCCCCTGAGCCGCACGCTGAACAGCGGGTGAAAAGTTACCCGTCTTGCGGAAATCGTTAAGGAGGCCCAGCGGGCGCCCTTGGCCGTCGCGGCGCCTGAGGCGTAGCTCACGACTACAAAGAAAATTCGTTACGTCACAGTAAGTAATCGGTCGTCGACCGGGCGTCGCGCGCCGGCATTGCTCAGGGCAATGAGGGGGGCACTGTGATGAGCGTTTCGCGGAAGACCGTGGCCTGGACCGCGGCGGCGGCCGTGGGCGCGGCGGTGCCCGCGGGGAACGCCGCGGCGCAGCTCGCGGCCGCGTACACGCCGCCGCCCGGAACCCTTCCCGGTCTACGAGAAGCTGCCGTTCCAGGTCATGAGCGGCACCAACCCGGACGGGTCGCATTACCGGACCCGGTGTACTGGGTGTCGTACTTCGAGGGGCGGCGACGCCGGCACTACTTCGACCGCGGCTCCTACGGCTGGCCGCAGTCCCTGGGGTGCGTGGAGCTGCCGTACGGCGCCGCCAAAGCCGCCTACCCGTACCTGCCGTACGGCACGCTGGTCACCGTCGAGGCCTAGCGGCCCGCTGGATGACAGCGGGCCGCTAGCCGCAAGCCCGGTTAGTCAGAGGCGGCCCGGGCGTCAAGGCGCCGACGGGGGCCACGACAGGACCTGGCACGCGAGGCAAAAGCATGCCCGGGGCTGCCCGCGAGGTCGCGCGCGACCCGGCCGGCGGGCCGCGCACCGGGCCGCGGCGGGCAGGACCGCGCCGCCAGGCCTACCGGGTAAACAAATCACAGCGGGTAAAGAAAAGACGACTAGAACGCTTTTTCTTTACCTCAGGAAAAAAGTTTACCTCTTGGGAAAACCTTACCGGTAAGACTGCGTACGGAGGGGCGCGTGATGCGCCAGCCCGCCCGGCACCCGCCCGAGCCGCCCACGGCCACCGCGGCACGGGCAATGACCGGCTCATCCACGGCGGCGCTCCCGGAATGCGGCGTGCCCTGGCCGACACACCGCACCGACCTGAGCCCCGCCGTCCCCGGCAGCCACATCACCCCTGCCGGAACGCCTTAACAGTCACGCAAACCAATAAACCCACCGGCCTTACCGCTAGCCGGCGTGGGGCCTGGTCAGGTCGGCGACCTGGATGGTGCCCGCCGCGGGGTCCCCGGCGACCGGAGCGGCCGCCGGGTGGCGGGCGAAGCGGTCGCGGACCGCCGGGTCATGGCCGGCGACCAGGTGGGTGCCCGGGTGACTGGCCAGCTGAGCCAGGGTGTCGTACGCCTGGTACATAGCGGGAAGGTCGGCGAGGATCGCGAACGGGCGGTCCCGCTCGACCTCCTCGTAGAAGTGCAGCGCGTCCGAGGCCAGCACGGCGGTGCCGCCGTCCGGCACCGCCACGGTGACGATCAGCTGGCCAGGGGTATGCCCGCCGACCTCGACCAGCTCGATGCCGGCGGCCAGCGTGGACTGGCCGGTGAACAGCGACAGCGTGCCGTCGCCGCGCCGCTGCTCGAGGAGCGCGATCTCCTCCGGCTCGCTGTGCGCGGCGAAGTGCCGCCGCGCGGCCAGCGGCGAGGTCCAGAAGGCGTACTCGGCCTCGGTCATCACCAGCTGCGCGTGCGGGAACTGCCGGATATTGCCGGTGTGGTCCCAGTGCGCGTGGGTGATCACGATGGCGGTGACGTCCCCCGGGTCGATGCCGAGCAGCGGCAGCGCCTGCGCGGGGGTGCCGTAGTGCGCGCGGCGGCGCCGGTCGCCGGCCTCCGGGGCGAAGCCGGTGTCGACCAGGAACACGTCGGCGCCGTCCTTGATCACCCAGAAGAAGTAGTCGATGTCCAGGTCGGCGTCTGGCTCGCCGTACAGGTGGAAGTTGAAGTAGCTCTCGGCCCTGGTGGTGACGCGGTGCCCGAACTTGACCGCGAGCACCTCCCGCGCGTGGCCGCCGGCGCTCGCCGCCGTCATCGCGAACGTTCCACGGTCAGGCGTGCCCGCCGGAGAACGCGTCACGGTAGTGGTCCTCGTCCACTTCCTCTTCCCAGCTGGTCAGGCCGAGGGAGACGGCGGTGTGGCTGAGGAACGCATCGGGTGCCGCGCCATGCCAGTGCACCTCGCCGGGCGGCGCCCAGACCACGTCGCCGGCCCGCACCAAGCGCCGGTCGCCGCCGCGCGTCTCGACCATGCCCTGGCCGCTGTTGACGAGCAGCGTCTGCCCCGCGGCGTGGGAGTGCCAGTAGGTCCGCGCGCCGGGCTCGAAAATCACGCTGTACACCCGGACCTGGCCCTTGTCCCCGTCGTCGAGCAGCGAGTCCTGCATCGCGTTCCCGGTGAACGTGGGCTTGGGCCCGACGTTGGACGCGACGCCATCCTTGCGGCCCCGCTCGTACTCCATCGTGCACCGTCCTTCCACGCGCGACGCCCGCGCGTAACTCCTGCCACGCTAGACGCGGGGGGCCGGCTTTGCCATAGGGGGCGACACCAAATCGGGTGCCGCGTCGTCAGCGCAGGACGGTTAGTCAGCGGAGGCGGTAGACGGTTACCTCCTTGACCGGGACGTCCTCGAGCACCGTCAGCACCGGGACCCGGTACGTGGCCAGGGCGGTGAGCGACTCCCGGGGGACGAAGGCGCGGCCCGGGTCGGCGGCGAGCACGTCGGCGCCGTGCTGCCGCGCGGCCCGCAGGAAGCGCAGCGCCGTGGTGGCCAGGTCGCGCTGGTAGAAGACGTCGCCGGCGAGCACTAGGTCCACGCTGCCGGGGTCGGTCGCGAGGTCCAGGCGGCGCGGCAGGATCGCGGGCACCCCGTTGGCCGCGGCGTTCAGCGCGATCACCGCCAGGGCGTTGTCGTCGATGTCGCCGGCCTGCACGCTCCGCGCGCCCGCCTTCGCCGCGGCGATGGCGACCAGGCCGGAGCCGGAGGCCACGTCGAGCACGGCACGGCCGGCCACCGTCCGCGGGTGGTCGAGGATGTAGCGCGCCAGTCCCTGGCCGCCCGCCCAGGGGAAGGCCCAGAACGGGGGCGCGTCGCACGCGGTCCGGTCCCACAGGCCGAACGGCTCGGCCGCGGTGAGCAGCGTGACCTCCGGAACGAGGGGCACCGCCGCCCACCGGGTGGCGGACCGGATCAGGTCCTCGGTCTCCGGCGTCATCGACCGAGCATACGCCGCGGGCCGGCCGGATGGCTGTGACAGCGATACGGCTATGGGCGGCTGGTTGCCGCAGCCATCACCCGGAGCCGGTGCGATGATGCCGGCCGGCGGGCGGCGCCCGCCGGTAAGGAAGCCGGCCACGGGACGGGCAGGCACGCCCTCGTTCGGGAAAATTTCTGTCTCATTCCCTTCTCTGGAGTGCTTTTTTCTGCTCAACTGGGGTATAACGCAAAGACTGTTTGTTATCGGCGCAGGAGGCGCGATGGTTGTGCAGCCGTATCAGTACCGTCGGCAGGAGCTCTCTGAGCCTGACTGGCGGCGGCTGCCCGGCTGGGCAGGGGTGACGCGGGAAGAGTGGGAGTCCGCGCAGTGGCAGCGCGCCCACTCGGTGAAGAACGCACGCCAGCTGCGGGACGTGACCGGCGGCGGGCTGTCCGAGGCGTTCTACGCCGACCTGGAGCGGGACCAGCGCGAGCGGGCCACGATGTCCATGCTCATCCCGCCGCAGATGCTGAACACGTTCGCGCCGTCGGTGGCGGCGTCGGATCCCGGGTTCACTGACGCGTGGTACGCCGACCCGGTGCGCCGGTACATGCTGCCGGTGTTCAGCGACCGGCGGGCGGACTGGCCCTCTCATCCTTACGCCACCAGGGACTCGCTGCACGAGGCGGAGATGTGGGCGGTCGAGGGACTGACCCACCGGTACCCGACGAAGGTGCTCGCCGAGCTGCTGCCGACCTGCCCGCAGTACTGCGGGCACTGCACCCGGATGGACCTGGTGGGCAATCCCACCCCGTCGTTCGACAAGCACCGGTTCGGGCTGGCGCGCGACGACCGGCTGGCGGCGATGCTCGGCTACCTGCGGTCGACGCCGTCCGTGCGGGACGTGGTGGTGTCCGGCGGCGACGTCGCCAACCTGCCGTGGCCGCGGGTGGAGGCGTTCGTGGCGGCGCTGCTCGAGATCGAGTCGGTGCGCGACATCCGGCTGGCGTCCAAGGCGCTGATGGGGCTGCCGCAGCACTGGCTGTCGCCCGACGTGCTCGCGGGGATGGCCCGGCTGGCCGGGACGGCGCGTGCCCGGGGCGTCTCGCTCGCGGTGCACACCCACGTCAACGCGGCGCAGTCGGTGACCCCGCTCGTCGCGCGGGCCGCGCGTGAGCTGCTCGGGGCCGGGGTGCGGGACGTGCGCAACCAGGGCGTGCTGCTGCGCGGGGTGAACGACTCCGCGGGGGCGCTGCTCGACCTGTGCTTCGCGCTGCTCGACGAGGCCGGCATCACGCCTTACTACTTCTACCTGTGCGACATGATCCCCGGCGCCGAGCACTGGCGGCTGTCGGTCCGCGAGGCCCAGGCGCTGCAGTCGGCGATCATGGGCTACCTGCCCGGGTTCGCGACCCCGCGCGTGGTGTGCGACGTGCCCTACGTGGGCAAGCGCTGGGTGCACCAGCTCGCGCGGTACGACGAGGAGCTCGGCATCTCCTACTGGACGAAGGGCTACCTCACCGCGATCGAGGCGGACGACCCGCTGGCACTCGACCGCGAGTACCCCTACTACGACCCGATCCACCTCCTCCCGGAGGCGGGGCAGGCCTGGTGGCGCAGCCAGGCGGCCCTGCCTGAGGCCCGCCTTGTGACCGTAACCACCGCGTCTTAACCACAGCCACGGGTGCGGGGCTGGCGGAGCGGGCGCGGCTTCATGGTCGGGTTAGCACCACCGCCCGGTAGGTGGCCGCTTCCTTGTGACCCGGAATGTCCCCGCGGCACAATCGGGTCCATGGTGGCGGCACTGCTGTTCGCGTTCCTCCAGCTGCGGCGGCGCTGGCGGGGATGGCTCGTACTCGGGCTGCTGCTCGGGCTGTTCGCCGGGGCGGTCGAGACGGCGGCGGCTGGCGCGTACCGGACCGACTCCGCGTATCCCCGCCTGGTGGCCTGGAGCAACGCTCCCGACGGGATCGTCTTGTCGCCGCCGGTGGCGTCCCGGACCTTCGCGGCGGCCCAGGCGCAGCAGGTCGCCCGGCTCCCGCAGGTCACCGCCGCGGGCCTGGCCATGTCGTACACGGTGGCCGATCCCTCGGCGATCGGGCTCGTGGCACCGGAGGACGGCCGGATCCCCGGCCGGCTGTGGTTCAGGAAGCTGCTGGCGGGCCGCCTCCCTGATCCTGCCGCCCCCGACGAAGCCAACGTCTCGTTCACCGTCGCGCGGCAGTTCAAGCTCGGCGTCGGGGATACGCTCCCGCTCAAGCTGCTGACGGTGACCGGCCCGGCGCGGACGGTGCGGCTGCGCATCGTCGGGGTCGAGGCCGCGGCGGCCGAGTTCCCGCCGGGCACCGGGACCGGGATCGATACGGTCTGGGCGACCCCGGCCTTCTACCGGCAGCACCGCGGGCAGGCGCTCGACGCATGGGAAGGCACCGTCCTGCGTCTTCGGCACGGGGCCGCGGACTGGCCCAGCATCCAGCGGGAGGTCGAGCAACTCGCTCACGGCCGGGTGCTGCAAGGCTTCACGATGACCGACACCAGCGCCGCCACGGAGCGGTCGATCCACCTCCAGGCCGTCGCGCTGTGGCTGCTGGCAGCGCTCTTGGCGCTGATCGGACTGCTGGTCGCCGGCCAGCTCATCAGCCGGCTGACCTTCCTCGAGGCCGACGACTACAAGACGGCGAAGGCACTGGGCATGACCCGGCGCCAGCTGGTCGCCGCGGCCATCGGCCGGGCCGTCATCGTCGGGATCGCTGCCGCGCTGGCCGCGACGGTTCTCGCGGTGGCGACATCGCCGCTCTTCCCGATCGGCCTGGCCAGCTTGGCTGAACCGCGTCCGGGCATCGACGCCGACGTCACGGTCCTCGCCCTGGGCTTCGGCGCCACCCTGGCCGGCGTCGTCGCCTGCTCGGCCTGGCCGGCCTGGCGTTCGGCGCGCAGCCGGGACAGCCAGGCGGCGCCGGAGCGAAGCACGGGGCTGATCTCCGCGCTCGCGTCGGGGCTGCGGCCGGTATCGGCGGCGACCGGGCTGCGGCTCGCGCTGCAGCGCGGCTCGGGCCGCACCGCCCTGCCCGTGCTGACCACGGTGGCCACGGCCGCCCTGGGCCTGGCGGCGCTTACCGCCGCCCTGGTGTTCTCGGAGAGCCTTGACCATCTGCTGTCGACACCGCGGCTGTACGGGTCGTCCTGGGATGTCCTGGTGCAGAGCACGGGCACGGACGAGGGCCAGGGCGTCACCCCCGCCGCCCCCGTCGTCGCTCGTGATCCGGCGGTCGCGGCCTGGTCGGACGGGTATGCCGGGGTGCCGCTGCGCCTCGGCAGCGGCCAGGTGCAGGCCATAGCGCTCAACCCGGGCCACGGCGGGCAACTCCAGCCGACGCTTGTGCGCGGCCGGCTACCGCGCACAGGCGAGATCGCGGTGGGCGTACGCACGCTGGCCAACCTGCATGCCCAGGTCGGCGACACGCTGCGGGTGGCACTCGCCGGACCGCAGCGGCAGACGGTCCGGGTGGTCGGCGTGGTGATCTTGCCAACGCTCGGCGATCAGCTCACGCTCGGCGTTGGCGCCGTCCTCACCGTGGACGAGTTGAAGCACCTGGCCCCGCCCACCATGGGTGTCCCGGCCTACGACATCCTGGTCGTCCGGCTGCGGCCGGGTGCCGATCCGCAGGCCGCGGTGGCCAGGCTGTCCGCGGAGCTTGCTCCGCGGGGCGCGTTCGCGGTTTCCAGGTTCCAGACGCCGGACGACCTGCTGAACTTCGGCGGGGTCAGGGCCATGCCCACCCTGCTCGGGATCCTGCTTGGCATGCTCGCCCTCGCGACCATCACCCACCTCCTCATCACCTCCGTCCGCCGGCGGCGACGGGACCTGGCCATCCTGCGCACGATCGGGTTCACCCGGCGCCAGGTCCGCGCGACGGTCGCCTGGCAGGCGGTGACACTCACCGTCGTGGCCCTGGCCATCGGCATCGCCCTCGGCGTCACCGGCGGCCGGTACGCCTGGCTGACGTTCACCCGCCAGATCGGCGTCCTCCCCGTGCTCCAGGTGCAACCGCTGGCCTTCGCCGAAGTCGTGCTGCTCGCACTGGTCCTCGCCGTGGCTGTGTCCGCGCTGCCCGGCGAGGCGGCCGCCCGCGTCACGACCGCCAGGATCCTCCGCAGCGAATAAAGGGGGTCGCCTGCCCGCAGGCAGTACAGCAGCCGGCGGGCAAACTAGCGGCGGCCGCCGCGCAGGGCCGGCGAGAGCACCTCGCCGGCCGCCTCGACGAGCAGTGACATCTCGTAGGAGACCAGCTCGATGTCGCAGTCCGGGGCGGCGAGCACGCACAGGCTCGAACCGTCGCTGATGGACTTGACGATCATCAGGCCGCCCTCCATCTCGACGAGCGCCTGGTTGGGGGAGCCCGCCTCGAAGATACGGGCGGCGCCCTGCATCAGGCTGGCCAGCCCCGCGGTGATCGCCGACAACTGCTCGGCGAGGTATCCCGGTATCCCCTCAGACATGGCGAGCGACACCCCGTCGGCGGAAACGACGGCCGTGTGCGCCGCATCGGGCACGCGCGCGGTGAAGTCGCTGACGAGCCAGCTCAGGTCATGAAGAAATGGTCGAGTCAACGTTCGGTTCCCTCCCCTGGCTGCGGCGCCTGGCCGCCGCCGACCTGGCCTTCCGCCCGGCGCGTCCCGCGCTGGAAGCCGGCCAGGCGGCTACGTGCCTGGTCCGGTGACCGCTGCGGCAGCGGATTGCTGCCAAGTCCCGCCGCGGGACCGCCTGACGTCCTGCCCGCCAGGCCAGCGCCCTGGCCGTCAGGCGGGCCGCTGCCCGGGCCCCGGCCTGCCCTGGGAACGCGGACCGGCAGCCCGGCGCTGCTCTGGCCGCCGTTGCCCATGTCGGCGTACGAGACGGCCGTGCCGTCCTCGCCCAGGCCCGGCGCGCTGTCCAGGCCGGCCCCGGCGCCGGCCGCCGAGGGCAGCAGGGTGCCCGCCTGGCCGCGGCGGAACCAGCCCGAGGGCATCCTGGCGCCCGTCGCCGCGTACCCGTTGCCGTTGCCGTTGCTGCCGTTGCCGTTGCTGCCGTTGCCGCCGTTCGCGCTGGCGTAGCCGTTGCCCGCGTAGGCGGGCACCTCCGCGGTGGCCGCCCGCGCGCTGACCTGCCGTCCCGAGTAGCCGCTGACGGGGGCCACCTTGACGGTCCGCTCGATGAGGCTGTCCGGCAGCCAGACCAGCGCCGACAGTCCCTGCGGGAGGGCGGGTCGCAGCCGGACCCGGACCCCGTGCCGCTCGGCGAGCCGCGCGACGGCGAACAGGCCCATGTGCCGGGAGACGGACACGTCGATCGTCGGCGGGTTGTCCAGCCGCCAGTTCATCTCCTCGAGCCGCGCTTCGGATACGCCGATGCCCTTGTCGCTGACCTCGATGAGCACGCCGCCGCTCGCCAGGTACTGCATGGTGACCTGGACCTGGGTGTCCTTGGGAGAGAAGATCGTGGCGTTCTCGATCAGCTCGGCGAGCAGGTGCACCACGTCGGAGACCGCCTGGCCGGCCAGCGAGATGTCCGGCGTCATGTTCAGCGTGACCCGGTTGTACTGCTCGATTTCCGAGGTCGCCGCGCGGGCGACGTCGGCGAGCGGTATGGCCTCCGACCACTTGCGCGGGTTGTCGTGCCCGGCGAGCAGCAGCAGGTTCTCCGAGTTGCGGCGCATGCGGGTGACCAGGTGGTCCATGGAGAAGAGGCTGCCGAGGCGGTCGGGATCGTCCTCGTGCTGCTCCAGGGTGTCGATCATGCGCGCCAGCCGCTCGATGAGCGTCTGGGAACGGCGGGACAGGTTGACGAACATGGCGTTGAAGCTGGAGCGCAGCAGGGCCTGCTGGCCGGCCAGCCGCACGGCCTCCGAGTGCACCTGGTCGAACGCGCGCGCCACCTGGCCGATCTCGTCCCGCGAGGCCACGTTGATCGGCGCGACGTCCATGCTCCCGGCCGATTCCGGGTTCTCCGACAGCAGCCGGACCCGCTCGGGCAGCTGCACCGAGGCGATGTCAAGCGCTCCCGCGCGCAGCCGGCGCAGCGGCAGCACCAGGGACCTGGCGACGAGCAGCGCGGCGGCCAGGACGATGAGCAGCACGGCCACGGTGATGATGATGTAGGTGAGCGCGTTGCGCTGCGCGGCCTGGCGCAGCTGGGTGGCCCGGGTAACGATGTTGCCCGCGACGAACCGCTCGGTGTCCTGCATCGCGTTGAGCTTGGCGTGAGCGCCCTTGTCCCACGCCGCCTGCAGCTTGGGGATGCTGGTGATGCCGTCCTGGCTGGCCGTGGTCGGGTTGTTGGCCAGGGGGTCCAGCTGCACGTGGTTGACGAACAGCGGGTAGGAGATGCCCGCGGCGCCGGAGACCGGCACCGGCTTGGCCGAGGGCTCGTTCAGCTGGCCGCCGGCGACCGCGAAGAGAGCCTGCTCGATGTTGTCCGACTGTGTCTCGCCGTCCAGCTTGGCGGCCTGCGGGCCGAGCAGGGCGTCGTACATGGCGTTCTCCGCCGGGGAAGCGGAGGACTGGAACGCGGCCTCGTCGTTGAACTCCTCGACGTAATCGACCTGGAGGGTCGTCTCCGTCGCGAAGTCAAGGAACCCGGGGGTGCCGAACACGGCGGTCGAAGTCGGGAGGTTCGACATTGACTGGTCGAGCAGGGCCAGCTGCTGCGAGGTGAGGTCCTTGGCACCCGCCAGCGCATTGAGCGTCTGCACGTCGCTGGTCAGCGCCTGGTCGGTGTTACCCAGGGAAACCTGGTCCTGCAGGGTGATGATGTCTTTGATGACGGCACCGTAGTCCGGGGCCACCACGTCACCGGTCCCGAACGCCGTGTTGAACAGGTTCTGCAGCTGCTTGATGTTGGCCGGGGACAGCGCGTTGTTCACCGCGCCCGCGTCCGCTTGAATGGTCGCGGGGAAGCCGCCGTTCACGATCTGCTGGATTCCGGACCTGACCGGGCCGAGGTCGCTGTTCGTCTTGGCGTGCACCCGCGTGAGCCCCGCACCGTTGTTGGTGATCAGGGCGACGAGCGTCGCGTCCCGCTCGTTTTGCAGGTCGTCCACGACGGTGGCGAGCTGCGCGCCGAGCTTGGCCAGCTGCTCCGTCCGGCTGAACTGGCCCGCGCTGTTCTCCGCGTCTACCACCCGCAGGCCGCCGAAGACGAGCCCCATCAGCAGGGCCGCCACGATAACGGCGAACAGCCGACGGGCCACCGGCCAGTCGGTCAACGCCAGGTCCATCCGTCCCGCCGAGCTGGAGCCAGCGTTGTCCGGTCCGGCCGCCCGGCGGCCCCGCGCAAGCGCGCGCGACCGAGTGCCCGCAGCACCATGGGTTCCCATAAATCAGTGTCCTCGCTGGAAAGCGATCTTCTCGCACGCCGCACTACCGCAAAACCCGCATACCGACAGGGGTGGCCGCGAAGGAAGCCTGGTGGGCCACTGCCGCCGCTCGCACTGTGCTTGATGATGTTAATGCTGGCATCGATGCCATATCCGGCGAATGGCGACTAATGGTCATCGTGTTGTTATATGTTTTTCGATGTTGTATTATATCGAAAGAGCTTTCGTACTGATTAGGGAACCATAAACCCGCCCACCGCTGAGAACTCAGGCTTTCTTCACGGTGCCGCCGAGGTACAGCTCGCCGATCTCCGGGTGCTCGAGAACCTCGCGGCCCGTGCCGGCCAGCCGGACGGTTCCGTTCTCCATGACGACGCCGTGCTGGGACAGCTTGAGGCCGGCCCGGGCGTTCTGCTCCACGAGCAGCACGGTCGCGCCGTTGGCGTTTATCTGCCGAGCGGCGTCGAACACCGACTTGAGCACCATCGGGGACAGGCCCATCGACGGCTCGTCGAGGAGGATCAGCACGGGGTCGAGCATCAGCGCCCTGGCGAACTCGACCAGGCGCTGCTGGCCGCCGGACAGGGAACCCGCCTTCATCCGCGCCCAGCCCCGCACCTGGGGGAACAGGTCGTAGACGGCGTCGATCCGCTTGCTGACCTGGGAGCGGTCCTTGATCGTGTAGCCGCCCAGGTCGATGTTCTCGTGCACGGTCATGTCGGTGAACAGGCTGTGGTTCTGCGGCACCTGCACTACGCCCAGGTCGAGGATCTGCCGCGGTGACCTGCCGTTCAGCCGCTCACCGCGCAGCGTCACCGTGCCGAGCCGCGGCCGGAGCAGGCCGCTGATCACCCGCATGACGGTTGACTTGCCCGCGCCGTTCGGCCCCACCACGCAGGTGATACTGCCTTGCGGCACGGTGAAGCTGACGCCGCGCAGCACGTCGCCGCCGCCGTAGCCCGCCACCACGCCGTCCATGGCAAGCAGCGGCTCACTCATCGGGTGCCCTCCTGTCCCAGGCCGGCGTCGCCGCGGCCGGCGTCTCCCGCGTCGTCGTCCTCGTCGAGGTCCACGCCGAGGTACGCGTCGAGCACGCGCTTGTCCGTGCGCACGATGTCCGGCGGGCCGCTCACCACCGCGGCGCCCGACTCGAGCACCGTGATGACCGAGCACAGTCCCATGACGAACTCCATGTTGTGCTCGACGAGCAGGAACGTCTTGCCCTGCTGCTCGTTGAGCTGCCTGATGCGGTCGGCGATGAGGTTGATCAGCGTCGGGTTCACCCCGCCCGCCGGCTCGTCGAGCAGGATGACCGCCGGGTCCGCGACGAGCACGTAGGCGAGTTCGAGGAGCTTGCGCTGGCCGTAGGACAGCGACCCGGCGAGCACGCCCGCGTGCCCCTCGATGCCGACGAACCCGAGGAGTTCCGTCGCGCGCCTGCGGTGCTGCGTCCAGCCGTCCCGCCCGACCCGGGCCAGCAGGTTCCGCGGCCTGTCCCGCACCTGCGCCGCGACAAGCATGTTCTCCATGACTGTCAGCCGGGGGAAGATGCGGGTGAGCTGGAAGGTCCGGCCGATGCCGGCCGCGAACACCTTGTCCGGCGCGTGGCCGGTGATCGTCCGGCCGCCGAACCAGACCTCGCCCGCGTCCGGCCGCTCGTAGCCCGTGATGACGTTGAACAGGGTGGTCTTGCCCGAGCCGTTGGGCCCGATCAGCCCGGCCACCGTCCCCTCCTCGACGGCCATCGTCGCGCCGTTCAGCGCCTGGACGCCGCCGTAGGCCTTCCTGATCCCCTCGGTGCGCAGCAGCGCGGTCACCGGGCACCTCCCGAGCTGACCGGCGGGGTGGCCGACGCCGGCGTGGCAGGGTCGGCGCCGGCCGCCGCCGGGATGACCGCGGGGCGGCCCCGCGTCCTGTACCTGGTGATGAACTCGCCGCCGGTCGGGACGATGCCCCGCGGCAGGAAAAGCACGACGAGCAGGAAAATCGCCCCGAGCATGATATTGCTCAGCGATCCGCTGAACTCCGGCTGCGTGTTCAGCCATAGCGTGACCGGCTCAATGATCAGCGCGCCGAGCACCGGGCCGCTGATCGAGCCGTAGCCGCCGAGGAACGCCATCAGCACCAGGGTGAGGTCGAACAGCGGGTTGAAGGCCGTCTGCGGCTCGGCCTGGCCGGCGTAGTAGACCCAGACGGCGCCGATCATCGCGGTGATCGCGCCGGAGATGACGAACGCGGTCAGCTTGACCCGCATGGCCTTGACGCCCAGGCCGCGCGCGCGGTCCTCGTCGTCCCTGATCGCGCGCAGCTGCAGGCCGAACCGGGAACGCCTGATCAGCCAGGCGAGGGCGATCGTGACCGCGGCGAAGCCCAGCGCGATGTAGTAGAAGAGCGTGTTGAAGCCGGCGGGCGAGCCGTTGAGGAACGGCGCGTCCACTCCGCTCGACCCGCCGGTGAACGAGAGGTTGAACGCCATCAGCTGGAAGATGAAGAAGATGGCGATGGTGATCACGATGAAGGTGTGCCGCCGCACGCGCAGCGCGACCAGCCCGAACGGTACCGCGATGAGCGCCCCGACCGCGCCGGCGAGCGGAATCAGCGCGAAGGCCGTGCTGCCCTGGATGTTCCAGTCCCGCGCCGCGACCGCCAGGGCGTAGGCGCCGCTGCCGAAGAACACCGCCTGGCCGAGCGCGATGTAGCCGGTGTTGCCGGAGAAGATGTTCCACGCGGTCGCGGCGACCACGTAGATCAGCGCGAACACGCCGTAGTTGGTGGTCGCCGGGTTGGTGAACACCTGCGGGAACCCGACGGCGGCCACCACCAGGAGCAGCAGGCCGCCGCTCTTGGCCGCGGTCGCGAGGCCGCCCGGAGCGGCGAGCCCGGCCGATGGGCGCCGCGTGCGCACTGCGTGGCTCATTGGGCGCGCACCGCCTTACGGCCGAAGAGACCGGTGGGCCTGACGAGCAGCACGATCACGAGCGCTGCGTAGTAGACGGCGACCGACCAGGTCGGCTGCCAGATGATCACAAGCGACTCCAGGGTGAGCATGAACACGGACGCACCCAGTGCGCCGCCGACACTGCCCATGCCGCCGAGGATGATGATGGAGAGCAGCCGGGAGATCAGGTCGTAGCCGCTGTTGGCGTTGAACGCGTTCGTCGAGCCGTACACCATGCCGCCCACCGCGGTCACCGCGACCCCGATGCCGAACGTCAGCGCCGCGACCCGGTTCACGTTGATGCCGACCAGCCTGGCCGCCGTCTCGTCCTGCATGATGGCCCGCACGCTGCGACCGAACCTGGTCCGGTAGAGCAGCAGGTAGACGACCGCGACCAGGACGACCGCCAGGACGAATCCCCAGATGTAGATCCAGCCGACGTAGCCCCCGAAGATGCGCACGCTCTTGTTGGTGTACGAGGTGCTGACCTGCACGTTGTCGGCGCCGTAGATCTTGTACAGCACGCCCTCGATGATCAGCCCCACCGCGTAGGTGACGAGCAGGGTCATCGATGTCCGCTCGGTGCCGCGCAGCCGCCTGATGAACACCCAGTGGATGACCACGCCGACCGCGAACATCGCCGGGATGGTGATAAGCAGCCCGATGAACGGGTCGATGTGCGCCTTGGTGAACAGCGAGTAGGAGAGGTAAGCGCCCAGGATGACCAGGACGCCCTGGGCGATGTTGATGATGTCAAGCACGCCGAAGATCAGCGTCAGGCCCACCGCCATGAGGGCGTAGACGCCCCCGATGAGGATGCCATCGACGATGGCCGTGGCGATCTGGTGTGCCATAAGCACTCCGTCCTGGTCGAGTTAAGGCGCCCGGGGGGGTGGTCCTCCCCCCCGGGCGGTCTTACGGTCTGGTCAGTTGGCCGCTTGTCAGCTGGCCCAGGCGGGCTTTTGCGTGATGATCGGAACCGAGACGCCGCCCGTTGGCAGCACCTGGACGTACTTTGTCCCGTTGTTCTGCCACTGGAAGACGAACGCCGCCGCGTTGGCGTTCTCGCCGAGCGCGTCGAACTTCACCGTGCCCTGCACCGTGTTCAGCGTGACGCCACTGTGCAGGTAGGAGATGATCTTGGCGTTGTCCACGCTGCCGACGGCCTTGACCGCCTGCTCGACAACCTGGCCGACCGAGTAGGCCTCGGCCACGTCCGCGTTGATGCCGGACGGGCTGCCGCCGTACTGCGCGACGTACTCGGCGACCATCTTCTTGCTGTCCGGGTTGTCGTAGCCGCCGTACCACGCGTTGGGCACCATCATGCCGGTGGCATTGGCCGCGCCCACCGCCTTGATGAAGGCCGCGCCCTGGTCAGGGCCTGCCGCCGCGACGAACATCTTGGGCGTGTAGTGGGCCTGCGCGAACTCGGACATGAACGCGGCCACGGTCGGCACGTCCGTCGAGCCGAGCACCACGATGTCCGGCTTGGCGTTCGCCACGAGGTCGGCCTGCGGCTTGTAGGAGGAGGTCTCCTCAGGGAAGACCTTGGAGTACACCGTCTTCACGCCGAGCGCCTCGAGCTTCGACTGGGCGAGCTGCACCGGCGGGGTGGCGAACGGGTCGTCCGCCGACGGGTACGCCGCGGTCATCTTGGACCGGGTGGCGGCCGGCAGCGACGCGATGTAGTTCACGAACGGCATGAGCTCGTCCGCGACCGGCAACGACACGTCAAAGACGTTGTGGTCGGCCTGGTTCCACGCGGTGTCGAACACCTTCGGCGCGCCGCCCGCGCCCTCGACGAACGCGTAGCCGTTGCGCGCCGCCACCTGCGAGGCGGGCGCGGTCAGCAGCGAGGAGAACGGGCCGAAGGTCAGGTCCACGTGCTGGGAGTTGATCAGCGACTGGTAGTTGGTGACGACCTGGTTCGGGTCGCTCTTGTCGTCAAGGACCGTCAGCTTGACCTGGCGGCCGAGGATGCCGCCCGCCGCGTTGACGTCCTTGACCCACAGGTCGTAGCCCTGCTGGAAGGCCTTGCCGTCGTCGGAGAAGTCGCCCGTCAGGGAGAGAGAGGCGCCGATGGTAATCGGCGCTGAAGATGCCGGCGACGTGCTCGCCGATCCGGTCGGGCTAGTGGTCCCGGCCGAGCTGGTGCTACTGCTACTGCCACCGCTGCTGCATGCGGCGAGAACGCCGACGGAGAGCGCGACGGCGCCCAGTGCGACAGCGTTCCTGGAGAACCAGGGGAGGGGTGCGCTCACGCCCGGTTCCTCCTTCCTCATCGGTCATGGTTGTTCGGGTTCGGGTCCTCGGGGAACCCGCCCTCGGTGGTTATGCAGGCATGTTCCGACGCCGCGCGTGAACGCGGCGAAATAGACGCCGTGGGTTAACCTCCGCGGCGTCTTATCCAAGCAGATCTAACAATCGTTTGCATGAGAGATTGGCCCGGCACCGGATACTTTGTCAATCCTCAATACCTAGTTTCCAGTTAAGACCGCTGGTAGAGCCTTCGACATCGTTGTGGGGATATGTTGAAGATAGATGAATATCTATGCATAAGCTGATGGTACGCAAGAGGTCCCGCATAACGGATCGGGACCGAGGTTCGCGTGGGCAGGGGCGGGCGAGCCGCGGGACGGCGATCTCCGTGGCGGGCGGCCGGTTAGGCGCCGGCGCGGCCGTGGCGGGCGGCCGGTTAGGCGCCGGCGCGGCCGTGGCGCAGCGGGATGGTGTTGCCGGCCTCTGGCCGGGAGGCGGGGGGCGTGGTCGAGCCGCGGGCGACGAGCTCAGGCGCGAGGTAGAGGATCTTCACCGGGGTTTCCTGCGCCTCGATCCGCTCGATGAGCAGCGTGGCCGCCTCGGTACCGAGCCGGTAATGCGGGATACGCACCGATGACAGCGGCGGGTGCAGCCGGTCGACGAACGGCATGTCGTTGAACCCGATGACCGAGATGTCCTCCGGGCAGCGCAGGCCGAGTTCGTCCAGCGCGCCGTAGCAGCCGATCGCCAGCATGTCGTTGGCGGCGACGATCGCGGTGAGCCCGCCGCCCGCCGCGAGCAGCTCCCGGCCGAGGCGCGTGCCCTCCTCCAGGGAGTAGGCGGCGGCGGTCACTACCTGGGCGTCCGACACCGGAAGGTGGTGCGCGGCCATGCTCTCGCGGAAGCCGTGCAGCCGGGAGGCGCCGGTGGAGGCGTCCTGCGGGCCGGCGATGTGCCCGATCCTGGTGTGCCCGAGCGCGACCAGGTGCGAGACCGCCGCCCGCACCCCTTGCTCGTTGTCCACGGAGACAGCCGAGAACGGGTAGTCCTGCGCGGTACGGTTCACCAGGACCAGGGGGACGTCGGCTTGGGCCGCCTCGGCGAGGATCGGGCTGCCGGCCGTCGCGGTGGCGAGCACGAACCCGTCCACGTGCCTGGCCCGCAACTGGTCGAAGACGAGCCGTTCCTTGGCCAGGTCGGCGTCGGTGTTGCCGAGCAGCGCCACGTAGCCGTGCTCGGCGAGCCGGTCCTCGATGCCGCGCACGATCGGCGGGAACAGCGGGTTGTTAAGGTCGGGGATCAGCACGCCGATCGTGTGCGACCGGCGGGTCCGCAGGCTCCGTGCCACCGGATTGGGCCGGTAGCCGAGCCGGTCGGCCGCCTCGCTCACCCGCCGCGCGGTGTCCTCGCTGACCAGGAGCCTGGTGCCGGGGTTGAGCGCGCGCGACGCGGTTGCCGGGTGGACGCCCGCGGCCGTTGCCACGTCCCGCAGCGTGGCGGGCCGGTCAGTGTGCGCCATCGCGCCCCTATCTCTCCGTCGTCAGCACACCCATAGCGTGGGAAAACGCTGCTCCTGGTCCGTTTGCTCACAGTACTCACCGGGCGCATCCACCGCCAGCGAACCCGGCCCGCGCGCGCATGAGCACGGCTGCCCGCGCGCGGCCTTTACAGGGTGCGGGTGGCGGAGATGACGATGACGAGGGAGCGGGCGCGCCGCCGGCCGGCCACGGCGGCGAGCGTGGTGCGGGTCCAGGTGACGCGGAACCGGGGCAGTGCCCGGGGGCGAGCACGGCGGCCGGCCTGGGCGGGCGGCAAGGGGCGGGCGGCGAGCCAGCTGGCGGCCAGGTCGCGACGGTGCTCGGCAGCCAGCGCGAAGAGCAGTTCCGGGTGCATGACGGACTCCTCGGGTAATCGTGCGTGACCGCCCTCGCGCGATGTCACGCTAGTTAAGATGTATCGCGATTTTGGAACTAAACAAGATATAACGTGAATCTCTTAGACTTCTGGATCTGGACCAGGCTCGTGCTTCTGCTCGGCCAACTCGCGGGCCTGCGTCTCGGTGAGCCCGGCGAGTTCCGCGATCGGAGCGGCGAAGACCGTCCACTCCACCGGCAGCGCGCCGGGGGGGCGCAGCGCCGGGTTGGACTTGCGCCCCTCGTACGGTTCAAGCAGCCGGCGCATCTGCCCCCGCAGGTCGGAGGTCTCCTCGGGGGTGAGGATCACGCCCTTCCGCGACCACCCCGTCGCGTTCTCCCAGCCAGGCAGGAAGGTGCTCGACCCGAAAACCTGCCTGGCCCGCTCAATCCAGTGCTCCAGCCATGCCAGGCTGAGCGCGCCGGCCGCGGTGGCGGCCCGCGGGTCGTCCTGCCTCGTGCTGATCGTGATGCTCCGCTCGGCCGCCTTCCACGGCCGCTCCCGGCCGCGCCCGCCGCCCGCCTCCTGGACGAAGCCGTACTTCGCCAGGGTGCGCAGGTGGAACGCGCAGTTCGCCGGGCTCTCCCCCAGCAGCTCGCTCGCCTGGGTCGCGGTCAGCGTGTCGACCACCGCGAGCGTCTCGACCAGCGCCACCCGCACCGGATGGGCGAGTGCGCGCATCGCGATCGGGTCGGTGATCGGCGCGGACTCGCTCACCGGCAAGCCCGGCGCCTCCCCCGTGGCGCCAGGGGCGGCGGCCGCCCGGCGGCGCCTCGGCCGCGGCTGCGGTGCCGGCTGTGACCTTGGCTCGGAACTCATGTTTCGAAATACTACGCTCGAAAGAGTTCTTTCCACAAGACTTCGGAAGACATCTTTCGGAAGGATCCTTCCGAAAGGGACGGGACAGAAAGTGACGCGACGGCGTTGAGGCCGGCGGCCAGCGGCACAGGCCCGGATGGGGGCGGTTCCGGGACGACGTTCACGGAGGCTCTTGTGGTGGGCGAGGGCAGTGAGCCGTCTGGTACCCACAGCACTCATCCTGGCAGTTCGCTTTCGTGAAGGATTCTGGTGTTAGGAAGGCTTTTTAGTGCTGGAGTACTAAAAAGCCTTCATGATCATGGGTTTGGGTGGCGGGGCCGCGGGTTGGGTGGCGGGGCCGCGGTTTTGGGTGGCGGGGCCGCGGGTTGGGCTGGCGGGGCCGCGGGTTGGGGCTGGCAGGGGGGCCGCGGGTTGGGCTGGCGGGATGGCGGGAGTGGCGGGGATGGCGGGGATGGCGGGGATGGCGAGAGTGGCGAGAGTGGCGAGAGTGGCGGGGGTGTTCCGGGGTGTTCGGGGGCTGGCCGCTGGCGCTTGCCGCGCGCATGCCGCGCGCGGGCGGGGTTTGCGTGGTGGCGGCGTTCGTAAGCCGCCTGGCGTGGGACGATTAGGGCATGCGGATCACTGGGGTCGAGTCGACGGATCTGTTCACGGGAAGCGGCGGGACCTCCGCCCGCGCGCCGCAGGTGGTAAGGGTCACGGTTGAGGCAACTGAGGCGGGCGAAGCGGGGGCCGCCGCGACGATCCGGATCATGGGGGCCGGGGCGGATACCCCGCACCCGTTCGTCATGAGCCTGCCGCAACCCGGGGAGAGCCGCACCTGCGAGGTGAGCGTGGCCGTGACCGGGTCGCCGGGGACCCGGCTGCCGGTCACCGTGATCGCGGAGCCGGTACTCGCGGATGGCGGGCCCGCGGATGGCGGGGCCCAGCGGGCCGAGCTCGCCGCGAGCGTGGTCGTCGCCGAGCCGGGGTGGACGATGTGGATGGTGTCCCACTTTCACTATGACCCGGTGTGGTGGAACACGCAGGGGCAGTTCACCGAGGCGCGGCTGGTGCTGCCGGACGAGGACGGCGGCCTGCCCGACACCAGGACCGCGTTCGACCTGGTGCGGCTGCACCTGGAGAAGGCACGGCGGGACGCGGACTACAAGTTCGTGCTCGCCGAGATCGACTACCTCAAGCCGCACTTCGACGCGTTCCCGGCCGACCGCGCGTTCCTGCGGTCGCTGCTGGCGGACGGGCGGGCCGAGCTCGTCGGCGGCACCTACAACGAGCCGAACACCAACCTGACCGGGGCGGAGACCACCATCCGCAACGCGGTCTACGGGATGGGCTTCCAGCGCGGGGTGCTCGCCGCGGAGCCCGCGTCGGCGTGGATGCTCGACGCGTTCGGGTTCGACCCCGGGTTTCCCGGGCTGATGGCGCAGGCCGGGCTGACCTCGTCCTCCTGGGCGCGCGGGCCGTTCCACCAGTGGGGGCCCGCGGAGAACACCCGGATGCAGTTCCCCGCGGAGTTCGAATGGCTCTCCCCCGACGGCACCGGGCTGCTGACCGCCTACATGGCCAACCACTACGGCGCGGGCTGGACGCTGCACACGGCGAAGGACCTGCCGAGCGCGCTCGCCGACGCGTACACGCAGTTCCGGCAGCTCGCGCCGGTCGCGGCCACGCGCAACGTCATGCTGCCGGTCGGCTCGGACCACGTGATCCCGGCCCGCTGGGTGACCGACGTCGCCCGCGAATGGTCGGCGCGCTACCTGTGGCCGCGGTTCGTGCCCGCGATCCCGCGCGAGTTCTTCGCGGCGGTGCGCGCGGAGGCGGAGGCGGAGCCGGCCCGGTTCTGGATCATGCCGCAGACCAGGGACATGAACCCGGTTTACACCGGCAAGGACGTCTCCTACGCCGACACCAAGCTGGCCGCCCGGGCCGGCGAGGTGGCCGTGCTCGAGGGCGAGCGGCTCGCCACGCTGGCCTGGCTGCAAGGCGCGCCGTACCCGGCCGAGTCACTCGACAAGGCATGGCGGCAGCTCGCCTACGGCGCGCACCACGACGCGATCACCGGCACCGAGTCCGACGAGGTGTACCTGGACCTGCTCGCGGGCTGGCGGGAGGCGTGGCAGCGCGGCGACGCGGCCCGGCGGGACGCGATCGCCTTCCTGGCCGGGGCGGGTCCCGGCCAGGCGGGCACCGCGGTGACGGGCGCCGTCGGCGGCGCCGGTGACGGGGACGGCGGCGGCAACGGTGACGGTGACGGCGGCGGCGCGGGGCTCGCGGTCACCGTGGTCAACGGGCTGGCGCGCGAGCGCGACGGCATGGCCACGGTCACGGTGCGGCTCCCGGCGCCGGGCACCCCGTGGCTGACGGTCATCGACCCGGAGGCGGGCGACCCGGTCCCGGCCCTGGCCGAGGGGGTACGCAGGCACCCGGACGGCTCGCTCGCCGAGGCGACGCTGACGTTCCGGGCGCGCGGAGTGCCGCCGCTCGGGTTCCGGCGCTACCCGCTGGTCGCCGCGGCGGTGCCGGCGGGCCCGGCCGGGCCGGCCGCCGACGGCTGGACGGACGCCGACGGCCTCGCGATCGAGAACGACGCGTTCCTGGTGACCGGGGCCGGCGGCCAGGGCGCGCTCGCCTCGGTCTTCGACAAGGCCGCCGGGCGGGAACTGCTCGGCGGGCCAGGCAACGACCTAGTGCTCCAGGAGGAGTACCAGCAGCACCCGCGGTGGAACGAGGGGCCGTGGCACCTGTCGCCCAAGGGACCGGGGCTCGCGTCGTGCGCCGTCCCGGCCAGCGTCCGGGCGCAGCGGTCGCCGGCCGGCTCGCGGCTCGTCGCCACGTACCCGCTCGGCGACCTGTCGGTCACGGCGGAGACCGTGCTGTGGGACGGCAGCGACCGGGTCGAGTTCCGTACCC
>DASWAE010000151.1:0-21701 GCA_036391275.1 Trebonia sp.
TCACCACCTCGGACCCGGCCTGCGGGCTGAGGAACTGGTGGTCCACCGCGTAGCGCAGGTGCATGGGCTGGTCCGGCTGGAAGCGCATGACCATCGTCTCGGCGCCGATCGACAGCGAGCGGGCGAAGACGTCGTAGTCGACGGCCTTCTGCAGGTGCATGAGCATCTCGCCGCTCTGGTCGTAGGCGGCGTGCAGCTCGGCCGGGTTGCTGATCCGGGAGACGCCGCGCCAGGCGCCGCCGTCATACGGCTTCATGAACAGCGGGTACCCGATCCGCTCGGCGATGGCGTCCAGGTTGAAGGGCCGGTTGTAGCGGGCGGCGGTGTAGGCGTAGCGCGTGTTGTCGACCGGGTTCTTGTAGGGGACGAGCACGGTCTCCGGCACCTTGAGTCCCAGCCGCATCATCGCGCAGTAGGCCGCGTGCTTCTCCATCGACTGGAACGTGAACGGGCTGTTCAGCAGGTACACGCCGTCCATCAGCGCGACCTTCTTCAGCCACTCCCGCGGGACGTAGTACCAGTACGCGAGCCGGTCGATGACCAGGTGGTAGCGGGGGCGGTCGCGCAGGCTGAACGGCTCGATGGTGATCCGCTCGCAGTCGAAGGCGTGCCGGCTGCCGCCGGGGCCCTCCACCGGGCCCACCCGGCGCAGGATCTCCTCGAACGCCCGCGGCCAGTCCTCCTCGGTACCGAGCAGCAACCCGATCAGGTGCCTGGAATCGGTCAACGCCTGGCCTCCTTTCATGGCGGGACTGTTCAGCAGAATCGTGGCAGGTGATGGGCGAGCTGAGCACGCCAGGAGGGCCAGTCGTGCGGCACGTCGAAGCCCCACAGGTCGAGCTCGTGCTTAATGCCCTTCTCGGCGAGCAGGTCGGCGAGCCGTTTGGTGCTTTGCAGCGATCCCGTGGTGTCCTCCCACTGGCCCTGGCCGCACACCAGCAGCAGGCTGACCCGGCCGCGCAGCCAGTCGAGGTGGTCACCGTGCAGGTTGCTAACGTAATCGAGCGGGCTGTTGAAGTACGCCTCGCTGCCGCGCTCGCCCCAGCCGTGCCAGGTCGCGGGGTCGTAGTTCCCGGAGAAGCACATCGCGAGCGGGAAGAGGTCGGCCCGCTTGAGCGCGAAGTTGGCCGCGTGGAAGGCGCCCAGGCTGCAGCCCAGGGTGGCCAGCTCGACCGCGCCGCCGCAGTCCCGGTGGATCCACGGCACGACCTCGCCCAGTATCCACGACTCGTAGCGGCCGTGCTGGCGCGCGCGCTCCTCCACCGGGATGCTCCGGTTGGACCAGGAGGCGGCGTCAAAGCTGTCGACGCAGTAGACCTTGAGCCGGCCCGCGTCGATCAGGTGCGAGACGGCGCCGATCATGCCGTTGCTCTCGAAGTCCCAGGCCTTGCCCTGCTCGGACGGGAACGCCAGCACCGCGCGTCCCCAGTGGCCGTACCTGATGACGGTGCCCGCCGCGCCGATGGCGTCCGACCAGAGCTCGGTCACCGCCCGGCTCATCGGCACACCCGACCGAGCAGCTCGGTGAGGTGCGGGTCGAGCGCGTCACGCCAGGCCGTGTAGTTGTGCATGTCGGGTACCTCATGCAGGGTCGCGGGGTATCCCCCGTCGCGCAGGGTCTTGATCATCAGCCGGTTGTTCTCGATGTTCTCCTCGATCGCGCCGCAGGTAAAGACCGCGGGCACGGGCCGGGGCAGCAGCCCGCCGTCGTGCACCTCGGTGACGAACCCGACGATCTCACGGTAGTAGGGGAACCGCTGCTCGTGGGAGTCGAAGCGCGGCCAGAAGAAGCTGCCTGACTGCAGGAACAGCGCGTCAAACGCGTCCGGGTAGCGGCAGTGCGCGTGCAGCATCGCCAGCCCGCCGAGGCTGGTGCCCATCCCTACCCGCAGGCTCGTCGCTACCCGGCCGGTGACCGCGGGCAGCACGGCCGTGCACAGCGCCTGGCTGTAGCGCGGGTTGGCGGAATACCAGAAGTTTCTCGGCCCGGGGCTGAGCAACGCGGCCCGCAGCCGGGGCAGCCAGTGCCCGGCGGTCCCCGCGGACAGGTAGCGGGTCAGGCTCGCCAGCGAGTCGTACTCGGGCCCGTCGTGCACTACGAGCAGCGGCAGCCGCTCTTCGCGCAGTGCGTCCCGCGGAGACCAGAGCCGGACGGAGACCGGCACGTCAAGCGTCGTGACCGGGACGTCGAGGCCGGTGACTTTCCCCGGCGCGGCCGCGGCGCTCAGCCAGCGCGGCGGCGTGTACCCGGGGAACTCCAGGACGCTCTTCGGCCCGAACGCGCCCGCGACCTGCCGCGGGTTTCCCGGGTCGAGTACGGTTTCCACGCTCCCGTTCTGCTGCCGCAGTTCCAGCAGGTACTCCATCCGGGTCACCGGCGGCCGCTCGACGACCAGCTCCCACCCGTCGCCGCCGCGGTGGAAGCCGAGCCGGTCACCGGGGATGCGCACGTCCTGCACCAGCCGCACGCCCGCCAGCCGGTGCTCCGGGTCGGCCAGCCGGAAGGTCACCGTACGCTCAGTCATCGGCGGCCGGCCTTGGTTCCCCACGTGTCGATTATCCCTGCTCGCGGCGGCCATGCCTGGCCGGCTCGCGCGCCGCGCGCGCCCGGGCTTGACACTGGCCCGGTAGCGGTAGACGATCCTAGTATTTCATTCTAGAAATAGTGCTTCGGGGCCGTCCGCCGAGTCAGGGGTGACCGAGATGAGCGACTACCAGACCCTTCTCACCGACGTGTCGGGTAAGGTCGCGACGATCTGGCTGAACCGGCCGGAGCGGCGCAACTCCTTCTCCGCCGGCATGACCCGGGAGCTGAATGAGGCGTTCGCGCGGTTCGAGGCCGACGACGGGGTGCGGGCCATCGTGGTCACCGGCGCGGGCAAGTACTTCTCCGCGGGGGCGGACCTCGGCGGCGGCGGCGCGACGTTCGCCCGGCCGGACGGCGCGGACGGCGCGGACGGCGCTGACGCCGGCGGCGGGGCGGCCAAGCGGCTGGCGCCGGCCCAGATGCGCACGCCGGTGATCGCGGCGATGAACGGCTCGGCGGTGGGCATGGGCATCACCTTGCCAGTGAGCTGGGACATCCGGTTCGCCGCGGCCGACGCCAAGTACGGCTTCGTGTTCACCAGGCGCGGCCTGGTGCCGGAGGCGGGAGCCAGCTGGATGCTGCCGCGGCTGGTCGGCGTGTCGCGGGCGATGGAGCTGCTGCTATCCGGCCGGATCTTCTCCGGTACCGAAGGGGCGGAGATGGGGCTTTTCTCCCGGGCGCTGCCCGCCGAAGAGGTGCTGCCCGCGGCGCAGGAGTTCGCGCGGGACCTGGCGGCGAACACCTCGGCGGTCTCCGTGGCGGCCACCAAGGCGCTGGTGTACCACGGGCTCGGTCAGGACCGGGCGGAGTCGCATTCGGTCGAGCACCAGGTGTTCCGCTGGATGGGCAACTCGCCGGACGCGGCGGAGGGCGTGACCGCCTTCCTGGAGAAGCGCACCCCGCAGTGGCCGCTGTCCAAGGTCAAGGACTACCCGCCCATGCTGTTATCCGTTTGCCGTACTCAGAGCTGGTCGATGAGGGACCTCAGGTGCTCGATCAGGCGGATACGGCCGGCGTGGTCGCCTGCCATCGGGCGGACGGTGAGGGTGCTGACCCCGGAGTCGGCCAGGGCGCGCAGCCGGTCGCGGACGTGCCCCTCCGTGCCGATCAGCGCGGTCTTGACCAGCAGGTCCTCCGGGACGGCCGCCTCGGCCTCCTTCTTCTTGCCCGCCAGGTACAGGTCCTGGATCGCCCGGGCGGCGTCGCCGTACCCGTACCAGGTGGCGAGGTTGTTGTAGAAGTTCGCCTCCCGCGCCCCCATCCCGCCGAGGTACAGGGCACGCCCTGGACGCTCCTGGTCGTGCAGGTGATGGACGTCGTCGCCGATCGCGAGCGACATGCCGGCGTGGATGTCGAGCGTTCCCAGGTCTGGGTCGCGTTTCGCGCTCCCGGCGCGCAGCGGCCCGCCCCACACCTCGGCGACCTTCTCCGGCAGGTAGAACGGCGGCTGCCAGCCCTCGGCGAGCTCGGCGGTGAGCGCCACGTTCTTCGGGCCGATGGCGGCGACGGTGATCGGGATGCGGTCCCGCACCGGGTGGTCGATCATCTTCAGCGGCTTGCCGAGGCCGGTGCCCTGGCCGGGCGGCAGCGGAACGGTGAAGTGGCGTCCCGCGTAGGCGAGCGGCTCGCGCCGCCAGACGCGGCGGCAGATCTCGATCGTCTCGCGGGTGGTGCCGATCGGCGCGTCGAACGGCACCCCGTGGAATCCCTCGATCACCTGCGGCCCGGACGTGCCGATGCCCAGCTCGAAGCGGCCGTCGGACACCGCGTCCAGGCCGGCCGCGGTCATCGCGAGCATGGTGGGGGTGCGGGTGTAGAGCTGCAGGACGCCGGAGGCGAGGTGCGCGGTGCTGGTCCGGGCGGCCAGGTAGCCCAGCCGGCTGACCGCGTCCAGGCCGTACAGCTCGGGCACGAAGATCACCTCGGCGCCGGCCTTCTCGTACTCGGCCAGCTCGCCGCCGACCTGCGACAGCCGGCGCCCCGCCGTCACCGTCGCCAGGCCGATCCCGATCCGCATGCCCCATTTTAGCGCCGGTAACGTGGGCTAGCGGTGCCGTTTACCGGTGCCGTTGTCGGAGCGGCGGGAGGCGGCGTGGGCATCCGGGTCATTGTCACCGGCGGTGCCGGGTTCATCGGGACGTTGCTGGTCAGGCGGCTGCTCGCCGGGCCGCTCACGGTCGGCGGCGGCGAGGCCGCCCCGGTTGACGAGGTGGTGGTCGCGGACCTGGCCGTCCCGCCGCCCGACGTGGCGGCCGACCCGCGGGTGCGCGCGGTGACCGGTGACCTGGTCGACGTGGCCGGCGGCCTGGGGGCGGCGGACGTCATCTTCCACCTGGCCGGCGTGGTGAGCGGCGCGGCCGAGGCCGACTTCGACCTGGGGATGCGGGGGAACGTCGACGGCACGCGGGCCGTGCTCGAGCACGGCAGGGGCCATCGGGCGCCGCCCGTGCTCGTCTTCTCGAGCTCGCTGGCGGTCTTCGGCGTGGACCCGTTCGGTGCCGGCCCCGCGGACGAGTGGACGGTCGGCGACGACACCCTGCCGCGCCCGCAGACGAGTTACGGCATCCAGAAGTTCATCGGCGAGCAGCTGGTGGCCGACTACACCCGTAAGGGGTTCGTCCGGGGCCGTTCGGTGCGGCTGATGACGGTGTCCGTCCGGCAGGGCAAGCCGAACGCGGCGGCGTCCAGCTTCATGTCGGGGATCGTCCGCGAGCCGCTCGCCGGGGTGCGGGCGCCCTGCCCGGTGCCGCCGGACACCCCGGTCGCGCTGTCCTCGCCGCGCCGCACCCTGCAGGGGATACTGCGCGCCGCGGCGGTCGGCGACGCCGCCTGGGGCAGCAGGACCGCGATGAACCTGCCCGCGCTGACCACCACGCCCCGGGCCATGGCCGCCGCCATGGACCGGGTGGCCGGCTATCCCGCCAGCGAGCTGATCGACTGGACCGACAACCCCGTCATCGGCGCCATGGTCCGCAGCTGGCCCGCCCGGGTCGCGACGCCGCGCGCGGCCGCGCTGTCGCTGCACCCGGAGGAGTCGTTCGACGCCATCGTCCGGCAGTACATCGACCGCGACAGGCAGACCGGCGAGCCCGAAGGCGGCGCCGGCGGGGCCTGACCGCGCCTGGCGCCCGGCCGGCTCCGGCTGGCGAGCATCAAGCCTGGCGTTGCGGGGGAAGAAGCAGGTCAGGAAAGGGAACAGGAGGCAACGCCGTGAGCTCCACCGTCCGGGACGTGATGAGCACCCACGTGATCGCCGCGCGGCAGTCCGCCACCTATAAGGAGCTGGCGGCCATGCTGCATGACCAGCGGGTCAGCGCGTTCCCCGTCGTCGACGACGACGGCAAGCTCATCGGGATCGTCTCCGAGACCGACCTGCTCGCCAAGGAGGCGCTCGAGGGCACCGTGCCGGCGACGCTGGCGAGCCTGCCCCATCAGCGCGAGCGGTCCCGGGTGAGCGGGCTGACCGCGGCCGAGCTGATGACCAGGACCGTGGTGACCATCGGCCCCGACGCGCTGGTCAGTCACGCGGCCCGGCTGATGTACAACAAGCGGGTCAAGCGGCTTCCGGTCATCGGCGACGACGGAGCCCTGATCGGCATCGTGTCCCGGTCCGACGTGCTGAGCGTCTACAGCAAGCCGGACGCGGAAATACGGGACGAGGTCAGCAGCGAGCTGATCCGCGGCGCCTTCCTGGCCGACCCCGGCGCGTTCACCGTCACCGTCAAGGACGGCATCGTCACCCTGACGGGCAGGCCGGGCACCGTCAAGGCCGGCCACGACATCGTCGCCGCCGTCCGGCATATGGAGGGCGTCGTCGCGGTCCGCGACCGGCTCACCTACCCGCCGGAGGAGCAGCCGCACTCCGCCCGCGCGTCCCGGTGACCCTTGGCGGCCGTGGCGCTGCAGCGGCACGCTTCTTGCTGTTACCGGTCGATCACGCGCCGCGGGCTTGGGAGGACGCTGGCCGCGGAGGACTTATACCGCGTTCTGGGCAAATCGTGTCCCAGTTCCGACCGTTTTGTACCACCAAAAAGCAGTAAGAGTTCGGCTGAGCCGCCGCTGAGTGGGCGGGAGCGACGGCGGAGGGGTGGCGGGCGGAGGCGGGCGGAGGGGTGGCGGGCGGAGGGGTGGCCGGCAGAGGCCGGCGGAGGCCGGCGGAGGCCGGCAGACGGGTGGCCGGCGAAGGCGTGGCGCGCACGGGTCCCGGTGGAGCTGCATGTTCCGCCAGGCGCGTGGACGCCGACCAGCGCTTCGAGTCGGAGCTTACGCAGCATGCCCCCGGCAAACGCCAGCGCACCGCGCGCCCCTCCAGTATACGGTTTTACCGGTAAATTTTTCGTAACCGGTAAACTTTTCACCCGAGGTAAGAAAAAGACGTTCTATTCGTCTTTTTCTTACCTGTTGTGAAGAATTTACCGGTAACCGGGCAACGCCGTTTCTCCTGCCGCCTGCCCGGCGCCGACGGGATCAGGTACCGCCGCGTGGACTGCCTGCGGCGCGGTCGGGCACGGCACCGCTCCGCGCACCAGGGTCGGCAAACGTGACACGCGCCTCGACCGCCGGGCAAATTGACTTGCCTTACCGGCCCAGACGCTAACCGCTGATTACGGTCGCGGGCCGAGCCTCGACGGGGCGGGAGTGGTCCCAGTCGGAAAGCAGCGTGCGGAGCGCGGCGACCAGGGCGATGGGCTGGTCGAGCATGACGTGATGGCCGGCGACAGGGATCTCGATGGCCGGGGCCACCCGGCCGAGCCGGTCGTAGACGAGGTCGCTCATCTCCGCGGACAGGATGCCGTGCTCGGCCCGGAACAGGGCCGCCCGGCAGTCCAGCCGGGTCAGCGGCTCCGTGGGCAGCTCCCTGCTGCTGAAGACGGCGGGGTCCCACTTCCATACCCACCCGCCGTCCACCTGACGGATCGACGTGGCGGCGACGTGCTCCGCGATGTAGCCGAGCACCGGCTGGTCCGGGACCGGGCGGAAGCGGGCGAGGATCGCCTCGCGGGTCGGGTAGACGAGCAGTTTCCGGAAGACTCGCTCGCGCCGTGCCGCCTGCTCTTCCGGTGCCGGGTCACGCAGCGGGGAGTCGATGATCACCGCGCCCTCGATGCGCGAGCCGAACATCGATGCGAGCCGGAGCGCGACGACCCCGCCCATGCTGTGCCCGATCACCACCGGCGGCTCGGTTACCCCGGCGTCCGCCACGACCGCGAGCACCTCGCGCGCCCATGCCTCGAAGGTGTAAGACTCGCGGCGCCCGCTGTCCCCGTGCCCGGACAGGTCCATGGCCATGACCCGGCGGTCGGCGGCGAGCAGCGGGGCGATGTGATCCCACCAGCGGGAATGGGCGCCGCCGCCGTGCACGAGGACGATGCCCCGTCCGCCCGGGGCGCCCCACATCCGGTAGGCGACCGGGACGCCGTCTTGGGATGCCACCCGCTCGGTCACCGGCGCGGCGAGCGCCCCGGTGAACCACGCCGGCGGTACCGCCGCCTCCGCTTGAGCCTGCACGATCATGAGCAGCAGTCAACCAGATGCGGCCGCCGCCGACGCGAGGGCCCTCACCGCCGGGACACTGCCGCGACCGCGAAGACGGCGCCGCCGACGCGGCTCGTAATTGCGGCGCCGGCCTTGCCGGGGTCAGCAAAGGGCACCGGCTGGCCGCTATTTGCTCGGCTGCGGCAGGGTGCAGTCGACCTTCGGGTTAACACCCAGGTAGTTGAGCGGGCCTGCGAGGATCGTCACCACGATCGTGCCGGCCCTGGTGCAGTTGCCGACAGACCCGCTGTAGTAGCCACGCTGCCCGGCGGCGACGACGCCGATGATCAGCCATATGACGAGCAGCAGCACGCCGGTGCGCATCCCGGCCTCCCAGGGAATCATTCTTCAGCCGGAGCAGGTGGTCCTGCCGTGGAGCATACCGGCGCACGTGCCCGAGCGTCAGGCCGGCAATTCCGCCGAAGCCTGTCACATGCCAAGGAGAGGGTTCAGCCGGACGCCTGGCTCAGCGCGGTGGCGATGACCGAGCGGGTGTCCGCCGGGTCGAGGACGTCGTCGATCTCGAAGAGGGACGCCGCGTTGAGGGCCTTGCCGCGCTCGTAGAGCTGGGCGACCCGCTCGGCGAAGCGGCGCTCGCGCTCGGCGGGGTCGGCGATCGCGTCGAGTTCCTTGCGGTGGCCGAGCCGCACCATCCCTTCCAGGCCCATGCCGCCGAACTCCCCGGTCGGCCAGGCCACCGTCAGCAGGGAGGCACGCAGGTAGCCGCCGGCCATGGCCATCGCGCCAAGGCCGTAGGCCTTGCGCAGCACCACGGTGACCTGCGGCGTGGACAGGGCGGCGGCGGCGGCGAACATGTCGCCGAAGCCGCGCACGGCCCCCTGCCGCTCCGACTCAGGCCCGACCATGAATCCTGGCGTGTCGCACAGCGACACCACCGGCAGCCGCCGCGCGTCGCACAGCCGCAGGAACCGGGTCGCCTTGTCCGCGCCGTCCACGTCGATCGCGCCGCCGAGGTGGACCGGGTTGTTGGCGAGCACGCCGACCGGCCGGCCGTCGATGCGGCCGAGGACGGTCAGCATCGCCCGGCCGTAGTCGCGGCGCAGTTCCAGGCCGCTGCCCTCATCGAGCAGGTTGTCGATCACCGGGCGGACGTCGTAGCCGCGCAGCCGGTTCTCCGGGACAAGCTGACGGTGCACCCGCTGGTCGGCGGCCGTGCCGGGGACGGGCTGCCCTGCCAGCAGGGACAGCGCGGCCCGGGCGGCGGCGACGGCCGCGCGCTCGTCGCCGGCGAGGATGTCGACGACGCCGTTGGCGGTCTGCACGTCCATCGGGCCGACCTCCTCGGGCGCGTACACGCCGAGGCCGCCGCCCTCGATCATCGCCGGGCCGCCCATGCCCAGGCTCGACCCGCTGGTGGCGATGATGACGTCGCAGGCGCCGATCAGGGCGGCGTTGCCCGCGAAGCAGTACCCGGACACGACGCCGATCAGCGGCACCTGGCCGACCAGCCGGGAGATGTGCCAGAACGTCTCGCAGTCGAGCCCGCTGACCCCGGGCCCGTCGGTGTCGACACCCCGGCCGCCGCCGCCCTCGCCGAAGACGATGACCGGCAGACGGCCGCGCGCGGCGAGCCGCAGGAACCGGTCGGTCTTGGCGTGGCTCATCCTGCCCTGGGTGCCGGCCAGGACCGTGTAGTCGTAGGACATCACCGCGACGGGAACGCCGCCGACCGCGGCGGTGCCGAGCACCACCCCGTCGGCCGGAGTCCGCTCGATCAGGTCCGCCAGGGGGCGGGTTGACCGCTGCGCGGCGACGGCCAGCGCGCCGTACTCGACGAACGAACCCTCGTCCACCAGGTCGGCGATGTTCTCGCGGGCGGTGCGCCGGCCCGCGGCGTGCCGGGCGGCGACGACACGTGGCCGCGCCTCGTCAAGGGTGTAGCGGTGCCGGCCGATGGCCTCGCGCAGGTCATCGCGGATGTGGTCCGGGTCGGCGCGCACCGCGGCTTCGGCTCCGCCGTCGGCGGCACCGGACGGGTCGGCGTAGGCGACTGCCTGGCCGGCCTCCACCTGGTCGCCGGCCGCCACGGTCACCTCGCGGATGACGCAGGCCTGGCCGGCCACGACGGCGTGGTGCATCTTCATCGCCTCGAACACGATCACCTCGGTCCCCGCGGCGACCTCCGCCCCGGCGGCGACGAGGACCTCGAGGACGACGCCCGGCATCGGGGCGCGCAGCGCGACGGCCCCGCCGGCCTGGCCGGCCTCGCGCGGGGCCGAAGCGGCGCCGCCGGTCAGGGCGCCCAGGTGCGCGTCCAGGTAGCCGGTGTCGATCCGGCCCTCGCGCAGCGCGGGGTCGGCGGCGATGGCGTGCAGCAGGTCCCGGTTGACCGGCACGCCCCGCACGTCGAACTCGGCCAGGGCGCGGCGCAGCCGGGCGAGCGCCTCATCCAGGGTCGCGCCCGAGGCGATGACCTTGGCGAGCAGCGAGTCGTAGCGCGGGCTCACCGCGTAGCCCGGGTAGCCGTGCGTGTCGACCCGCACGCCCCGGCCGGCCGGCGGCAGGAAGCGGTCCAGGCGGCCCGCGCCCGCGAGTACGGTGCCGTCGGACGTGACCGTCTCGGCGTTGACCCGGGCCTGGACGGCGAACCCGCGGACGGCCGGCTCCCCCGTCAGCCCGGCCCCCGGCAGGCCAGCCCCGGTCAGGCCAGCCCCGGTCAGGCCAGCCCCGGCCAGCGGCACGCCGTCCGCGAGGCGCAGCGCGAGGGCGACCAGGTCGAGTCCGGTGACCTCCTCGGTGACCGTGTGCTCCACCTGGATCCGCGGGTTAACCTCAAGAAACGCGATCTCGCCGTCGCGCACGAGGAACTCAGCGGTCGCCAGGCCGCGGTACGGGACCGCCGCGATGAGGGCGGTCGCGGCGGCGTGCAGCCGGGCGCGCACGTCATCATCAAGCCAGGGCGCCGGGGCGATCTCGATGAGCTTCTGGCGGCGGCGCTGCACCGAGCAGTCCCGGTCGCCGAGGACGAGCACCGCGCCGGCGGCGTCGGCGGCGACCTGCACCTCGATGTGCCTGGCACCCTCGATGAGCTCCTCGGCGTACAGGTCGGCGGAGCCGAACGCGGCCCGGGCCTCGGCGGCGCACCGGTCGTACGCCGCCGCGAGGTCACCGGTCCGCCGGACCGGGGTCATCCCGCGCCCGCCGCCGCCGGCGACCGCCTTGATCATGACGGCACCGCCCGGCCCCAGGCCGTCGAGGAGCTGCTCGACCTCGTGGCACGTGGCCGGACCGGCGGTACCGCGGGGTACCGGGATGCCGAGTTCCGCCGCGAGGGCGCGCGCCCGGCTCTTGTCCCCGAAGGCCTCCAGGGCCTGCGGCGGCGGGCCGACGAACGCCACGCCTCGTTGTGTGCAAAGGTGAGCGAAGCCCGGGTTCTCGGCGAGGAAACCGTAGCCGGGGTGGATCGCGTCCGCGCCGGCCGTCAGCGCCGCGGCGATGACGGCGTCGCTGTCCAGGTACCCCGCCGCGCCGGTTCCCGGCAGCGCGATGGCCTCGTCGGCGCGGTTGACGTGCGCGCAGCCGTGGTCGTCGCGGGTGTAGACGGCGACGGTGGACAGGCCCTCGAGGGCGGCGGAGGCGATGATCCGGACCGCGATCTCGCCGCGGTTGGCGATGAGGAGCTTACGCACAAGGCATTATCCTGCCCGCTTCGGGCTGACACGGCCTCACCTGGCTTGATCCATTACCGGCGCTATTCGCCGTAGATCTCGCCAGGACCGCCAATGTAGCCTCATGTCAGCAATTGCGCAGGTCACGGTGGAGGATTAATCGTGTTCGCACGCCAGCAAGCCATCGCCACCCCTGATAAGCCGGCCATCATCATGGCCTCGTCAGGCGAGACGGTCACCTTCGGTGAGTACGAGGCCCGGTGCAACCGGGTCGCCCACCTGTTGCGGGATGCCGGACTGCGGCGCGGCGAGCACATCGCGGTCTTCATGGAGAACAGTCCTCAGCTGCTTGAGATCGAGGGCGGCGCCGAACGGGCCGGCCTGTACTACACCTTGATCAACACCTACCTCGGGGCCGGCGAGGTGGCATACATCGTGGCCAACTCACAGGCAAAGGTGCTCTTCAGCTCTGCCCGCAAGCGCGAGGTGGCGGAGGCCGCCGCCGCGAACTCGCCCGCGCTCGGCCGCAAGCTGATGACCGGCCCAGACCCGCTGCCGGCGGGCTGGGAGCCCTACGACGCGATGGTCGCCAGGTACCCTGCCGCCCCGGTCCCCGGCGAATCGCTGGGCGCGGCCATGCTGTACTCGTCGGGCACGACCGGCCAGCCGAAAGGCATCCTGCGCGATCTGCCGACGGCCGGCCCGGAGGAGCCGTTGCCGGTGATGGAGTTCGTGCGGGGCATGTTCGGGTTCCGCGAGGGCATGACCTACCTCAGCCCGGCACCGCTGTACCACTCGGCGCCCCAGGCGAGCGTGGCGGCCGCACTGCGGCTGGGATCCACGGTCGTGGTGATGGAACACTTCGATCCCGAGCAGTGGCTAGCCCTGGTGGAGCGCTACCAGGTGACCCACTGCCAGATGGTGCCGGTGATGTTCAACCGGCTGCTCCGCCTCCCCGCGGAAGTGCGGGCGCGATACGACACCTCGTCGCTCGAGTGCATCGTCCACGCGGCCGCGCCATGTCCTGTCCACGTCAAGCGGGCCATGATCGACTGGCTCGGCCCGGTCATCACCGAGTACTACGGGGCCACCGAGGGCAACGGCTTCACGTTCTGCACCTCCGCCGAATGGCTCGCGCATCCTGGCACTGTCGGCCGTCCCATTCTCGGAGAACTGCTCATCCTGGATGGCGACGGAAAGGAGTGCCCGACCGGGGCGGACGGGACGATCTGGTTCCGTGGCGCGACCGCGTTCCAGTACTTCCAGGATCCGGCGAAGACCACGGAGAGCCGCTCAGCCGACGGCATGGCCAGCACCGTGGGAGATGTGGGCCACGTCGACGCGGACGGGTACCTGTACCTGACCGACCGGAAGAGTTACATGATCATCTCTGGCGGGGTGAACATCTACCCGCAGGAGACAGAGAACGTCCTTTCCGCTCATCCGGCAGTCGCGGACGTGGCGGTCATCGGCGTCCCGAACGAGGATCTCGGCGAGGAAGTCAAGGCCGTGGTGCAGCTCGCTGACCCAGCCGCCGCCGGGCCGCACCTCGCACAGGACCTGATCGCCTACTGCCGGGACCGGCTCGCCCACTTCAAGTGCCCGCGGACCGTCGACTTCGTGCCCGAGCTGCCCCGGTCGGAGACGGGCAAGCTGTACAAGCGCATCCTGCGCGATGCTTACTGGACCGGTCATCAAACCCCGATCGTGTAGCGCGGGCCCTCGGCTTGGCGCGTCACGCCGGAATGTCAGTGGGATCGCGCTAGTATTCGGTTAGCGACATCAAAACGTCCACTTGATCGAAACAGAGTCGGGCATGGGCTGGAAGGCCCACGGGCAGGACCTATGTCCAGGAACCCTGGCGCCACACCACCTAACTGGCCGCACCGGCCGCGCATTGTCGGTGGGATGCGGCACGATATACCCGTGCCAGATGAAGCCGCTGCGCAGCCTTTCACCCACCTCGGCGTCAAGAACGCCGAGCAGTACCGGCGCGTGCTGCGGATCTTCGCGCGGGCGAAGGAGCGCTTCATCGTGCACCTGCGGCCGGAGGACGTCGCCGCGGAGCTGCGGGCCGAGGCCGACGAGCAGCTGACCGACGCGCTCGACCAGCTGGTCACCTGGGGCAACCTGCGGGCCGACGTCGATACCAGCCGCGTCACCACGGTCGAGGACTTCCACCGCAAGCGGTCGCTCTACCAGCTCACGGCCGAAGGGCAAGCGGCCGAGCAAGCGATCGCGTGCTACGAGGAGGCGATCGGCCGGCGCGGCCAGCTCCAGGCGGTCGCCCTGGCCGACATCGCCGGCCAGCTGCAGGCGCTGCTCGTGCTGGCCGGCCAGGACGACCCCGATCCGGCCAAGGTCCACCTGCTGCTGCTGTCGGTGGCGGAGCGTTTTTCCTCCCTCGCGGATAACGCACAGGCGTTCATGTCCGCGCTGCGGCGCGCGATCGACTTCTCCGACGGGAACGTCGACGGGTTCATCGCGTACAAGGAACGGCTGATCGACTACATCAACCGGTTCATCGCCGACCTCGCCAACTCCGGCGCGCAGATCGCGCTCCTGCTCACCGAGCTGGAAGCCGCCGGGCACGAGCGGCTGCTCGCGGTCGCCGCCAGGCGAGAGGCCGCCGACGCCGCCCCCGCGGGGGCGGACGCGGCGGAGGCACTGGCCCGCGCGGAAGCCCAGTCGCTTGACGCCTGGCGGAACCGGTGGCGCGGCCTTGAGGACTGGTTCACCTCAAAGGATGCGGGGCACCCGTCGCAGGCGCGACTGCTGCGGCAGGCCGCGGTGACGGCGATCAAGCAGCTCATCGACACGGTCGGCCTGCTTAACGAGCGGCGTTCCGGCCGGTCGGACCGGTCGGCGGACTTCAGCGCGCTCGCCCGGTGGTTCGCCGAGGCACCGGACGACGCCGCGGCGCACCGGCTGTGGCGGGCGGCGTTCGGCCTGACCCCTGCCAGGCACCTGACCGTCACCGGCGACACGGCGGACGAGTGGGAGCACGTGCCCGCCGGGACACCGTGGGCGCAGGCGCCACCGATCACGATCTCGCCGCAGCTGCGGAAGACCGGAAGCTACGAGCGTCGCGGCAAGCCCAGCCAGGTGGCGGACCGCTCCGCTGCCAGGGAACTGCTGCGTGCTCAGGCCGAGCAGGAGGCCGCGCAGACCGCCGAGGCCCGGCGGCGGCTGCGTACCAACGGGCCGACGCTGCTGTCTGACCTTGACGTGCTCCACCCGAGGGCGTTCAGGCTCTTCCTCAGCCTGCTCGGTGACGCGCTCGCCGCGCGCGCGCCCGGCGACACCGAGGTGAAGACCGTCACCAGCGACGGCAGCATGGAGGTGCTGCTGCGCCTGGTCCCGGACGGCGGCACGGCCATCGTCAGGACCGAGGACGGAGAGCTCACCGGACCCGAGCACGTCATCGAGATCACGGACCTGGTGCCGTGATCCCCGCCGAGGAAGTGGCGCAGCGCCAGGCCGCCCTGCGCACGCTGCTCGTCAAGCCGCTGCTCACCGCCGCCGACGACGGCGAGGCGCTCGCCGTCGTCAGACGGCACCTGACCGCGCTCAGCGACTGGCTGCGCAGGGAAACCGGCTGGCGGCTGGCCGCTGACGCGGAGACGGCCCGGCTGTTCAAGACCGCTCCGCTGGCCTTCGACGCCACGCACCCCGCCCGCGGGTACAACCGCGAGCCGTTCACCCGCCGCCGCTACGTCACTCTCTGCCTGGCGCTATCGGCGCTCGCCCGCGCCGACGCGCAGACCACGCTCGGCAGCCTCGCCGACGACGTGCTGACCGCCGCCGCCGAGCCCGGCCTGGCGGCCACCGGGTTCACGCTGACCCTGGACAGCAGAACCGACCGCGCCGACGTGGTGGCCGTGGTCCGGCTGCTGCTCGCCTGGGGCGTGCTCAGCCGGGTCGCCGGAGACGAGGACGCATTCCTCACGGCCGGCGCCGACGTGCTGTACGACGTGCGACGGCCGGTGCTCGGCGTGCTGCTGACCGGCAGCAGGGGCCCGTCCACCATCACCGCGACCAGCTTCGGGGCACGGCTCGCGGAGCTGACCGCTGAGCCGGTCGCGGAAACCGACGAGCTGCGCAACCAGGCGCTGCGCAGGAGCCTCACCCGGCGGCTGCTCGACGACCCGGTCGTCTACTACGACGAGCTGACCGAAGAGGAGCGCGCCTACCTGGTCGCCCAGCGGCACAACATCACCGGGCGGATCAGCGACGCCACCGGCCTGCTGCCCGAGCTGCGGGCCGAGGGGATCGCCATGGTGGACCCGCACGACGAGCTCACCGACGTGCGGATGCCCGAGCAGCGCACCGACGGTCACGTCACGCTGCTGCTCGCGGAGCACCTGGCGGCCCGGGCCCGGGCACCGCGGGCTGAGCTGCTCGCGTTCGTCCGGCGGGCGGCGCAGGCGCACGCGGCCTACTGGCGCAAGGGCGTCACGGAGCCCGGCGCGGAGGCCGAGCTGCTCGACATCGCGCTGGACAAGCTCACCGCACTCCATCTGGTCGAGGTCGACACCGAGGTAACCCGCGACGGCGCCGGCGCCGTGATCCGCAGCCGCCCCGCCATCGCCCGTTTCGCCCTCGCCGAGCCCGTCATCAGGGAGCCGGGAAGTTCACCCGCAAGCAAGACCAGAAAGGCAACCACCCATGCTGCCAGCACCCTCTTCTGAGCGGTGGAAGCCCCTGCGAGCTGGCCTGGTCGACATGTTCTATTACGACCAGGAGGAGTTCTGGTTCCACGACGGCCGCCTGCTGCTGCGGGGCAACAACGGAACCGGCAAGTCCAAGGTGCTCGCCCTCACCCTGCCGTTCCTGCTCGACGGTGACCTCGCGCCGCACCGGGTGGAGCCGGACGGCGACCGGCAGAAGCGAATGGAGTGGAACCTGCTGCTCGGCGGCAAGCATCCCAGCCCCGAGCGCCTCGGCTACACCTGGCTGGAGTTCGGTCGCAAGGGGACCGATGGCATCGACGAGTACCGCACCATCGGCTGCGGGCTGAAGGCCGTGACCGGGCGCGGCATCGCGCGGCACTGGTTCTTCGTCACCAGTCAGCGTCCAGGTGCCGAGCTGCGGCTGCTGCCCGACAGCCGTGTTCCGCTCACCAGGGAGAAGCTACGGGAGGAGATCGGACCGCACGGGTTCGTGTACGACCGGGCGGCAGACTACCGCCGGGCGGTGGACGAGCACCTGTTCGGCCTGGGCGCGCAGCGCTATGAGGCCCTGGTTAACCTGCTGATCCAGCTGCGCCAGCCGCAGCTGTCCAAGAAGCCCGACGAGAAGCTGCTGTCCAGGGCGCTCACCGAGGCGCTGCCCCCGCTCAGCCCCAGCCTGGTGACCACCGTCGCCGAGGCGTTCCGCGGTCTCGATGAGGAGCGGGACGCGCTGCGTTCCCTCGCCGAGGCACAGCAGGCGGCCACCGAGTTCCTCGGCCACTACCGCCGGTACGCGAAGGTGGCGGCCAAGCGCAAGGCCGCCGGTCCCAGGCAGACGCAGGCCAGGTACGAGCAACTCGGCAGAGACCTCGCCGACGCCGAGGAGGCGTTCACGGTCGCGCAGCGGGAACTGGCCGAGGCGCAGGACGAGCTCACGCGACTGGAGGACCAGCGCACCGGCCTTGACGCGCGCCAGAAGGCGCTTGCGGCCGATCCCGCGATGCGCGATGCCGAGCGGCTCAGGCAGCTCGGCGAGGATGCCGGCCGCAGGGAGCGAGCGGCGCAGGACCGGGAAGCTGACCGGGACCGGCAGGCCGGCCAGGTCCAGAAGCACGCCGCCAGGGCGATCCAGGCCGCCCATCAGGCGGGCACCGGACGCGACAAGCTCGCCCGGGCGCTGCGCGACGCTACGGCCGCGTCGGCCGGTGCGCACTGCGCCGAGCCGCACAGGGCGGCCGTCACCGCGCTCGGCACCGCCGGTTCCCCCCACGGGGAAGCCCGCTACCTGGCCGCCGCCGAGGCGCCGGCGGCCGACATGCTCGCCCGGGCGGCGCGCGAGGCCACGGCCCTCGCCGACCGCCAGGAGCAAGCGGCCGCACGGCTGGGCAGGCTGCTGGACGAGTCAACGGAATGCGAACGGAAGCTTCGTTCGGCGCGCGCTGACGAAGGCAGGCTGTCGGCTGAGGTCCAGGCCGCAGCGGACCGGGTTACGGCCGCGGATCAGGCGACAGCAGAACGTATGCGGTTGCTCCTTGACGCTTACCGCTCCTACCTGAGCGGCCTGGCGGAACTGCGGGCGCTCGACTCCGACGAGCTGACCGCCGCGCTGGAGGGCTGGGGGGAAACCGCGGAAGGCGCGAACCCGGCGGTCGCGATCATCGACAACGCCGCCCGGGCGGCCGGCGCCGAGCTTGGGCACATGGCCGGGAAGCTCAGCATTCAGCGAGCGCGGCATGTCACGCGGACGGACGAGCTCGCACAGGAGATCGGGCGGCTCCGCCTGGGCGGTCACCACCCGCCGCCGGCCCCGCATACCCGGGCCGCCGGTACCCGCGATGTCCGTCCCGGCGCGCCGCTATGGCGGGTGACCGACTTCGCGCCGGGCTTGCCGGAGGACGAGCGCGCGGGGCTGGAGGCTGCCCTGGAGGCGGCGGGAATCCTCGACGCGTGGGTGACCCCTGAGGGGAACCTCGTCGAGGGTGACGTAATCGTAGTTTCCGGGCTCGCCCCGGTAACCGGGCCATCGTGCGCCAGCCTGCTGGTGCCCGCGATCGATCCCGATGACGCCCAGGCGGGAATGTTGCGGGCAGAGTCCGTGGCCTCCGTTCTGAGTGCGATCGGACGGTATCCGGGGACGGCCGGCCGCGGCGGGACCTGGGTGACCACCGACGGGCGGTGGGCCAACGGGGTGCTGAGCGGTGCCTGGCGCAAGGAGCAGGCCGGCTACATCGGCGAGGGGGCACGCGAGGCCGCGCGGCGCGGGCGGATCGAGTCGCTCGAGCGGGAACTGCACGAGGAGCGCGCCGCGATCGAGGCGATCGACGCGGACCTGACGCGCATCGAGGCGCGGCAGGGAGTGCTCGCCGCGGAGCACCGGGCGGTACCGCCGGACGGCAAGGTGCGCGAGGCGACCACCGGGGCCGCCGTTGAGCGCAGGGGGCTCGCCCGTGCGCGCGAGGACCACGCGACTGCTGTCGCCGCGTGTGCGCGGCGCCAGGAGGAGCTGGCGGCCGCGCGGGCGCGAGTCGCGGAGTTCGCCGGGGACGTCGGGCTGCCCGCAGACCCGGACGAACTGGCCGGCGTGCGGGCGGGGGTAGGGGCCTACCGGGTGACGCTCGCCGCGTTGTGGCCCGCCGCCGAGGCGGCGCATGCGGCGCTCCGGGCCGCGGCCGACGCGGAGGCGGAGCTCGCTGACGGCCGTCAGCTGCTGGCCGCGGCAGGCGAGCGGGCGGCTGAGGCGCGAGAGGCGGCCGACAGCGCGGCGACGATGTACCAGGAGCTGCGTGCGACCGTGGGCACGGCGGTCGAGGAACTGCAGCGGCGGCTCGCGGAGGTGACGGCTGCCCTCAGCCGGAACAAGGCGGACCAGGGGACGGCCCGCCGGCGAGAGCAAGCGGCGCTCGAGGCACGCGGTAAGGCGGACGGGAAGCGGGGAGAACTGCGGACCCAGGTGGAGGACGCGGCGCGGCTGCGGGATGCCGCGGTCCGCGAGTTCCAGGCGTTCGCGGCCACCGGGCTGCTGCGGGTCGCGGTGTCCTCGCTGGAAATCCCCGACGTAGCGCAGCCGTGGGCGGCGACGCCGGCGGTGATCCTTGCCCGGGCCGTCAACGCCGAGCTCGACTCGGTGGATGACGGGGACGGGCCGTGGGACCGGATCCAGAAGCGAGTGACCGAGGAACACAAGCTGCTGAATGACGCGATGGCCGCCCGCGGCCACTCGGCCGGGCTGACGCTAAGCGAGGGCGTCATCGTGATCGACGTGGTGTTCCAGGGCCATAGCCATGACCTCCCAGGGCTGGCAGTGGCGCTGGCGGCGGAGGTGGAGCAGCGGACCGCGCTGCTGTCCGCGCGTGAGCGGGAGATCCTGGAAAATCACCTGCTCAACGAGGTAGCGGGGACGCTGCACGAGCTGATATCGGCGGCCGAGGCCGAGGTGCGGCAGATGAACGACGAGCTGCTCCTCCGGCCGACATCGACCGGCATGAAGCTGCGGCTGATCTGGCAGCAGGCCAGGAACGCGCCCGAGGGGCTCGACCGGGTCAGGTTCAAGCTCCGGCAGACGGTCGACGCCTGGTCCGCCGCCGACCGGGCAATGGTGGGCGGGTTCCTGCAGCAGCGGATCGCCGCCGAGCACGCGGACAATCCGGCGGCCGGCTGGGCGGAGGCGCTGACCGCGGCGCTCGATTACCGGGGCTGGCATGAATTCGCCATCCAGCGCTACTCCGGCGGGCAGTGGCGGCCCGCCACCGGGCCCGCCTCGGGGGGCGAGCGCGCACTCGTGGTGTCCGTTCCGCTGTTCGCGGCCGCTTCGTCGCATTACAAGTCGGCGGGCAACCCGCACGCGCCGAGGCTGATCGCGCTGGATGAGGCATTCGCCGGGGTGGATGACGACTCCCGCGCCAAGTGCCTGGGGCTGCTCGCGACCTTCGACATGGACGTGGTCATGACCAGCGAACGGGAGTGGGGCTGCTACCCGCAGGTACCAGGACTTGGCATCTGCCAGCTCGCGCGCCAGGACGGCATTGACGCGGTCCTTGTCACGCCGTGGCGGTGGGATGGCCGGGAGCGCCGCCGGGCCGAGCGGACGGCGGTGTGACAGGGGGCGTGCCTGACGGCGTGACCGGGACATCACCGGACGGCAGCAGGCTGCACCGCATGCTCGGCGGTGAGCCGACCGCGTGGCTGGTGCGGCGGGTGCGTGACCGGCTGGCGGCCGGGCGCCCGCTGGCCGGGACCGTGACCCTGGCCGACGCGACCGTGGAGCAGCGGCGGGCCGTTGAACGGCTGACCGGCAGGCCGCCACGTTCCGGCGCGTCGCTGTCGGTGTCGCTCCCCGAGGTGGACCGGGTCTTGCGGGAGAGCGGGGCGGCGCCAGGCGGGCTTGCCGAGGCGGTGGTGCTGCTGCTCGGCCCGGTCCGGGATCTTAGCCGCGACCAGGCGGACATGGCGTCGGCCTGGGCGGCCGCGTTCGCGCCGGTGGACGAGGCCGTGGCGGGCCGGCCCGAACTGGCCGCATGGCGGGAGTGGCTCGGTGCGACCGGGGTGGTGCGCCGCCTCGCCCCGTCCCCCGATACGGCCCTGGTGCTGCTTGACCAGGTGGCGACAGTGCTCCGACGACTGCCGTCCCGTGGCATCCCGGTCGGGCGGCTCGCCGCCGAATGCTGCGGCGACGCGCACGCCCTCGACGAGGGGCGCCCGGCCGGGACGCTCGTCCTGTCCGCCGTCCGCGCGCTGGCTGGGCTTCCGGTGGCGGCCGAGGCGGGCGCGGACGCCCGCCGGGCCGCGTGGGCCGCGGTGGGCGTGCACCTTGACGAGCTTTCCTCATTTGTGCTCTGTCTCGGCCTGCCCGGGGACACGCGTACCGCCCTCGGCAAGGTGCTCGCGGTGCAACGCGAGGCCGGGCAGCCGGCGGTGCTCACGCTCAGGCAGTTGCGCTGTCACGATACGGCGCTTTCGGCGGGACCCGTGCGGGTCTGCGAGAACCCCGTGGTGGTCGCGGCCGCCGCGGACGAGCTCGGCAGCCGCTGCCCTCCGCTTGTCTGCGTCGGCGGCCAGCCGTCGGCCGCGGTATGGCGGCTGCTCGAGCTGCTCGGTGCGGGTAACGCGGAGTTCCGCTACCACGGCGACTTCGACTGGGGCGGCATCCGGATCGCCCGCGCGGTACGTCAGCGCGCAGGCCAGGAACGCTGGCAGGCGTGGCGGTACGACCGCGACGCCTACAAGGCCGCAGCGGCGGCGCTGCTGGCCGGGCCCGCCGCCGGCCGGCTTACCCGGCTG
>DASWAE010000152.1:0-4024 GCA_036391275.1 Trebonia sp.
CGGCCACGCTGGCGACGTCGGCAACGCCGAACGCCACGTTCTGCGCCGAGCCCTTGATGACGAAGTACTTGCTCGTCGCGGTGCCCTGGGGCGCGGCGGCCATGGTCTGGAGCCCCTTGAGGTAGGCGGAGCCGATCGCGGCGGCGAAGGTGGTCTGCGCCGCGTTGAACGTGCTCTGCACCTGGGCGAGGCTCGCGTTCCCGTGGCACGCCGAGCAGAGGTTGCCGTCCACGAGGAAGGTGTGGTTCGGGCTCGCGGTGGTGGAGCCGCTCGAGTCGGGCAGGTTCACGTGACAGCCGGCGCACGTGTCCGTCACGACGGAGTGCTTGCCGGGCACGCCGACGGTCACGAAGAACGCGCCCTGGCCGAAGAAGAGCTCGGCCTGCGGACCATGGTGGGGCGTCCCGATCGACTGGATCGAAGTTCCGTTCACCGCGCTGAGCGGGAACGAGGTGATGCCGTCGTTACGGGCGCCGCTGAGGGCGTTGTGGCAGACGACGCACACGGCCCCGGCCCCGGCGCCGGCGACCGTGAAGCCGGTCAGCGTCGGGGTGGAGTCCTGCACCCGCAGCTGCGTCGAGTGCGGGTCGTGGCAGGCCTGGCAGGTCTGCGGCTCGACGCTCGCCAGCTGCGGGGCGGCGATGGCGGGGACCGCCGCGCCGGACGGCTCGAGGTTCGAGTTGGTCACCGTCACGTTCGGCGCCGAGACGAGGCCCAGGCTGATGTAGTACCGCTCCAGGTCCTGGTTCGGCGTGTTCGACCACGCCTTCGTCCAGTAGTTCTGCGTGCCCTGCACCAGGTCGAAGCCGGCCGGCTGGATGAAGCAGCTGTTAGGGACTACGCCCGAGCCGGCGGCGGGGGTGCACGCGCCGGGGTTGGCCGAGAGCTGCTTCACGATCGCGGCGAAGCCCTGGGCGGTGTGGCAGCGCGCGCAGCTACCCGCGCCGAAGTTCGGATACAGGTTGCTGCTGGTCTGAGTCAGGTTCGGCACGCGCTGATCGACGGCGCCCAGCAGCGCGTGGTTCGCGTTCGCGTGGCCGAGGCCCGTGACGGGGTCGACCGATTTCGCCCACTCCGGGAACTTGTCGTGGTGCGTCGGCGCGTCGTGGCACTGGCCGCACATGACCGCGCTGGAGCTCGGGACGAGGTACTGGTTATAGGCCGTCGCGGCGTTGGGATCGGCGTAGCTCTGCGGCGCGGCCGTGATGAACCCCGACATCGTGTTCGGGCCGTGGCAGCTCTCGCACTGGATGCCGGCCAGGTTCTGGAGCTCCAGCGGGACGGCGGCCCAGTTGCTGGCCTGGAGCGCGCTCGGGAAGGTCCAGCCGTCGGCGGCCATGAGGTCGTCGAACCCGCCGTTCACCGCCGTCGAAGCGGCGTTGTATCCGGTGGTGTGGCAGCCGAGGCAGGCCTTCGAGTAGTACGAGCCTACGCTACCCATGATGCCGGCGGCGAAGATGCTCTGGGGCCGCAGCTGGGAGCCGTTCGCGGCGTTCACGGTCACCGTGGCCGAGGGGTTCGTCACCCAGTTGTAGTTGCCGTGCGCGCCCTGCTTCCAGGCGTCGGACTGCGCGCCGTAGGCGCCGGCGTGGCAGTCCATGCACGGAGACGCGGTGTAGCTCGCGGCCGGCGTGCTGGTCTCCGTGAGGCCGTCCGGGAACGCGCCCACGTAGACCTTGGCGGCGTTCACCTGGAGCGTGGTGCCCCCGGTGACCGTGTTCTTGAGCGTGTAGATGCCGGGGGCGTCGGGGATGAACCAGGCGTTGACCGTGGTCGCGTCGTTGACGCCAATGAGCTTCGAGCCCGGCGCCTGGGAGAGGTCGAGCGTCCAGCTCGCGGCCGAGGTGCTGTCGCTGGCGATGACGATGGTGCCGACGCCGACGTTCGGCGTGGCCTGCGCCAGCGTCGCCGGGATGACGGCGACCGGCGCCGAGGCGGTGAAGCCCGTGACGGTGTCGGTGGCGGTGACGGTCACCGTGTAGGTCATCGTGGCGAGCATGTTGGTCGTCACGCCGACGAAGCCGGGGCGCGGCGCCGGGGCGCGGAACTTGCCGCCCATGGGGGGCTTGAAGTTCGGCACCTTGCCCGACGCCATGATGGCGGCGACGGTGTCGGTGGTGAGCGTCGCGGTCGCGCCGGTCGCCGCCAGGCTCGGCGAGGCGGTCGGCGCGGCCGTCACCGCCCAGGCGTAGGTGACGGTGTTGGTGTCGGCGGCCTGGGTGCCGTCGGCGGGGTTGATGAGGCTCGCCGCCGCGGACAGGCCCACCGCCGAGTTGAAGCCGGCGGGGAACTTGTTGCCGGAGGTGACGGTGATCCCGACGACGAGCGGGTTGTTCTTCACGAGCTGCGTGCTGACGACGGTCGGCGACGCCGAGCCGATGACGCTGACGCCGGTCACCTGCGCCGGCTGGTACTCGGGCTTCACCTCCGTGGCCGGGCTCGCGAACTTGAGCGTGTACGGGCCGCAGGGCAGGCCGGCCAGCGTGTAGGTGCCATCGGCGGCGGTCGTGGCGCTGATCCCGTAGTCGGGGACGGTGCTCACCACCACGTTGCCGGCGTTGCCGACGACGTTGCCCAGCTTGTAGGTGACGGTGCCGCTCACCGTCCCCGTGGCGCTGCCCGGGTTCCCGGCGAGGCCCTGGGCGCCGGTGGCGCCGGTCGCGCCGGGGGCGCCGTCCGTACCCGCCGGGCCCGCCTGGCCCTTCGCGCCGGAGCAGGCCGAGAGCCCCAGGCTCGCGGCCACCGCGCACACGAGCGCGGCGTGTCTGAAGTTCCTCATGAGGTCTTGGTCTCCAATGTTCAAGGGGGAAGGGAGGTCCACCCCGCCGCTCGCGCGGCGAGGTGGACCCGGATCCGTCACTTCGCGATGTTCGCCACGGTCGCGTTCAGGAACGTCAGGACGAACGACGGGTTGTGGGCGCCGAACGAGCGGTCGTGCTCGACCTGGAAGTAGTTCCAGAGGCCCATGGCCATGTTCGAGGCCGGAGCGATCAGCGCCACACCGCTCCCGTCCGTCAGGCTGCCGGCGGTGAACGTCACCTGGTTGACGGTGCCGGTCGTGGCGTCGGGATACGTCACGGTCGCCGCGGTCGTGAAGTTGAACTGGAACGCGGGGGAGCCGTGGGACTCGACCACGACCACGCTGTCGGGCTTCTGCGTGAACGTCCAGATCGCCCCCGAGTTGACCTCCTTGACCTTGTACGTGGCGGGGAGGACGGATCCCGCGCCGGCGTACTTGCCGTTCACCAGGGTCTGGATGTTCGTCATGAGCGTCTCGACCTGCCCCTGGAGGCTCTCGATCGTCACGCTCGTGCCGTGGCAGTTCGTGCAGACGTTCCCGTCGACGTGGAACGAGTGGTTCGTCTTCGAGAACGAGTGACCGAGCTGCTTCGTCACGAAGGCCGCCTCGTACTTCATGTGGCAGCCGACGCAGGAGTCCTGGACCGCGATGGCGTGGCGGCCGGGCGTGCCGACCGTGCCGTTGCCCCAGAGGAAGACGTTCCGGCCGTTCAGGATGTCGGCCTGGGAGGGCTCGTGCGAGGCGCGGACGGTGGTCATCGGGTGCTGGTCGTCGACCAGGCCGCGGCGGCTCTGGTGACAGACCTGGCACAGCTGGCCGAGGCCCTCACCCGAGATCGTGTAGCCGGCCTCGAGCGCGATGGGCTGGGTGGTGTCGAGGCGGAGCGTGGTCGAGTGCGGATCGTGGCAGGCCTGGCAGGTCTGCGGCTCGGCGTTCGCACCCGGCGCCGGCGCGTGGGCCGCGTCGTAGCAGTTGGTGGTCACCGTCGTGGAGCAGCTCACCGTGGCGAAGTTCGAGCTGGACCAGAAGATGAAGCCCTGCGAGGTGTGGCACTTGGCGCAGCCGGCGCTCGGGCCCTCCTGCATCGCGAGGTCGAGGTTCGAGTGGCCCTGGCCGTTCGGCCAGTTGGTCGTGACGCGACGGACGTCCCACAGCTCGACCTGGTCGTGGTGCGACGGCGCGTCGTGGCAGCCCGCGCAGGAGTTGACGGAGAACATCTGGGCG
>DASWAE010000153.1:0-5962 GCA_036391275.1 Trebonia sp.
GCCGCCGTGGCCGCGCTCATGGTGTGCGTCGGTCCTGCGACCTCCACCAAGACGGGCCGGTTCGGCCTCGTGACCAGCTCATTCGTAACCAGGTCAGGAGCAATGCTGCTGGTTGACGGCAAGCCCTTCCGGTTCTCCGGCGCGAACATCTTCTGGGGCGGGCTCGACGACAACGCGAGGACCGGGACCGATTACCCCACCCCGTTCCGCGTGGACTCGGCCCTGCAGACCGTGGCCGACATGGACGAGACGGTGGTCCGCTGCCAGACCCGTTTTTCGCGCCCTTGCCGCCGATAGCCGGGAACGCTAACCAGCTAATTACCGTTGGCGGCGCGCGCCCCGCGTCCGCAGGAAGTCGCTGACCACGTACTCGCCGAGGCGTTCAGGCGTGGCCCGCAGCACCCGGCCGCCGTTGCGCTTGGCCACGTTATCGACAAACGCGGCCAGCCGGTCATCGTCGGCCAGCATGAAGATGTTCAGCGCCGCGTGCCGCCTGGTCATCTTGTCCACCTCGGCCAGCGTCAGCTCGATGGTCTCCGGGGCCGGCGGCCAGTCGAACCACGGCCGGCCGTCCCGCATCAGGTGCGCGGTCGGCTCGCCGTCGGTGACGATCAGCACCACCGGCTCGTGCTCAGGGTGCTTGTCGAGGTGGCGCCCGGCGATCATCAGCGCGTGATGCAGGTTGGTGCCCTGGACCATGTCCCAGCCGAGCCCGGCCAGCTCGGTCTCGTGCAGTTCTCTCGCGTAGTTGGAGAACCCGACGACCTGGATGGCGTCCTGCGGGTACTTGGTGCGCAGCAGCGCGTGCAGCGCGAGCGCTGTCTGCTTGGCCACCGCCCAGGTGCCCCGCAGCGCCATCGAGTAGGAAAGGTCGACAAGCAGGCAGACCGCCGCCGCGGACCGCCGCTCGGTTTCCGCCACCCGGAAGTCCCCCGCGGTGAGCCGAACGGATGCCCGCCCCTCGTTCTCCGCCGCCGACCTCAACAGGGCCGAGCGGACGGTCGCGGGTACGTCGATCGGCTGCTCGTCGCCGAACACCCACTCCCGTGTCGACCCGGTTAGGTCACCGGCCTGCCCGGCGTCGCGGCGGTCGTGGTCCCCGCCCCGCATGCCGCTCTCCAGCCCGGCGAACACCTGGCGCAGCGCGGTGTCGCCCAGCCTGCGGACCGCCTTCGGGGTCAGCTCGAGCTTGCCGCCGTCGCTTGTCAGGTAGCCCTGCTGCTGCAGCTCGCGCTCGAGCCGGCGCAGCGCCTGCAGGTCATCGACCGCCTGCCGGCCGAGCGCGCGGCGCACCGCTTCCTCGTCCACGTCCTCGAGGCTGGCGCCCGCGTACTCCTGGCCGAGCGCGGACTCCAGGTCGGCGAGGTCGGCGAGGTCGGCGACCGCGCTCGTCGCGTCGCCGAGGCCGAGCGGCGTGCCGCCGGACATCCGTACCCCGCGCTGCGGCTGGCCGAGTTCGGGCCGCCGGGCGCGCAGCGCGTCGCCGAGCGCGGACAGCTCGGCCGCGAGGCCGGCGTCCTCCATCGCCTGCGCCATGAGGTTGGCCAGTTCCTCGCGCTGCTCGTCGGACAGCGAGTTGAGCAGCCGCTCGGCCGCCATCATCCGGCGGACCAGCGAGTCGACGAGCTCCTCCAGGTTCTGCGGGTTGTCAGGGAACATGTCGCCGTACTGGGCCATGAAGTTGTCGAAGTCCTGCTGCGTGTGCTCGCCGCGCGTGTCGGCGTCGAGCATCTGCCGCAGGTCGGCGAGCATGTCCTTGACCCGCTGCATGGCCGCCGGGTCGGGGTTCTCCAGCGCCTGCTTCATGCCGCGGAACTGGCTGTCGAGCACCTCCCGGCGCAGCAGGTCGCGCAGCTCCTCGAACTTCTGCCGCGCCTCCGGCGACCGCCAGTCGTACTCGGACAGCGCCCTGATCGCCCGCGAGGTGTCGTTGGGCAGCGTGTCGAGCTCGAGCTCGCGTTCCCTGGCGTCGTCGCTCGGGTCGGGGAAGAGCGCGCCGCGCTCGGCCTCAAGGGCCTCGTCGAGCAGCTCGCGCGCCTGGTCGAGCATCCCGTCCAGCCGTCCCGAGTTGCGCAGCTCGCGCTGCCGCTCGCGGACGCGGCGCATCAGGTCGTCAAGGCCGCGCCGGTCCTGCCAGCCGCGCCGCAGCAGGTCGCGGAGCGCGTCCCGCGGGTTGTCGCCGGCCAGGATCCGCTCGCCCATGTCGTCGAGCGCTTCCCTGACGTCGTACGGCGGCGCCAGCGGATCGGGGCCGTCATCGTAGGCTCCGTACCGGTAATTGGACATCTGCCTTACTCCTCGCCGCGTCCTAGCCGCCGCTTGCCGTCTGCCGTCCCGCTTGCCGTCTGCCGTCCCGCTCGCTGTCTGCCGTCCCGCTCGCTGTCTGCCGTCCCGCCTGCCGTACCCACCGCCGCGTCGCCGCCCCGCCGCGCTGCCCCGCCAACACGGAACAGCCGGCTCGTTGCGGCAACGGGCCGCCTATAGCCGGCCCGTTGCCACAACCATCCGGGGTGGGGCAACGGGGTCGGCGGGTGAAACACGCCCCGTTCGGATGACCTTTATCTATTTATGTCCGGTACGTGGACGTTCCATCCGTGGTGTCCTTGGATAGCCGGCGGATCAGGTAGAGGCCCTCGAGGACGAACTCGATGGCCGCCGCGGCCTCGCCGAAGGACTCCCTGCCCTCCATGCCGAGCCGGGCCATGATCCGGGCGAGGCCGGGGACCTCGCCGGTGCGGCGCAGCAGCTCCGTGGCCGAGACGAGCTCACCCGACTCGATCGAGCCGCCCTCCTCGAACTTGGCCAGCAGCCCGGACAGGTCGGCGCCGCCCAGCCTCGCGCGGAACGTCTCCGCGATCGCGCGGCGCAGGAGGTGGCTGAGTATCTCATCCTCGCGGCCCTCCTCGCTGACCTCGAACTCGACCTTGCCGCGCAGCGTCGGGACGATGCCAGGCAAGTCCGCCACCCGGGCGACCGGGGTCTCGTCCCTTGCTTCCGCCACCAGCGCGGTGCGGCGCACCGCGGCCGCCGCCGCGGACTCCGCCGCCGCGATCGCGAACCGGGCGGAGACCCCGGAGCGGCTGTCGACCGCGGGCGACTCGCGGACCAGGCGGGTGAACCGCGCGATCACCTCGATGAGGTGAACGGGCAGGTCGGCGCCGGGGTCCTGGCCGTCCCAGTTGACGGCGGCCTCCTGGTTGATCAGCTCGAGCTCGTCGCTGAGCGACAGCGGGTAGTGGGTGCGGATCTCAGCGCCGAACCGGTCCTTGAGCGGGGTGATGATCCGGCCGCGGTTGGTGTAGTCCTCGGGGTTGGCGCTTGCCACCACCACGATGTCGAGCGGCAGCCGCAGCGAGTAGCCGCGGACGCCGATGTCGCGCTCCTCGAGCACGTTGAGCAGCGCGACCTGGATCCGCTCGGCGAGGTCGGGCAGCTCGTTCAGGCAGAAGACGCCGCGGTTGGTTCGCGGCACCTGGCCGAAGTGAATCGTCTCCGGGTCGCCCAGGGTCCGGCCCTCCGCCACCTTGACCGGGTCGATGTCGCCGATCAGGTCGCCGACGCTGGTGTCGGGGGTGGCGAGCTTCTCGCCGTACCTGTCGGTGCGGTGCCGCCAGGAGACGGGGAGCGCGTCGCCAAGCTCCGCCGTGAGGCGGCGGCAGCGCGCGCAGGCCGGCGCGTAGGGGTGGTCGTTGATCTCGCAGCCGGCGATGACCGGCGTCCACTCATCGAGCAGCCCGCCAAGGGTGCGGATCAGCCGCGTCTTTCCCTGGCCGCGCTCACCCAGCAGGATGACGTCGTGCCCGGCGAGCAGCGCCCGCTCGAGGTGCGGCAGCACCGTCTGGTCGAAACCGACGATGCCGGGGAACCTTTCCTGCCCCGTGCGCATGCGCGTGAGCAGGTTCTCTCTGATCTCTTGCTTAACGGTGCGGTAGAGGTGGCCGCTCGCCTTCAGGTCGCCCAGGGTGGCTGGACGGCCATGCGGAGCGCTTGCGCTGAGTTCCTCACTGCTGTGCACCCTTCCAAAACTATGTCACGCCCGGGAGTAATGTTCGGTGCGTGATGCCCGCGTCGTCTCCGCTGGTGCAGGCCGATGATGTCCTCGCGGCCCGTGAGCTGCTCAGTGATGTCATCTCGCCGACGCCGATGCTGTACTCAGGGGTGCTGTCTGACCAGGTGGGCGGGCCGGTCTACCTCAAGTGCGAGAACCTGCAGCGGACCGGGTCGTTCAAGGTGCGCGGCGCCTACACGCGGATCGCCCGGCTGTCAGCCGCCGAGCGCACGCGGGGAGTAGTGGCGGCGAGCGCGGGGAACCACGCGCAGGGCGTGGCGCTCGCCGCAGGACTGCTCGGCGCCGCGGCCACCGTCGTCATGCCGGAGCGGGCACCGCTGCCCAAGGTGGAGGCCACCCGTGGTTACGGCGCTTCGGTGATCCTGCACGGGGCAACGGTGGAGGACGCACTCGGCGAGGCACTGCGGTTCTCGGCGGAGACCGGGGCGGTGTTCATCCACCCGTTCGACCACCAGGACGTCGTGGCCGGCCAGGGCACGCTGGGCTTCGAGATCATCGAGCAGTGCCCGGGGGTGCGCACGGTCGTCGTCCCCGTCGGCGGCGGCGGGCTGGCGGCGGGGATCACGGTGGCGGTGCACTCACTCGACCCCGAGGTGCGCATCGTCGGCGTGCAGGCGGAGGCGGTGGCCGGGCTGGCCGCGTCGATGATGGCGGGCGAGCCGGTGCAGGTTGTCGGCAGGCCCACCATGGCCGACGGCATCGCCGTGCAGCGCCCGGGTGATATCCCCTTCAGCATCCTCGCGAAGTCGCTCGACCGGGTCGTCACGGTGTCGGAGGCGGCGCTCGCCCGCGCCTTGCTGCTCTGCCTCGAACGCGCCAAGCAGGTGGTCGAGCCGGCCGGGGCGGCCGGGGTGGCGGCGATCGTCGAGGGGCTCGGCCAGTTCGAGCCGCCGGTCGTGGTGGTGCTCTCCGGCGGCAACATCGACCCGCTGCTGCTCTCGAAGCTGCTGCGCCACGGGCTGTCCGCCGCCGGACGGTTCCTCGGCCTCCGCTGCCGCGTCCCCGACTACCCCGGCTCGCTCGCCGCGCTGCTCTCGCTGCTCGCCGGGCTCGGGGCCAACGTGCTCGAGGTGAGCCACGAGCGGCTGGCGCCGAGCCTGCGGGTGGACGAGGTTGAGGTGCTCCTCCAGGTCGAGACCAGGGGCCCGGAGCACTGCGAGCACGTCAAGGAGACGCTCAAGGGCGCGGGGTACGACCTGGTGTTCAGCTGACGCGGCGCTTCTTGGCGACAGTGCGCAGGGCCTTGCGCGCGTTCCTGGCCACGCGAGAGTCGGGATGGTAAATGCTGAGCACGCATAGATGAGCAGCTCCCGTACGGCCTGGTCGGGGTCGCGGCCGGCCATCCAGGTGGCAAAAGCGGCATCGAACTCGGCGTCGCCGATGGCGCCGTCCCGCACGAGGTCCTCCACATCCCGCATGGTCATGCCGCGCCGCCGCGCCAGGAAGAGCATGACCGCCAAGGCCACGCCCTGTCCCTGGAAATCCAGCGCGGGCTCGGCCGGGGGCGGCGGCCGCCATGACGTCGAGCGCCTCTGCCGCCGTGGCGGCGAAGACGGCCGCCCATACGTGCAGCGCGCCCTCGTCGTCCCCGTCTCCCAGCGCCGCGCGGTCTCGCCGGTCACCGCCCGGGTGCCGTGCTGCCCCGGTCGCTTTGGAGCGGATCATAGATCAATATCGAACCACGCAAAATGTCGGTCGCCAGGCTCTTAAGTTTTGGGTCGGCATCAACCGGCATGGAGTGACTTTATAAACAAAAGGTACCCATCGCGGGCATAAGTAGTAACTCGTCGCAATATGCAGGTTTAGGCATCAACGACAAGCTATTCCTCTTATGAGGGGCAATCTGCGGACTGCTATCAGCGGAGCCGGGCCGGCGCGCCGGCCTGCACCGGC
>DASWAE010000154.1:0-28790 GCA_036391275.1 Trebonia sp.
ACGACGCGGCCGCCGTCGTCGGCGAGCAGGGTGGGAAAGCCGGTCACGCCCAGCCGTGCCGCGCGGCGGAAGTCGGCCTGGGCGGCAGAGCGTGACCCCGGGGCGAGAAATGCCGCGACCACGGCCTCGGGGTCCAGCCCAGCCGCCAGGGCGATCTTGTGGTAGGTCTGCGGGTCGGACAGGCTGTGCCCGTCGCCGAAGAAGGCCCGCTGCAAGTCCCCGGCCAGTTCCGCGGCGCGCTGGGGTGCGGCCTGCCGCAGCGCGGCCATGCCGCGGGCGGCGGCCTCGGAGTCCATCACGAACGACCCGTCGGCGATCAGCCGCCGGTAGCCGTCACCGAACTCGGCGCCGGTCGCCTGGCTGATCTTGTCGTTTGCTCCCTGTACGTAGCCGAGCTCCCGGATCGGCTGGCGGCGGTCCCCGGTGAACAAGCCGCCGGAGACGACCTCTACCGGCAGGTCCGGATGGCGGGCGGCGACCTCCCGCAGGGTCGCGGAGAATCCGTGTGACCAGCCACAGTAAGCATCGAAGACGTAGATCAGCTGCACCGAAGACCTCGACAGGGATGAGGCGCCCGCCTCGTGCGGGCGATTCGCCTGACAAAACAGAATCTGACTAGTCAGGTATTTCGCTGTTCTGTATGACGTGGGTCACAGTCGTGCCAGGACACCCGCCCGGCATCGCCGGGCGGGGGCAGCCGCTGCGGAAGACGGGCCTACGGAAGACGGGGCAGTATGTCCCGCGCCGCATGGCTGAGAATCCGCAGGTCTTCCGTGAAACGCTCCCGATCGGCATCGGGAAGCGGCCCGAGGAAGTAGCGCTTGATGTTTTCCACGTGCACCCGGGATGCGCGGACCGCCGTCTGCTCCCCCAGCGGGGTGAGCCGCACCAGCCGCCCGCGCCGGTCGCCTGGAGTCTCTGCGCGTTCCACCAGCCCGGCTGCCTCCATACGGTCCACTAGCCGCGTCATCCCGCCGGTGGTCAGCACCTGCTCGCGGGCGATGGCACCCATGGGCAGCCCGGGCCCGCCCGCTCGCCCCAGGATCAGCAGCACCTCGTACATCACATGGCTGATGCCGAACTCCTCCTCAATCGCCCGGCCCAGCAGGTACCCCAGCCGGCTGGCCGCTCCCTGCAGCCGCCCGAAGGCCAGGATGAGCCTGTCGTCGGCCGCCTCTTTCGCCGTGGAGATTCCCGCGTCCTCAGCCACAGTCCACCAGTCCTTCGCCGCTTGGCTTCACACCGATCATGCCCGTCGGCGAGCCAGGCCGCAGCGTGGTACTGGGTACCGTGCCTTCTGCAGCAGCGCGCCGCAGCCACGGAAGGCGTCGGAGAGCGCTCATCGCGACCGCTTGGTGCGGAGCGCCCGCCTGCGATGACCAGTGCCCTCAGGTGACAGCAACCCCGGGCCAGACACGGCACACGCACCGCCACCCTCGACCACAGAAAGCTAACCGAAGACCATCGCACCGGCGAGCCCACGCAGCCGTCGGCTATCGCCATGCCGGGACGCCAAGGGGAGGCTTCTGTGGGACAGATCGCGGCCGGACGAGCAGCATTTTCGAACAACTCGCGGCCCCATGCTGGCCTCAGCGCGGCCCCACACAAGATCAAAAATAAAACCTGGAGTGATAAAACCCTAGGTCAGGATGGGTGCGCCGCCAGGGACTTGAACCCCGAACCCGCGGATTAAGAGTCCGCTGCTCTGCCAATTGAGCTAGCGGCGCTCGCTAGCAACGTCCAGATGTTAGCAGGGATCGGCCACCCTCGCGAATCGGATGCGTGCCTCGGGACAGCTGCCATCAGTCCCGGGCCACTACCCGCGGGAACTCCATGCCGGGGCCGCCGTGACCGCGCCCGGTCCGCGGCCGGCGGTATGCCCTGCTGAGCCAGCCGCGAGGTTGGTCCCGGCGGGCCGGCCGCTGCCAGAGGGCGGTCGGGCGACGCTCAGCCCGTCCGGCTAGACTCGGCGGCTCCGCCCGTTGCGCCGCGGGCACTGCCGTTAGGAGGCAGCATGCCAAGGACCCGGCCAGGGCCGCCCCGGGTGCCAGGTCGGCCGCACCCAGCCGCCGTCGCTCACCAGGGCCTGCGATGAGCGCGGGGGGCCAGCCATCCGGGCGTGCCCCGATGCGCAGCAAGCACGAACTTCACGCCGCGATCGCCCAGCGGCGCAAGGCGGTGCTGGTGGTGAACACCCGCTCCCGCCGCGGCCAGCGCCTCTACCAGGCCGCCACCACCCAGCTGCAGACCGCCGGGTTCAGCCTGCTCGGCTCGTTCCCGGTCGGTCAGCCCAGCCGGCTGGAGGCCACCCTGGCAGCCGCGCTGGACCTGCAACCCGACCTGCTGATCGCCGCCGGCGGCGACGGTACCCTCAGCCTGGCCGCGCGGCACCTGGCCTACCGCGACGCGGCCCTCGGCGTCCTGCCGCTTGGCACCACGAACAACTTCGCCCGCACCCTGGGCATACCGCTGCGCCTGGCAGGCGCCATCGGCGTGCTGACCGGCGGAAAGGTCGCCGACGTCGACCTAGGCGAAGCCAATGGCACCTACTTCGCCAACCTCGCGAGCACCGGGCTGTCAGGCGACGTCGCCGCCACCGCCCCGCCCGGCCTCAAGCGCCTGCTGGGCCAGGCCGCCTACCCGCTTACTGCCCTGGCCCTGCTGCCCCGGCACCACCCGTTCCAGGCAACCATCACCGCCGACGGCCAGGACCGGACCCTGACGACCCGCCAGCTCAACATCGCCAACGGCAGCTTCCACGCCGCCCGGCCGATCACCGCCGACGCCAGCGCCGACGACCGGCTGCTGCTGGCCTACACCCTCGGCGGCAGCAGCCGGGCGTCCCTGATCAGAGCCACCATCCGGCATGCGCTCGGGGGCGCCCGCCGCAGCTACGCCGAGCCGGCCTTCCTGGCCACCGGGGAACTGGTGCTGCACACCACTCCTTCGCTGCCCCTCGTCATCGACGGGGAGATCCACGGCCGCACGCCGGCCCGGATCACCCTGGCACCCAACGCGCTGCGCGTCATGGTCGCCCAGGGCTTCACCGATACCTGAGCGGCACCAGCTCAGCGCACCAGTCCGAGAACGCCGCTGAACAGGGCCTCGGCCTGCGGGGTACGTTCCAGTAGCTCGATCACCGTGCCACGGGCCGGGCCGCCGCCGTCGAGGTAGCACCACCGGACCGGGTTGCCCGGTCCGGTGCCGTCGATGAGCAGTTCGGCTGACGGGTCGGCGGCGCGGATCGCGGCGAGCTGGGCATCGAAGTCTGCCACGAGGTAGGCCATGTGGTGCAGGCCCTCGCCCCGCGCGGCGAGGAACTCGGCGTGCGGAGAGTTGCCGTCGAGCGGTTCAAGCAGTTCAAGCAGGATGCCGCCGAGCGTGCCGAAGGCGATCTTCAGGGCGAACGGCACCGGCTTGCCGTGCACCAGCGTGTTGTCGAACCGGGACTCTGCGCCCATATGAGCGAACGGGCCCGCGCCGAGACGGGTGCGCAGGTTCTCGACCGCGGCGTCGCAGTCACGGACAACCCAGCCGACGTGGAACACCTCCGGCAGTGACGGCAGTGACGGCAGTGACGACAGTGACGGCGCGCTCACCCGGGACTCCCGTCCGTCTCGATGACGCAGACCGCCTCGCCGATGCGCACGTCGGTTTCCACGGGAACGGAGTGCTCCACCATCACGCCATCCGTCAGGGCCTCGACCTCCTGGCTGATCTTGTCGGTCTCGATCTCGTAGAGCGGGTCGCCCTTGCGGAACGCCTCGCCGGGCTGCTTGCAGAACCGGACGATGGTCGCCTCCTCCATCGTCATCCCGATCTTCGGCAGCACGACCGGCACCCGCGCCATCAGGCGGTCACCCGCGCGCCGACAGCCAGTTCGCGGACGGCGGCGGCGATGCGCGCCTCGTTCGGTATGACATGTGCCTCGGCGTTCGGTGCGTACGGCATCGCCACGTTCGGCGTGCACAGGCGCCGGATCGGTCCTTTCAGCGAGCCGAAGCCCCGCTCCGCGACGACCGCCGCGATCTGGCTGGCCGCCGAGCAAGCCTCACGGGCCTCGTCCACGACGACCAGCCGCCCGGTCTTGGCCACCGAGCCGAGGATCGTGTCGTAGTCCAGCGGCACCAGCGTGCGAGGATCGATGACCTCCGCGCCGATACCCTCCGCGGCCAAGCCGGCCGCGGCGGCGAGCGCCGGCTTGAGCATCCGCCCGATCGCCACGACCGTGACCGCGTCCCCTTCCCGGCGCACCGCGGCCTTCCCCAAGGGCACCAGGTACTCGCCGTCGGGCACGTCACCGGACTCGCCGCCGCGCCCGTTCGGCTCCAGCACGAAGCACGGGTTCGGGTTCCGGATCGCGCTCTTGACCAGTCCTTTCGCGTCGGCGGGGGTGGCGGGCACGGCGACGTGAAGCCCGCCCAGGTTCATCAGCGCCGGATAGTTCGTGTCGCTGTGCTGCGCCGCGTTCGAAGACCCGCCGCCGATGGTGGCGATGATCGTGATCGGCAGGCTTATCTGTCCCCCGGTCATCAGCCGCAGTTTCGCCATCTGGTTCGCGATCGAGTCCATGCCGGTGTAGAGGAAGTTGGCGAACATCATCTGCACCACTGGCCGGTACCCGGCGGCGGCCAGGCCCACCGCCATGCCGGTCAGCGTCGTCTCGCAGATCGGGGTGTTGCGGATCCGGTCGCGGCCGAACTTCGCGTACACGCCGCGCAGGTCGCCGACGATGGACAGCTCGACGTCCTCCCCGTAGACGACGACCTTCTGGTCGCGTTCCATCTCCTCCACGATGGCGTCGTTGATGGCTTGCAGGAGCCGGGTGCGTGCCACGTCTCAGCCCTCCTCGGGAGCGAACATGAGGGTCTCGGCGAGCGCCGGGTCGGCCGGCTGGCCGGCCGCGGCGAAGGCGGCAGCCTCGGCCACCCGCGCGGCGACCGCGGACTCGATCCGCCCCAGTGCCGCCTCGTCGAGGGTGCCGCTCTCCAGCAGTACCGAACGGAAGCGGCTTACTGGGTCAGCCTCCCGCCATTTGTCGATCTCGTGGTCGTCCCGGTAGCTGCCGCCGCCTAGCACGAAGCTCTCGGCCTCGAAGTGGCCCTGGATACGGTACGTGCGCGCTTCGATGAACGACGGCCCGCCGCCCGCGCGCGCCCGGGCGACCGCCTCTCCCGCCGCGCGCCACACATCGGTCACGTCGTTGCCGTCGACCTCGGCGGCCGGCACGCCGAAGGCCAGTGCCCGGTCCGCGATCCGCCCGGACGTCACCTGCGCGGCGGGCGTGAATTCGGAGAACCCGTTGTTCTCGCACACGAAGATCACCGGCAGCTGCCACAGCGAGGCGATGTTCAGCGTCTCCATCAGCGCGCCCTGGTTGGACGCGCCGTCGCCGAAGAAGCAGGCAGCTGCCCTCCCGCGCCCGTCGAGCTTCGCGCCGAACGCGGCGCCGGCGGCGATGGAAAGGCCCGCGCCGACGATACCGTTCGCGCCGAGAATCCCCTTGGACACGTCCGCGACGTGCATCGACCCGCCCATCCCGCGGCAGATCCCCTCGCGCTTGGCCCAGATCTCGGCCATCATCGTCTTCACGTCGCCGCCCTTGGCCAGGAAGTGGCCGTGCCCGCGGTGGGTCGACGTGATGTAGTCGCGGTCCGTCAGGTGCGCGCACACCCCGGCGGCAACCGCCTCCTCGCCGAGGTAGAGGTGCACCGCCCCGGGCAGCTTGCCGGCCGCGGCATCGTCGCGCAGCCGCTCCTCGGTGCGCCGGATCAGCAGCATCGTCTCGTACAGCCGCACCGCCTCATCCGGCGACGGCCCGGCCCCCGGATGACTGCCTGACTGCCGCTCGCCGGCCCCTGTCATTGCCATCCGCGTCCTCCTCACGTCATCGTCGACAACCCAAAGCATCCCCCGGGTCGGCCAGTCCGGCAATCTCGCTATTGAGGCGCAGCGTTACCTCGCGCGGCGAACCCGGCCCGTACCGGGTGTTGATCTCACTGGCCCGCTCGGCGGAGCGCCGTATTACTACCCGGCTAGCGGGAAGCGGAGCCGGGCCGCGACCACGGACAGGCCGCCCTGGACCGGGTAGACATCGCCGGCGTTACCCAGTGTCCTGGTGACCATCTCCTCGATGAGGTCGGGGACCGGCATCGTCGCTTCCTTGTGCTCCGGGCACCCGCCTGGGCTGGCGGACAAGGCACCGCATCGCCCGCATTCGTAGCCGGGGGCGAGCCCGCCGTCGGGCACGGTCAGGGCCTGCACGGCGTGCGCGTTCACTGCGGTCAAGCACGCCTGCAGGCCAACGGACGTCAGGCGGCCGGGCGGCGCGGTGAGTACCTGCCCGGCGAGGCGCTGAGCGCGCTGGCTGGCCCAGCGGGTCACCAGGGGCGCGGCCAGCTCGCGTGCCCGGGCCGGGGTGAGCGCGTGGGCATCGGCGGCGAAGCTGCCGGCGAAGCGCTCCCGCAGGGCCGGCGACAGGCTGGCGAGCAGTTGCCTGGTGCCGTCGTTATGGCCGCCGATGACCAGCGGCTCTGGCTCGCTGCCGCTCATGGCCGCCGCTAGCACAGCGGCCGTATCACGGTAGTGGTGGCGTGCGAGCTGAGCGACCCGCTGCTGCACCCGGTAAGTCTCGAGCCCGTACCAGCCGCCGAACCGGGTGTCACGCACGCTCACGGCCACCGGGCTGGTCCAGGTCTGCGTCTCCTCGCCGACGACGTGGAACAGCCAGGCATGCTGCCGGTCCACCACCGCCACCCGGTAGGCGGGATGGTGCTGTAGGGCGGCCAGCAGCGGCCGGATATGCGGCCTGATGCCGAGCACTGCCCGGTCCGGCAGCGGGCCGGGCAGCGGGAAGGCCTCGAACAGCCCGGCAGCGGCGCAGGCGAACACGGCCACGGTCTTGCCCAGCCAGTCACGCTCGCCCGCCTGCAAGGTGTCCCGGACTGCCCGCCGGTCCTCTGCCGCGACGCGCCCGGAACCGCCTGAGGCACTCTCGGCCGCGGTGATGAGGTCGCCGATGCGGGCCGGCAGGCTGCGCAGGTCGGCAGGATCCAGCGGGATGCCCACGTAAAGCGACAGCACGCCGGGGTACTCGATGCGCAGGGCGCCGAGCTTCCCGGCTTCCGCCAGGGTAATCATCGCCTGGCCCTAGCCCGTGGCCTTGCGGGCGACAGCGTGATGTTCCACCTCGGTTCCGGAAGCAGGGAAGAACACGCTCTCGTGCCCGTCGCGCCAGCGCACCAGGTACGGCGGTGCCCCATCTTCCCCCATCACGCGGATGATCGTGCCGTGCCGGACCTCATCGCCCTGATGGCGGCCCCTGACCGTCAGCTCGTCTCCAGCTTGCGCGCGCATGACTCGCCTCCTCAAGGAGTCTCACATAAGGCAGCCTGCACCGCTGTCGTCACGGTTTCCAGGGACAAACGGCGGCAAGCCATGGGTTCGAAGTCCCTACCCGTTCACCCGGCCGCGGGGAAGCTGGAGGTAGGAGGGTGTGATGGTTTTCGCTGATCGCGATGATGCCGGGCGGCGGCTGGCTGCCTGCCTTGAGCACCTGCGCGGCGAGTCGGCGGTGGTGCTAGGCCTGCCGCGGGGCGGGGTTCCGGTCGCGTTCCAGGTGGCGCGGGCCCTGGGCATGCCGCTGGATGTCATCGTGGTGCGCAAGCTCGGGGTGTCGCGGCAGCCTGAGCTGGCCATGGGCGCGGTCGGGGAGGGCGGGGTACGGGTCATCAACCGTGAGGTCGTCCGCGAGGCCGGGGTAACGCAGAAAGTTCTCGCGGCCATCGTGGAGCGGGAACGGGCTACGGTGGAGGCCCGTGCCGCGCGCTACCGGGCGCGGTGGCCGCGTCAGCCGCTGTACCGGCGGACGGCGGTGGTGGTCGATGACGGCATCGCCACCGGGGCGACGGCCCGCGCCGCCTGCCAGGTCGCCCGGGCCCACGGGGCGGCACGGGTCGTGCTGGCGGTGCCGGTCGCGCCGCGCGGGTGGCGGGCGAGAATCGGCGGGGACGCCGACGAACTGGTGTGCGTCGAAACGCCGCCGGTGTTCTTCGCCATCGGCCAGTACTACGCCAGCTTCCCCCAGGTGCCCGACAACGAGGTCCTGGCTTGCCTGCAGCGTGCCGCGGCGGCGCTGCACGGCGGCCTGGCGGTTGCGGAGGGAGACCTGACCGTGCCGGAGAATGCGCCGGGGATCGTGGTCTTCGCCCATGGCAGCGGCAGCAGCAGGCACAGCCCGCGCAACCGGCATGTCGCCCGTATCCTGAACGGCGCCGGCCTCGGCACGCTGCTGTTCGACCTGCTCACCCCCGAGGAAGAGGCCAACCGGGCCAACGTGTTCGACATCGGCCTGCTCGCCGGGCGCCTGGCGGAGGCGACCAGGTGGCTGCGCGCACGGCCGGGCGCGAAAGGCGGCGCGATCTGTTACTTCGGCGCCAGCACGGGTGCCGCGGCGGCGCTGTGGGCAGCCGCCGAGCCCGGCGCAGGCATCGCAGCCGTCGTGTCCCGCGGCGGCCGTCCCGACCTGGCCCGTCCCCGGCTCGCGGCCGTAACCTCGCCCGTGCTCTTGATCGTCGGCGGTGACGACCAGGTGGTACTGGACCTCAACCGCCGCGCCCAGGCGGAGTTGCGGTGCGAAAACGACCTGGCCGTGGTGCCGGGCGCCAGTCACCTGTTCGAAGAGCCCGGCACCCTCGATGCCGCCGCCGGGCTGGCCCGGGACTGGTTCATCCGCCACCTCGAGCACCAGCCTGCCTGAACACGCTCAGGATCCGTCCTTCGCCTCCAGCTTGACCAGGGACGGACGTGCGGCCTCGTTCTGGCCGAGGTTGAAGAACGTGGCGGGCACGTGATAGGCGCGCAGGATGTCCATAGATGAGGACGTGGGTCGGTGCTGCCGGTTGCGCAGGAAAGTCCACATTTCACCACTTTTTGCACGCAAACATGCGTCGACGTGCCTGTGACGTCCGGCCACCCGGTGCGGATCGACGGCGCCGCGCGGGGATGGACGCGCCGCCGGCGGGCAGGGGGCGCGCCATGACCTTTCATCCGCGCCGTGCGATCGTCACGGCATCTGACTCGGGAATCGGCCGCGCCACCGCCGTGGCACTGGCTCGCGCGGCCTGATGAAGACCCTCGCCCTGGAACTCGGCCAGTACCAGGTCACCGCCAACTGCGTGGCGCCAGGCGAGATCGCCACGCCGATGACCGGCCAGGAGGACCAGGACCCGCACCAGGTGAGCAGGGTCGGCGTGCCGCTCGGCCGCCCGGGCGATGCCAGGGAGATCGCGTCGGTCATCGCCTTCCTCGCTTCCCCCGCGGCGTCTTACGTCACGGGGGCGAGCTGGGTCGTCGACGGCGGCATGCTCCAGATGGGCCCGCAGGCCGGATCACACCTCACCAGCGACGACTGGCGCAGCGTGTAAGCGCGGTTCGCTACGGGTGCTGGCCGGGACCCGTTCGTCCGGCGTCCCCCAGGCCGCGTTCGGTGTAGACATGGGGACCGCGGCCGCCGTCGTGGGGTTCAGGTCGCGGTGGATGACCCGGGCGATGGACTCGACGGTAGTGATCCCGTAGGACATGGTCGGGTTGTCCATGGACAGCACCACGATGCTGTACCAGCCCTTGGCCGAGGTGAAGCCGCCGATGCTGTTGATGCGCCAGCCGTGGGTGGCGAGCGGAAGCCATCCGTTCTTCACGTGGACGGTGACCGTTCGCGGGGCGCCCGCCGGGACGCCCCACCGCTGGGAAGAGATGACCTGGGCCATCAGGCTCAGCGCGTAGGCCCGGGAGTTGCTGGAGAGCACCGTGTTGGACTTCAGCAGCAGCCGCAGCAGGAGCATCTCGTCGTGCGCGGTGACCTGGGTCAGGCCCCAGTAGCCGCCGGACCCGAGAACCGTCTGCCGCATCCCGGCGAGGTTGAGGAAGCGCTGCAGGTACGTGCGGCCCAGCCTTGCCCACAGCGTGGACGCGGCATTGTTATCGGACTTGGTAATCATGGCCCGCAGCAGGGTCACCTCGCTGCTGGTCAGGTACCGGTGCTGATCGAGCGCCTTGCGCAGCGTCGCGCCGAGGATGGTCACCTTCACGATGCTGGCCGAGTAGAAGCGCGAGGACCCGCTCAGGGAGCAGGTGACTCCCGGACCGGGAGCGTCGACCCACACCGCCACGGTGGAGGAGCGGCCCTTGTACGCGGCCTTGATGTCCCGCGCGAGCGCGGCCGCCATCGCCGGATGTGATGCCGACGTGCACGCGACCGCGGCGGTAGTCACGCTCAAGCTGGCTGTGCTCGCGCTGGCGGCAGGGGCGCCCGGGGCCAGCAGCGCAATGAACGATCCGAGTAGCGCGACCGTCACCGTAGCCAGCAGCCGGCGCCGCGACTTACCCCCGGAATGCAGATGGTGCATATTCCGACCTCCTTCCATTCATTTGATGCTAAGCGCACTGGGATCAGCAGGGACTTGACTCTCCTGTTACCGGAGCCTTGAGGCTCGCCTTGCCGGGGCCGTTCGGCCCCGGCGCACAGGCGGAAAGCCGGAAAGGACGTAACCCCATGTCACAGACCACCGCTCTCAGCGCCACTGCGATCGTGTCCCGTTACCTCGCCGTGTGGAACGAGCCAGACGAAGGGTTGCGCCGTGCGGCGGTTGCCGCGGTCTGGGTGCCTGACGCCACGGAATTCGTGCACGAAGTCCAGCACCACGGTTACGAGCAACTCCAGGCGCGGGTCACCCGCGCCCACCAGGCGTTCGTCGCCACCGGCAAGTACACGGTCGCCGGCGCCGGCGACGTGACCAGTCACGGGGACGTCGTCACCTTCACCGCCCAGCTGGTCACGTCAGCGGGTGAAGTCGACTGGGCCAGCCGTGTCTTCCTGCTGCTCGACGCCGACGGCCGCGTCAAGGAGGACTACCAGCTGACGGTCAAGCCGCTGCCGGGTTAGCGGTCAGGCCCAATGGCCGCCATGTTCGGGCAGGACGTCCCTGCCAGCCGGGCCGTGGGTGCCCGATGGTGGGAGACGGCGGGATTGAATGCTGTCATGTTCGGAAGGCGGCCAGCGGAATGGCAAGGACAAGCAGCGTCGGGCACGACCATGACCGCGACCGCGCCAGCCGCACCAGCCGCGCGGCGGCCCGCCGCGCGGCTGCCAGGCGGGCCAGGATGCGGAAGCGGCTGCTGCTGGCGGCAGGCGCGGTCCTTACCGTCGTCGCGGTCACCGTCACCCTCGTTCTTGTCACGACCGGGAGGCCGGGCAGCGCGTCGGCCCCGCCATCCGACGGCCCGACGGGAGCGGCGCTCGCCGCCACCCTGCATGACCTGACTACGGTGCCCGCGAGCACCCTGGACGCTGTCGGCGGAGGGTCCCTGGCCACCGCCGACATCGGATCTGCGACCGCGGTCGGCGGCGGTTACCTCGCCCCGGTGACCGGCTCGCCGCTCACCGCGGGCGGCAAGCCGGAGGTGCTTTACGTTGGCGCCGGGTTCTGCCCGTACTGCGCCGCGGTGCGCTGGCCGCTCATCGTGTCCCTCAGCCGCTTCGGCTCGTTCTCCGGGCTGGCTCCCGACCGTTCCGCGGTCACCGCGGGATCCGGGCAGCAGGAGCCGTACCCGGCGACGCCGACCTGGACGTTCTACGGCTCGTCGTATACGAGCAAGTACGTCACGTTCACCGCGGTCGAGACGAGCAGCAGCGTGCCCGACCGTGCCACCGGCGGCTATACCGCGCTGCAGGCTCTGACGGCAGCGCAGCAGGCGGTGCTGGACCGGTACGACGCCAGCAACGCGATTCCCTTCCTCGACATCGGCAACAAGTACGTCCAGATGTCGGTGCTGAGCCCGTACGGCCCGCAGGACCTGGCGGACAAGACCTGGAGCCAGATAGCCGCGGCCGTGCGCGACCCGTCCAGCGCACTCGGCCGGCAGATCGACGCCTCGGCGAACTACATCACCGCCGCGATCTGCACGCTGACAGGAAACCAGCCTGCCAGCGCCTGCACGCAGGCGGTCAGGCTCCTCCAGCCGCGGCTGGGGTAGTGGTCAGGAGCCAGGTGCCCGCCGGTCAGGCGCGAGCCACGATGCCTGGCCCACCGTGCGGTAGGCCTGCCTGCTGAGCGCCTCCGGCAGGTGCATCCGCAGCATCACCTGGCTGACGTTGGCGGGGACGGTTCGCTGGGTGAGCAGCGACGCGACGATCATCACGCCGAACGCCAGCGGGACGGTCCAGATCGCCGGCTGGCCGAGCAGTACGGCGCCCCAGCCGTTCGCCGCCGCGCCGAGCATCGTCGACACGATGGCCGCCAGGCAGGATCCGCCGCCGATGACGATGCCCGCCATGGCGCCGATCCTGGTGAGCCGCCGCCACCAGATCCCGAGCACCATCAACGGGCAGAACGACGACGCCGCGATAGCGAAGGCCCAGCCCACCAGGAGGGCCAGCGAGAAGCGGACGACGAGCAAGGCGGCGATGGTGGCGATCGCTCCCGCGGTGATCGCGCACCAGCGGAATGTGGTGACGCCGCGCTTCATGAGGTCGTGCGACAGCGCCCCGGCCACGCTGACGAGCAGGCCGGACGAGGTGGACAGGAAGGCGGCGAACGCACCCGCGGCGACCAGCGCGGCCAGCAGCTCGCCGGGCAGCCCGGGCAGCAGCTGCCCCGGCAGGGCCAGCACGACGCTGTCGGAGTCACTGGAGAGGTAGAGCTGGGGCGCTTGCATCCGGGTCAGCAGCGCGAGCACCGTCGGGAACAGGTAGAAGCTGCTTAGCAGCAAGACCACGATCAGCGTCGTCCGCCTGGCCGCCTCGCCGTCCGGGTTGGTGTAGAACCGCACCAGGATGTGCGGGAGCCCGATCGCGCCGAAGAACGTGGCGATGATGACGCCGTACGTCGCGGCCAGGGGATGCGCGCCGCCGGTGCTGGAAGTCAGGAACGGGGAATCCCACGACGCGCTTGAAGACGGTTCCATGGCCAGGCTCACCGGGACGGGAGCGCCGGCGGTGAAGCCGATCCGCGTGCCCGCGCCCGCGACGTGCCGGCCTGCGCCCAGGCTCACGGCCTGGTCCTGGTACGTACGCTGATCGAGGAGGCCGGTGACGGTGGCCGGCGCGGGGCGGGTCAGGGTAAAACCGGTCGCCTGCGTCATGCTGACGACCGTGGCGTGGGTGAACACCGGCGCGTGATCCGGGATGAGGTTGGGACTGGAGCGGTGCCCGGCCGCGATCAGCAGCACGAGCGCCGGAATGCCGATCGCACTCAGCTTCAGCCAGTACTGAAAGCACTGGACGAAGGTGATTCCCTTCATCCCGCCCATGGCGATGTTGCAGCTCACGACCACGCCAAGCGTCGCCGCGCCGACCCAGTAGGGCGTGCCGAGCACCCATTGCAGCGTGATGCCAGCACCCTTCATCTGCGGCAGCAGGTAAAACCAGCCGATGACGAGCACGAGTGCGGTCGCCGTCTGGCGCAGGCCGCGGGACCCCAGCCGCCCGACGGCGAAATCGGGGATGGTGTACGCGCCGAAGCGCCGCAGCGGCGCCGCCACCAGCAGCAGCAGGACCAGGTAACCGGCGGTGTAGCCGACCGAGTACCACAGGGCGCCGAGGCCTCGCACCACGACCAGCCCGGCGATACCGAGAAATGACGCGGCCGAGAGGTACTCACCCGAGATGGCGGCCGCATTGAGGGCCGGCGCGACCTGACGGGCGGCGACCATGAAGTCATCCGGAGTCCTGGCCACCCGGATGCCGCGCGCGCCGACCATGATCGTCAGCAAGGTGACGAACGCGATGGCGCCGACGGCCGCGTCAGGCATCGGGCCGCCGGCCCACCGGGTCGACGAGGCTGGTGAACCTGGCCTCTAGCTGCCGCGCATGCCGGTTGTAGAACCAGCCGACCGCGAGAAAGACAGGGTAGAACGCGAACCCGAGCACGAGCAGCGTGAGCGGGACGCCGCCCACCGTGATCCTGGTGACGGCGGGCACCATGGCCGCGATGACGGGGAACGACGCGGTCACCGTGAGCGCGAACGTCAGGCACATGAGGGACAGGCCAAGCTGCGCGCGCACGAAGGACCGCAGGAGCAGGCGACCGCCGCTCGTGTCGTCGCGCAGGTCGCTGAGCCCGGGAGCGTCGTGCTGGATAAGCACCTGATCGGGCCGCCAGACAACGCGCTGCCGGCCGGGCGCGGGCTCGCCAGGGGCGGGCGCGGTCACGCTAAGCCCCGCCTTGCAGCCCGGAGGATCCGGTCCCTGACATCCCGCACGTGACGGCGGCTTACCGGCAGGGAACGGCCAGCGACCGTCACGGCATGAACGCCATTAGTCACCGAGAATTCGGTGATGTGCTTGAACTGCACGAGAAAGCCGCGGTGTATCCGGATGAACCCGTGGGCCGACCAGCGCTCCTCCAGATGAGAAATCGGCATGCGCAGCAGGTGAGCGCCGCCTTCTGTGGTGTGCAGGCGGACGTAATCCCCCTCGGCCTCCACCCAGCGCACCTGCTCGCGGGGGATGAATCTCGTGCGTCCCGCTGTCTCAACGGGGATGGTGGCGAACGGGTCGTCGCCCGGCGCATCCGGATGATCGGGCGAGCGTCCGAGCGCCCGCCCGAGTGCGGTGCTCAGCCGTGCGCAAGAGACCGGTTTGAGCAGGTAGTCGCATGCGCCGAGTTCGAAGGCACGAACCGCGTATTCCTCGAAGGCCGTAACGAAGACGATCGCCGGGGGCGTGGCGAACCTGCGCAGGACATTGCCCAGTTCGATGCCGTTGAGCGCCGGCATGCGCACATCGAGGAAGACGACATCATACGAACGCTCCTGAAGGTAGCGGAGCGCGTCGCTTGAATTCTGCGCCGCGTCGACCGGCGCGATCGAGAATGTCGTGCGGAGGAGGTAGCTCAGTTCGTCCCTGGCTGGCGCCTCATCGTCGATGACCAGCGCCGATGCGGTGCGTGCGCGGGTGGCGGGCGGAGAGGCCGGCAGCGGGGTCACTGCCCGCTCACCGCCGGGGCGAACTTGGGCAGCCGCATCGTGACCTTCGTTCCCGCGCCCACCCCGGTCTCTATCGTCAGCCCGTGGTCGTTGCCGAAGGTCGCGCGAAGGCGCTCATCGACGTTGCGCAGCCCGACCGACTGGCCGCCGGTCCGCCCCGCGAGCACGTCCGCGAGTTGCCCGGGATCAACGCCGATGCCGTGGTCCTCGACCGTGACGATAGCCTCATGGCCGCCGTCTTCCGCGGAAATCTGCAGCCGGGCGGTTCCGGCGAGCCGCTCGAGGCCGTGCCTGACGGCGTTTTCCACCAATGGCTGCAGTACCAGCGACGGCACCCGTACGGGAAGCACCTCCGGTGCTACCCGCAGGCTGACCGCGAGGCGGTCGCCAAAGCGCGCGCGCTCAAGCTCCAGGTAGGTATCCACAAACCGCAACTCCTCGGCGAGGGTGGCGTACTGGCTGTGCTCACGGAAAGACCAGCGGATGAACTCCGCGAAACCGACGAGAAGGTCCCGCGCCCGCTCCGGATCAGACCGGACGAATGATTCGATGGCGGTTAGCGCGTTGTAGACGAAATGCGGGCTTATCTGGGCCCGCAGGAAGTTCAGCTGGGCCTGCACCGTGCGGGTGCGGGAGGCGTCGAGTTCAGCGAGCGCGAGGTGGGTGGACACGAACCTCGCGACCTCGGTCGCGGTCCGCATCAGGGCCGCGTCGGCGGACGGGCCGAGCGCCCCGAGTGCTCCGATGACCGCCCCGTCCACGGCGACCGGCACGGCGACGCCGGCCCGCATCAGGCAGTCACTGCCGTGCCCGCAGTCGAGATCCGCGGCAGACAGCCACCGCGAGCGGCCGGAAGTCACCACGGCGCGCAGGTGGCGGGCGAGTGCCTCGGCATGCTGGTCGGATCCGTGGCAGGCGAGCAGGCCTGCCTGGTCCGCGATGGCAACTGTCGGGGTGCCGAGCAGGTGCCGCAGGCTCGGTGCGGCCTTGACCGCGGTGACTTGTGTCAAGCCGTCGCGCAGCACGGAGACCGCCTGGCTGGCCGTGTGCAGAACCTCATAGGTGGCCCGCTGCGGCGGTGCGCCCACGCGGCGCGAGCTTTGCTTCCAGAATAGGAAGGCGCAGCACAACGCCGCCGCAACGGAAACGAACATGATGATGAGAACCACCATCGCCGCACTATAAACCAGCCGGCACTTTCCCTGATAGCCCTGGAAAATAGTGACGGTACCTAATTCCCCGATAAAGTCGCCGGCTTCCTGGCGAGATACGGCACGGCTAAGAACCGATCCTGACCGCTTGCCGGCGGGACACGACCGTTCCTCGCCCAGGTAAGCCCGTTCCGCGCATCATCGGCGGCGTTCATCGCACGGCTAGCCTGCGGTGGCGGCCGGCACCGTACTTTTCCGCCTGAGTACACCGGCAACGAAGCAACGGAGCAGCCATGGCCGAAGAAGTACGTGTTGTCCCCGCCCCCGCCGCTGACCCGGCCCCTCTCGGGCTAGCGGCCTTCGCGCTGACCACTTTCCTGCTGTCGGCCGCCAACGCCAACTGGATGACCGCCGCCACCGGCAGCGCGTGGCTCGGGTACGCGCTGGCCTACGGCGGCGCTATGCAGGTGCTCGCCGGCATCTGGGAGTTCCGGAACAGGAACGTCTTCGGAGCCACCGCCTTCTCCACGTACGGCGGATTCTGGATCGGCCTGTTCCTCTGGGCCCAGTTCGTGGCACCGCACGCCACGGGCGCCGCGGCAGACCACGACCTCGGCTGGATCCTGCTCGCGTTCGCGGTATTCAACACGTACATGCTCATCATGTCCACGGCGCTTAACGTGGCGGTGTTCATCGTGTTCCTGACCCTGGAAGCCACCGAGGTCATCCTGTTCATCGGTAACTTCGCCGGGAGCACGGGCGTCGTCCACTTCGGCGGTTACGTTGGCGTCCTCACCGCGCTCGCGGCCTGGTACGCCTCCGCCGCCGGCGTCTCTAACGGCATAGCGGGCAACAGGATCAAGCTGCCGGTCGGGCCCCCGCTCCTGGCACCCAACCCGGTTCCCGTGGCCGTCAGCGCCTGAGGACACGGCAGCCAGCCGAGCCCCCGCCAGCCAGCCGTCCCCGTCCCCTTGGGGGACGGCTGGCTGGCGGTTCCTATCCGGCGATCGGTAGCAGGTTGACCGCCCCCGCCGTTACCGGCGGTTCACACAATTAACATGCGTGAAATCACCCGGTTCCTGCCGCGAAACATTGAAACGTGACGGTATGCCGGATGAATGCCGCAGATACTGCCTGGCTGCTGGTCAGCGCCGGCCTCGTCATGTTCATGACGCCGGGCCTGGCCCTCTTCTACTCAGGCATGATCCGCGCCAAGAGCATGCTGAACACGATCGCGCTGACCGTCGCGTGCCTCGGTGTCGTCGGGGTCATCTGGGTGCTGTTCGGCTACTCGCTCGCCTTCGGCCCGGACGCCGGCGGCGGCCTGCTCGGCACCCTCAGCCAGGCGGGCCTGCATGACCTGGCGACTCAGCTCACCGGTCCGCCAGGTCACCGCATCCCGGTGTTCGCGCTCGCCTCCTTCCAGCTGATGTTCGCGATCATCACGGTGGCGCTGCTGGCCGGCGCGGTCGCCGAGCGGACGCGCTTCTGGCCGTGGCTGGTCTTCGTCGCCCTGTGGGTGACGGTCGTCTACCTGCCTTTGGCGCACTGGGTCTTCGACCCCAGCGGCTGGCTGGTCGCCAAGCTCCACCTGCTGGACTTCGCCGGCGGAACCGCCGTGGAAGCGAACTCGGGCGCGGCTTCCCTCGCCCTCGCCTTCGTCGTCGGCAAGCGGGCCGGCTGGCCGCGGGAACAGCCCCGCCCGCACAACCTCCCGATGGTCATGCTCGGCGCCGGCATTCTCTGGTTCGGCTGGTTCGGCTTCAACGCCGGCTCGGCGCTGGCCGCCGACGGGCTCGCCGCCACCGCGTTCCTCAACACGATGCTGGCCGGCGGCACCGGCCTGCTCGGCTGGCTCATCGTCGAGCAGCGGCGGGACGGCAAGCCCACCACGCTCGGGGCCGCCTCCGGCGCGGTCGCCGGGCTCGTCGGCATCACCCCCGCCTGCGGCTTCGTCGAGCCGCTGGGCGGCGCCGCGATCGGCCTCGCGGCCGGGGGCATCGCCGCGCTCGCCATCAGGCTCAAGTACCGCTTCGGCTTCGACGACTCACTGGACGTCGTCGCGGTGCACGGCATCGGCGGCCTGACCGGCCTGCTCACCACCGGCCTGCTCGCGACCACCGCGGTGAACGCGGCTGGCGCGAACGGCCTGCTCTACGGCGGCGGTTTCACCCAGCTCGGCCGGCAGGCCCTCGCGGCGCTCGTCACCGTCGCCTACTCGGGGCTGCTCACGCTGGCGGTCGCCGCCCTGGTGCACAAGACCCTCGGCCTGCGCGCCACCAGGGAAGCCGAACTGGCCGGCATTGACGAGACCGAGCACGCGGAAACGGCGTACGACCACGGCCGCTTCGCCACCCACCACACCGCGTTCGCCACCGCGAGCGACCAGCACGGCAGGACCGGCACGGCCAGGCCGCCGGCCGCGTTACCCGCGGTCATGCGGCATCCTTAGCAGGTGTCCCAATCCTCGTCGGCCCCGTTGCCGCCGCCGCGTAACCCGGGCGGTCCCTACCGCATCTGCTGCGTCTGCCTCGGCAACATCTGCCGCTCGCCGATGGCCGAGGTCGTGCTGCGCGACCAGCTTGGCAAGGCCGGCCTGACAGGCTCGGTGACGGTGGACAGCGCCGGGACCGGTGACTGGCACATCGGCGCGCCCATGCACTCCGGCTCGCGGCGGCAGCTCGCCCGCAACGGCTACGACGGCGAGTCCCACCGCGCCCGCCAGTTCGAACCGTCCTGGCTGCCCGAACGCGACCTGGTCCTCGCCATGGACGCCGCCAACCTGCGCGACCTGCGCGCCATGGCCGCCCCCGCCGACCAGGACAGGATCAGGCTCTTCGGTGAGATCGCCGGCCTCGGCGGCCAGGACGTCCCCGACCCGTACTGCGGCACCGGCGCCGACTTCGCCCGCGTGCTCGCACTCCTGGAAACCGGCATGTCCCGCCTGGCCGCCCAGCTCCGCGAGCAGCTGTCTTAGCTCAGGGGCCGGGGTCGCGCTGGCGGACGCGGCTGGCGAAGCGGGCGAGCACTCTCGGCCCGGCCCCGCGGCCGATGGCGGTGAGGACGGGGGCGGCGGCTTGCTGTGCGGGGATGTGCACGCCGCCGAGGAAGGCGAGCCTGGTTCGCTGGCCGTCCGGGACCGCTGCCAGCCCGCCGAGCAGGAAGCGGCTGCGCATGATGCACCACCCGGGGCGGAGCACGATGTCGAAGCGGGCGCGTAGCCTGGCGTAGCCGCGGGCGTCGGCTTGCAGCCGCTCGCCGTCGCGGGCGGTGATGGTGAAAGAGCGGACGTCGGGCAGGTAGGCCGGCAGTTCGTGCTCCAGGTCAGCGGCCACGGCCCACACCTGGTCGAACGGCGCATCCAGGGTGGTCTCGGCGATGAACGCGCCGGGTACCGCCGCGGCCAGGGCACGGAGCCGGCGGATGGCGTCGAGGTCGGTAGTCGGCCAGGTCATGCCTGCCACTCCTTCCGGAAGCGAGCGCGGGCCCGGGCCAGCCGCGATTTGATCGTGCCGACCGGAAGGCCGAGCACCGCCGCGGCGGTGCGCTCGCCGAGGCCTTCCAGGTCGCGCAGCATCAGCACCGCGCGGTGCTCGGGCGCCAGCCGGCCAAGGACGTCGCGGATGTCGGCCGCGAGCTGCGGGTCACCGGGAGCCGGCACGCTGGCGAGTTCGGCGGGCTGCTCGCGCCTGGCGCGGCGGGCGGCCCGCACCGCCTCGCGGACCGCGATCGCCCGCGCCCAGCCGAACAGCGCCGCCGGGTCCCGCAGCCCGCGCAGCCCGCGCAAGATCGCGATCATCGCCTCCTGCGCGGCGTCCTCGGCCTCGTCCAGCGCGATCGGCGCGCACCACCGGCCGACCGCTGGGGCGAGCTCGTCGAGCAGCTCAGCCATGGCCAGTGCGTCCCCGCGCTGCGCCGCGCGGACCAGCCCGGCCAGCCGCTCGCCCTCATTCACCCGGCACACCTCCCGCTGGCAAGAGGCCGCTGAACACGAAAAGGTTCCCGAAGGTGAACGATGCCACACCAGGGAACGGATCAGCTGGGGCGCCACTCTATCGGGGCATGACCATCACGACACCGCAGGGAATCACCCACCGCCAGCTGATCGCCAACGGCGTGCGCCTGCACGTGGCCCAGGCCGGCACCAGCGGCCCGCCGGTGCTGCTGCTGCACGGCTACCCGCAGCACTGGTACGCCTGGCGGGACGTCATCACCAAGCTCGCGGAAGACCACCGCGTCTGCGCCCTCGACCTGCGCGGCGCCGGGCAGTCGGATGCTCCCCGCCGCGGCTACGACACCGCCACCCTCACCGGCGACGTTCTGGCCGTGCTCGACGCGCTCGGATTGCCGCCGGTCACTGTGGCCGGGCACGAGTGGGGCGGCTGGCTGGCGTTTCACCTGGCGCTGGCCGCCCCGGACCGGTTCACCGGGGTGGTCGCGGTCAACGCCCCGCATCCGTGGCTTCCGCAGCGCAGGCTGCTGCCGCAGATGTGGCGGTTCTGGTACACCGCGCTGCTGGAATACCCGCTGCTCGGCACCTGGGTCATCCGGCATACCGGGGTCCTGGCCTGGCTGCTGCGCCGCGGCCGCCCCAGCCTGCCCGCCGCCGACGCCGAGGTGTTCGCCCGCCCTGGCCGCGAGCCGGCCCGGGCCCGCGCCGGACAGCAACTGCACTGGCAGGCCGTGCTCCATGACATCCCGCGCCGGGTGCTCGGCGGCTACCGTCACCAGCACCTCACGGTGCCCGCCATGGTCCTGGCCGGGGCCCGCGACTTCGCCCTGTCTCCCCGCAGCCTCACCGGCGCCGGGCCGCACGCGGACGAGCTGGCCATCCGCGTCGTCGACGGCTCCGGGCACTACCTGCCCGAAGAACGCCCAGACGTCGTCGCCGCGGCGATCGCCGAGATGGCCCCGGGCCGACGCTAGGCGGGCAGGTCGTCCTCGGGGTCCTCGGCCGGCTGCGCGTCGGGCGAGAGCGGCAGCTTGACCTGGAAGTCAGCGCCCTGCCCGGGCGCCGTGCGCACCGAGACGGTGCCGCCGTGCGCGGCGACCAGCCCGGCCGCGATCGCCAGCCCGAGCCCGGTGCCGCCGGAAGCACGGTTGCGTGCCGCATCGGCCCGGTAGAAGCGCTCGAAGACGCGCTGTGCCTGGCCGGCGCTCATCCCCGGCCCGTCATCCTCGACGTCAAGCACCACGGCGGGAACCACGCCGCCCGGCGCCGGCTGTCCCGCCGTCGCCCTCGCGTCCTCGTCCGTGCTGGTCCAGCCGTCGTGCGCGTCCGGCTCCGCTTTCCTGGCCAGGTTGGCGGCGTCGGCCTCCAGCGTGCCGCGGCCGATCTTCAGCCGCACCGGCGTGCCGGCGGGCGTGTGGGTGAGCGCGTTGTTCATCAGGTTGCCGATCACCTGTCGCAGCCGGGGCTCGTCACCCTCCACGATGAACGCCGTCCCCGGTGCCACCACCAGGTCGACCGGTCGTCCAGGCGCGACAATCCGCGCGTCCTGCACCGCGTCGGCGGCCAGCGTGAGCAGGTCCACCGGGGCCTTGGCGAGCGGGCGCTGCTGGTCGATCCTGGCCAGCGTGAGCAGGTCCTCGACGAGCAGCCCCATCCGCGCCGCTTCCGCCTCCACCCGGCCCATGATGTGGTCGAGTTCCTCGGGTGCCAGCTCGTCCGTTCTGGTGACGCCGCCGGCCGGGACCCTGGACCGCCAGCTGGCCGCGCCACCGCGCTGCCGGTAGTGGGCGGCGAAGCCGCGGATCGTGGTCAGCGGTGTGCGCAGCTCGTGCGCCGCGTCGGCGGTGAACCGGCGCATCCGCTCCTCTGACTCGTGCGCGGCCTGCTCTGACGCCTCCTGCGCGCGGAACGCCCGCTCGATCTGCGCGAGCATCGCGTTCAGCGAGCGGCCGAGCGAGCCGATCTCGGTGCGCGGGTCGCCTTCAGGAACGCGGTGGTCCAGGTGTCCCTTGGCGATCTGGCCGGCGGTCATCTCGATGTCGTTCAGCGGCCGGAGGTTGGTCTGCACGACCGCGACGCCGACGGCGGCGAGCACGACCACGATCGCGCCGCCCACGATCAGGTCGAAGAGCACGAGCCGCGTCGTCATCGCGTCGATGTTGCCGAGGTCTACCGCGAGGACCACGTTGACGGTCTTGAGCTGGGTTCCCGCGCTGTTGGAGACGGGGAAGTTGTCCACGTCGATGCCGATGACCCGCCAGCTGTCCGGACCGGACTGCGACGGCACGGTCAGCAGCGTCGGGGTGTTGCCGCTGGCCCAGGTGGCGCTGGTCGGCAGCGAGGGGAGCGGCCCGGTTCCCGCGCCGCCGTTGATGTACTGGAAGTTGCCCGGGGCTTGCCAGGTGAGCTGGTGGCCGGGGAGCTGGATACCGAGCACCATGTTGGACCGGGTCGGCGCCGCGGTTCCCGCGCTCACCTGGGACAGCGCCTGCGGGCTGATTGCCTGGAAGTCCTGGACCAGCTGGGTGTCGCGTTGCGTGGTGATGTAGCCGCGCAGCATGTACACGCTGGCTATGCTGATCGCCGCCAGCGCCATGATCACCAGGGCGAGCACCGCCGCGATCAGCTTGGCCTTCAACGGCGTGCGGTCGGACAGCCGCCGGGCCGCGGCAAGCGGAGACCGGCTGGGCTTCCGGTGGCTACCATTGCCCAGTTCCGCTACGTCGGCTTGCGGCTCCACATCCGACATGAGCAAGGGCCGTCCCTACGAAGACGGGAGCCGCAGCACGTATCCCACCCCGCGGAGGGTGTGGATCAGCCGTGGCTCCCTGGTGTCGATCTTCCGGCGCAGCACGGACACGTACGACTCAACGATCCCGGTGTCGCCGCGGAAGTCGTAGTCCCAGACATGGTCAAGGATCTGCATCTTCGACAGCACCCGGTTGGCGTTGGACATGAAGTACCGCAACAGCTTGAACTCGGTCGGCGACAACTGCACCTGCGCGCCGCCCCGCCAGACCTCGTGGCTTTCCTCGTCGAGCTCGAGGTCGGCGAACTTGAGCCGCGGCGTCGGCTCCACGCCGTCACCGCGGGTACGGCGCAGCACCGCCTTGATCCTGGCGATGACCTCTTCGAGCGAGAACGGCTTGGTCACGTAGTCGTCGCCGCCGAGGGTGAGCCCGCGGATCTTGTCGTCGGTAGCGTCCCGCGCGGTCAGGAAGACCACGGGGATCCGCGCGCCCCCGCCGCGCAGCCGCCGGATCACGTCGAACCCGTCCATGTCGGGCAGCATCACGTCGAGCACGATCAGGTCCGGCCGGTGCCGCTGCGCCGCCTGGACCGCCTCCGTGCCGCCGGACGCCGTGATCACGTCGAACCCCGCGTAGCGCAGCGATGCGGACAGGAGCTCAAGGATGTTCGGCTCATCCTCGACGACGAGCAGCCGTGCGTCGGCTTGCGCCCCCGGTTCGGTGATCGACGTGTTCATGATCTCTATCTTCGCTTGTTTTGCTGAGGAAAACCTGAACGTTTCCCAGGAGACTGTCGCGTCTTCAGCGTACGCCGCCTGAGTCGCCGCAGGGAGCGCGCCGCCCGGCGCCGCGGGAGCCGCCGGCCGCGCCGCCGACGGGCAACCCAGCCGCAACATCCTCCCCATATGCCTCAAGCACCCCTCAAGCATCTGATCCGGCCAGGCCCGAATCATGATCATGAAGCCTTTTAGGCGTCATAACGCCTAAAAGGCTTCATGACACCACAACCCTTCCGGATCTTGCCGCCCGCCGCGCATAAGACCGCGCAACACATGATTCGCGCGTCACTCAGGCCTCACCGCTCCCAAAGTCACCGGGGCGCGGGTAGCGGGGACCGGGTTACGTCGTGCGGGGGGAGCGGGCGGAGAGCCAGTGGGCGATGGCGGCGGGGCGGTTGTGCACGCCGAGCTTGGAGTAGATGCGCCTGACGTGGTTCTTGACTGTCTTCTCGGCGAGGAACAGGCGCGCTGCTATCTCGCCGTTGGTATGGCCGCCGGCGATCAGCGACATGACCTCACTCTCGCGTGCCGACAGGCCGAGGCTGGTTTGCTCATCAACCTGTACACGGGTCATGAGACCTCCGGTTAAGCCAGTCCGCGAAGCGCAAGCACCGGCGCGACACGATGTCAAGACCTACCTTTACAGGTACAGATACACCAAAACTATCGGGCTCAAACCGTGAGAAACGGAGCAAGCCGCATCGCCTGCCTCAACTGCTGCGAACTGGTGCGTCGCGTGGGACTGGCTCAGCCGACCTTCGTCCCGTTCAGCAGCCCCGCCGGCACGGCCTTGCCCTGCTGCAGCGCGTCGAAAAGCTGGAGCGCCTGTGACCGGTTCCACAGCACCGCCTCGCCGGCGGCGGTCGGGTACGCCGCGTTCGCGATCGGCACGGTGCCCGTCTGCGGTCCGCGCAGCGCCTGGGCCACCTGCAGCAGGTCGTAAAGGCTGGTGCCCTTGTCGATGGAGAGCGAGCTCGCCGCCGCCGAGCCGAACGGCAGCGCGGTGAACGGGTTCAGGTAAACGCCCGGGCTCGTCGCCTTGGACAGCAGGGCGGAAAGGAACGCCCGCTGGTCCTGGATCCGCTGCAGGTCCGAGGTCCCGAACGAGTGACGGTCGCGGACGAACGCGATCGCCTGCGTGCCGTTGAGGGTGTGGCAGCCGGCCGCGAGGCCCTTGAAGCCCGAGTACGAGTCGGGCGGGATTGCGGCCGTGACGCAGATCCGTACCCCGCCGACGGTGTTGACCACGTTCGCCAGGCCGCCGAACCCGATGCCCATGTAGTGATCGATGCGTAGGCCGGTGACCTGCTCGACGGTCTGGATGAGCAGCGTCGGGCCGCCGAACGCGAGCGCGGCGTTGATCTTGTTGTGGCCGTGCCCGGGGATCGGCACGTAGGAGTCGCGCGGGATGCTGATCAGCACGGGCTTGCCGGTGCCCATGTGCAGCAGCATGAGGGAGTCGGAGGCGTTCGCGCCCGAGGCGCCCAGGTGCAGCGTGGCCCGCTCGGCGCGGCTGATCCCGTCGCGCGTGTCGCTTCCGGCGATCAGCCAGTTCGTCCCGGCCGACGTGCCGGTGAACGCGGGCAGCGTGACGGTGCGGTGCAGTTTCCCGTTGAGCCAGAAGTAGGTGCCGCCAAGCCCGGCCAGGATCACGACCACGACGAGGAAGATGACCAGCGCGATCCGCCTGCCGTGCCGTCCGGGCTGGCCCCAGAACCGCCAGCGCCGTCCGTAGCGCGCCGGCCCGGCGCCGGGCGGCGCGCCGCGGTAGCCGGCGGCGCCGCCGTAACCGGAGTCGCTGTAGCCGGAGCCCGCGTAACCGGAGCCCCCGTAACCCGAGCCCCCGTAGCCGGAACCGCCGTAGCTGGCACCGCCGGAAGAGGAGGCCGGCGGCTGCTGCGGCCAGGAGCCGCGCCCCGCGTCGCCTCCCTGGCCGCTACCCGGCGGCGGCAGCTGCGAGAACGACGTCATGTCCCGCGTCGCGTCTGACCCGGCATCGCCGGCGCTCGGCTGTTCCGCTTGGTACCAGTTCTTCCAGGGGTCCTCGTCGCTCATCCGGTGTCCCTCCGTCTTCGCTACGCGTCAGTGTATGTGCGGCACGCAAGGCAGCCCCGCCTCTTGCTCCCGACATGCCGCGCTTGTCACGTCCTCGCTGGTCAAGCCGCTGGTTAACCGGCCGGGCGGGCGGGAACATGCTCCGCGGGACGCTGGGCGGAACGAGGGGGAACCGTGACCACGCAAGCCGCCAACGAGGACGGCAGCGAAGTCAACCTGGTCGAGCACCTGAGCCACGTGCACCAGCAGGGCACCAGGGGCTTCACCGACGACTACCTGGCCAACCTGCACAAGATGCTGCACCAGCGCAAGCGCGAGCCGCTGCCGGAGCACACGCACCCGGAGGACGAGCCCGTCGAGATCTAGCGGCACGGGAAAACGGCACGGGAAAGCGGCACGGGAAAGCGGCAGGCCCTGACTCACGAGACGAGTGAGACAGGGCCTTTACCCGCTACGGTGGCGCTGCCCGTCAGTCCTTGATCTCGCAGATGGCGGCTCCGCTGGTGAGAGTGCCGCCCGCCTGCGCGGTCAGGCCGGCGACGGTACCGGACTTATGGGCGTTCACCGGCTGCTCCATCTTCATCGCCTCAAGCACGAGGACCAGGTCCCCGGCGTTGACCTGCTGTCCATCGGAGACGGCGACCTTGATCACGGTTCCCTGCATCGGCGCGGCCAGGACATCGCCGGAAGCCGCGCCCGCGCCGGGCTGCCTGGGCGCGCGCTGGCGGCGCGCCTGGCCGCCCGGCACCGCGGCAGCCGCGGCAGCCGCAGGAGCGGCGGCGCCAGCGGCCAGGACCGCGGGCAGGGTGACTTCGAAGCGCTTGCCGTCGACCTCGACGACGATGGCCTGCCTGTCCTCCGGGCCGGCCGGCTCGCTTGAGCCGGCGCCGCCGGGAGTCCACGGGGCGAGGTTGTTGCTGAATTCGGTCTCGATCCACCGGGTGTGCACGGTGAACGGCCCCGGATTGCCGTGCAGCTCGGGAGCGAACGCGGGGTCGGTGACGACGGCCCGGTGGAACGGCAGGGCGGTGGCCAGCCCGTCGACCTGGAACTCAGCCAGTGCCCTGGCGGCGCGCTGCAGCGCCTGCTGGCGGGTCGCGCCGGTGACGATGAGCTTGCCGAGCAGTGAGTCCCAGGCGGGCCCGATCACCGATCCGGCCTGGACGCCCGCGTCGAGCCGGACGCCGGGGCCGGCCGGGGGCTCCCAGGTGGTGACGCTGCCGGGGGCCGGGAGGAAGCCGCGGCCGGGGTCCTCCGCGTTGATCCGGAACTCGACCGAGTGACCGCGCGCCGGCGGGTCGTCATAGCCGAGGGCCTCGCCGTCGGCGATGCGGAACATCTCGCGGACCAGGTCGATGCCGGTGACTTCCTCGGTGACCGGGTGCTCGACCTGCAACCGGGTGTTGACCTCGAGGAAGGAGATGGTGCCGTCCTGGCCGACGAGGAACTCGCACGTTCCGGCGCCGACGTAGCCCGCCTCCCGGAGGATCGCCTTGGACGCGGCACGGAGCTGGTCTTCCTGGCCGGGGGTCAGGTACGGGGCGGGGGCTTCCTCGACCAGCTTCTGGTGCCGCCGCTGCAGGGAGCAGTCGCGGGTGGAGACGACCACCACGGTGCCGTGCGTGTCGGCGAGGCACTGGGTTTCCACGTGCCGCGGCCGGCCGAGGTAACGCTCGACGAAGCACTCGCCGCGGCCGAACGCGCCGACCGCCTCGCGGACCGCCGACTCGTAGAGTTCGGGGATCTCCTCCAGCGTCCGGGCGACCTTGAGGCCGCGGCCGCCGCCGCCGAACGCGGCCTTGATCGCGACCGGCAGCCCGTGCTCCCGCGCGAACGCGGTCACCTCCGCGGCGCCGGCGACCGGGTCGGCGGTGCCGGCCACCAGCGGGGCGCCGGCCCGCTGGGCGATCTTTCTGGCGGCGACCTTGTCGCCGAGGTCGCGGATCGCCTGCGGGGGCGGCCCGATCCAGGTCAGCCCGGCGTCGAGCACGGCCTGGGCGAAGTCGGCGTTCTCCGACAGGAACCCGTACCCGGGATGGACCGCGTCGGCGCCGGATTTCGCCGCGGCCGCGAGGATCTTGCCGATGTCGAGGTAGCTGGCGGCGGGGATGTCGCCGCCGAGGGCGTAGGCCTCGTCGGCTGCCCGGACGTGCGGCGCGTCGCGGTCCGGGTCGGCGTAGACGGCGACGCCGGTGAGGCCGGCGTCGCGGCAGGCGCGGGCGACCCGGACCGCGATCTCGCCCCGGTTACTGATGAGGACCTTGGTGATTGTCATGCCTGGACAGCTTCCTTGCCGGTGTGCTCGACGGCCGCGATGATGGACCCGAGGTCCGCGCCGGGAGTGAAGACGGCGTGCACTCCCATCGCGCGCAGCTCCGGGATGTCGGCATCGGGGATGATGCCGCCGACGATGACCCGGACGTCTCCGGCGCCCTGCTCAGCGAGCAGGCTGATCACCTTCCTGGTGGCGGTCAGGTGCGCACCGGACAGGATGGACAGGCCCACGACCGCCGCGTCCTCCTGGATGGCGCAGGCGACGATCTGCTCCGGGGTCTGGTGCAGGCCGGTGTAGATGACTTCGTGGCCGGCGTCCCGCAAGGCGCGGGCGATGACCTTGGCGCCGCGGTCGTGGCCGTCAAGACCGGGCTTGGCGATCACCACCCGGACGCGGACGCCGGCCGGCGGCGGCGGTTGGGTCATCGTGCTCATGACACTCCTTGGCGGATCATGCGGGCGGTCAGCGCGGCCGGGCGGAGGCTTGCCAGGCGCGCGGCCCAGGGCGGGGGAGGGTAGCCCGAACGAAGGCGCGCTCCGCCCACCGGGAATCCCCGGCCGTCCTCGCCGCGGGCGGGGCCGGGGCAGCGGGCCGGGCGGCCAGCAGCACGGCCAGCACGGCCGTGAGCTCGGCGGGCGCCGGGTTGCCGCGGGTCACCCTGATCACGGGCACTTCGCCTGGCTGGGCGGTGGCGTCGCTCATAGCGGGATGTTGCCGTGTTTCTTGGGGGGCAGGGTTTCGCGTTTGGTGCGCAGGCTGATGAGGGCGCGGGTGACGGCGGCGCGGGTTTCGGCGGGGCGGATGACGGCGTCGACGTAGCCGCGCTCGGCGGCGGCGTAGGGG
>DASWAE010000155.1:0-15057 GCA_036391275.1 Trebonia sp.
CTCGATCTTCACCGCCGAGTACTCGGAGACCACGGCGTACTGCGAGAACGTGCCGAGCAGGCACATCTGCCCGAAGTCGGTGGTGCCCTCGTGGTAGCGGTAGGTGCCGTCCGGCAGGGAGTTGTCCACCAGGAAGCGGCCCAGGTCGCACAGGTTGGTCTGGCCGCGGGAGCAGAACCGGCAGTGCCCGCAGACGGGGAGCCAGGAGGTGATCACGTGGTCGCCGACGGCCAGCCTGGTGACGCCCGGCCCAACCTTCTCCACGATCCCGGCGCCCTCGTGGCCGCCGACGATCGGGTACCTGACCGGGATGTCGCCGGTGCGCAGGTGGTCGTCGGAGTGGCACAGGCCCGAGGCGACGAACCGGATGAGGACCTCGTCCGCCTTCGGCTCGTCGAGGTCAAGCTCAACGATCTCGAACGGCTTGCCGACGTCCCTGAGCACCGCTGCTCGCGTCTTCATGCAATACCCTCCCCGGGCAGTAAACGCAGTTTGGGTGTCATCATCCGCCCGGCCGGCGGCCCGGTCAATGGTGGTCTCACCTCAATGACAAGAGCGGTTCGTTGTGTCCCACGGCGATTTGAGGGTTATCGTACCGGCGAGTAACCAGCCCGCCACGGCGGGCGGCACGCGGGCGCGCCGCGGTCACAGTACGGTGTAGCGATGTCAAGTCTTATTGCGTTACGCAAGTATTGGTAGCTAATGTCGACGTCATGCCTCCATTCCGGTCACCACGACGGCGGCTCGCCGCCGCGCTCGGCATAGCGTGCCTCGGCCTCGCCGCCGCTGCCTGCAGCTCGTCCTCAAGCTCGGCAAGCTCGTCGAGCGCGCCGGCCGCGAGCCCGCCGGGATCGAGCGCCGCCGCGACGTCCGCCGCCGCCTCCCCGGCGTCCTCGGCCACCGGCTCCGGCTCGGTCGACGTGCTGTACGCGGGCTCGCTCGTCAACCTGATCACCAAGCAGGTCGGCCCGGCCTTCCAGGCCGCGAGCGGCTACTCGGTGACCGGCGCGGGCGCGGGCTCCACCGCCCTGGTGACCGACATCAAGGGCAAGGTCTACAAGGGCGACGTGTTCATCAGCGCGAGCCCGAAGGCGACCGCCGCCCTGATGGGCTCGGCCAACGGCAGCTGGGTCTCCTATTACATCAAGTTCGCCTCGTCCAACCTGGTGCTCGGCTACAACGCCAACAGCAAGTTCGCCTCCGCGATCAAGTCCGAGCCGTGGTACAAGGCGATCACCACGCCCGGGCTCAAGCTGGGCTTCACCGACCCGGCGACCGACCCTAAGGGCAAGCTCACCGCGCAGGCGCTGACCGGCACCGCCAAGTCGCAGAACCTGCCGGCGCTGACCGCGATCGAGAACGACAAGGGTGACGTCTTCCCCGAGGAGACCCTGGTCGCCCGGCTCCAGTCGGGGCAGCTCGACGCGGGCTTCTTCTACACCGCCGAGGCGGTGCCCGCCAGCATCCCGACCGTGCCGCTCACCGGCACCACCGGGCTGAAGGCCAGCTACACGATCTCGACGCTCGCGGGCGCGCCGAACGAGGCGGGTGCCGAGGCGTTCGTCGCCTACATGCTCGGCCCGGCCGCCCAGACGGTGCTCAAGCAGGACGGCTTCGACCTGGTCAGCCCGGCGACGGTCACTGGCAGCGGCGTGCCGTCCACGGTGCAGCGCGCCATCGGCTAGTTGCGGGACGCAACTTCCATTTGCATTGACTGGGTAAGTTTCTTCACGTGAAGTACCGCGCGTCACGCAGCCCGCTCACCTACCTGGGCGGGCTGCTCGCGCTGTACCTGGCCGTCCCGGTCGTCGCCTTCCTGTACCGGCTGGCTCAGCCGGGCGACCGGGGGTTCGGCGCCCCGGGGCTGTGGTCGGCGCTGTGGACCTCGGTGGCGACCGCGACGGTATCCACCGCGATCGTCACGCTGCTCGGCATACCGCTCGCGTACTGGCTGGCGCGCTCCCGGGGGCGCCTCAACTGGCTGATCGGCCTGCTTGTCCAGCTGCCGCTGGCCTTGCCGCCGGTGATGGCCGGACTGCTGCTCATTTACATCGTCGGCCCGTACACCTGGCTGGGGAACCTCTTCAACGACGACCTCACCGGCACCGTGGTCGGCGTCGTCATCGCGCAGACCTTCGTCGCCGGCCCCTTTCTCATCGTCGCGGCGCGGACCGCGTTCGAGGGCGTCGACCCCGCGCTCGAGGACCTCGCGGCCTCGCTCGGCCGCCGGCCGGCCAGCCGGTTCTGGCTGGTGTCGCTGCGGGTCGCCATGCCCGGCATCCGCGGCGGCATGCTGATGACCTGGCTGCGCGCCATCGGCGAGTACGGCGCGACCGTGCTGCTCGCCTACCACCCCTACACGCTGCCGGTCTTCACCTACGTGCAGTTCTCCTCCACCGGCATCCCCGGCACCCAGGCGCCGACCGCGCTGGCGCTCGGCGTCGCCGTGGCCGTCCTGCTCCTCAGCCAGGTCAGGCTGGCGCCGCGGCTCCGCAGGCCCCTGGTGCTGCCGCCGCCCGCCCCGCCGCCACCTGTCGAGCCGGTCGCCGTCTCCTTCGACCTTGACCTCACGGTCGGCACCTTCCGGCTGCGGCTGGCGCACCAGTCGGCGAGCAACAAGATCGCCATCCTCGGCCCGTCCGGTGCGGGCAAGTCGATCACGCTGCGCGCCATCGCCGGGTTCCTCGGCGCTTCGGCCGGCGGGGTGCGGTTCAACGGCGCGGAGGTGGGCGCGGTGCGGGTCGAGGAGCGCCGGGTGGGGTACGTGCCGCAGGGGCACACGATGTTCCCCGGCCGCACCGTCTGGCAGCAGCTGCTGTTCGCGACGGGCGCCGACCCGGCGCTGGCCGCCTGGTGGCTGCGCACGCTGCGGCTCGACGGCCTGGAGGGGCGGCTGCCGGGCGAGCTGTCCGGCGGCCAGCGGCAGCGGGTGGCGCTCGCCCGCGCGCTCGCGTTCCAGCCCCGGCTCGTCCTGCTGGACGAGCCGTTCAGCGCGCTCGACGCCCCGGTCCGCGGGGAGCTCCGCCGCGAGGTGCGCCGCCTGCAGCGCGACGCCGGGTTGTCCACCGTCATCGTGACGCACGACGCCGAGGAGGCGGCGCTGCTCGCCGACGAGATCATCGTCATCGGCGAGGGGGGCCTGCTCCAGGCGGGACCGCGCGCCGAGGTCTTCGCCCGCCCGGCGTCCCCGCAGGTGGCACGGCTGCTCGGCATCCCCAACCTGATCCGTGGCACGGTCGCGGAGCCGGGCGTCCTCGCCGTCGGCGACTGGGCAGGCGGGGACGGGGCGGACGGGGACGAGGGGGCTGCCCTGCGGATCGCGGCGGCGACCGGGGACCTGCCGGCCGGCGCGGCGGTGCTGTGGACCATCCGCCCCGACCATGTCGCCGTCCTGGCTGGCCCCGTCTTCCCTGGCACTGGCGCGGACGCCGCGGGCAACGGCCACGGCGCCGCCTACCCGGCGGTGGTTGACGACATCGCCGACATCGGCACGCTCACCACCCTCACCGTCCGGCTGCGCACCGGCCAGCGGCAGCCGCCCGAGCTGCGCGTCCGGACCACCGCGCTGCTCGACCTGGCGCCCGGCGACCAGTGCGCCGTGCGCCTTGACCCCGCCGACATCACCGCCTGGCCCGCCGGCACCGTCACGTCACCCGGCCGCGTCCTGGCGGGCTGACCCCGCGTCAATGCGGGGCCAGGCCCGCTACGACGGCAACCGCCCGCCTCCGCTGGGCGTCTAGGAGTAAGTTTTTCGGCTCCTAGACTGGTTGGTGACCCCGTAATGCTGCGTCCGCGTTCGTTTCTTGTCCTTGTCCCGCCGCTCGCCATCGCCCTGCTAACCGGGTGCGCGAGCACCTCCTCGCCATCGTCTTCATCCCCGGCGGGCGGCACGGCCACGACGGCCTCGCCTGCTGCGAGCTCCGCGGCGACGGTGAGCGCCGCCTCGGCGCCGGCGAGCACCGGCCAGGTCCAGTCGCCCCCGCCGTCCTCCGTCCCGGCGACCCCGGCCGGGGCCGGCAGTACCAGCCCGGGCCAGTCCGGCCCGCAGGTCTTCCTCGCCGAGGGCGGCGACGTGCGCGGCACCGTGGTGTACCGGCCCGCCTGCGACGCGGGCTGCGGGCTGTCCGGCGACGGGACCACCGCCCTGTGGAACATGACCTGGACCGCGTGGGACTCCACCCAGGCCGACGGAACCGGGACGGAGAAGATTGACGACTGCGACCCGAACTGCGCCGCGGGCACGCTGCACGCGGTCGCGGTGCGCGTGGCGCTCAGCAAGCCGGTGATGGCCTGCGCGTCAGGCAAGGGCACCTGGTACTGGACCCGGGTGATCTTCACCTGGCCGGACGGCCTGCCCGCGGTGTTCTCCGGCGACAACAAGCCGAGCAACCCGTTCGACTACCCCGGCATCGCCGCGCAGCGGGCCACGTCCTGCTAGTAACCCGGCACCGCTCACGCCTCCGCCGTGTCGGACATGGTCAGCTCCGTGTTGTGGAAGTTGGCGCGGACCGCGAGGTCCGGGCTGTACCTCGCGATGATCTGCCGGACCCGCCTGGTGGCGAGCGGGCCGAGCAGGTCATAGCAGGCGATGAACAGCTCGCGGGCCGCGGCGCGCGGCCAGGCCTCGGGAAGCAGCTCGTCGGGGAGGTCCGGGTCCATGGCGGGGAACGCCCGCCACTCGTTCATCACCCGGGTGCGCGCGACCAGCGCGTCGGCCACGCTGACCTGGCCGGCCACGGTCTGGTCGCGCAGCTGCCCGGCGAACGTGGTGAACTCCTCGTACCGCCCGCACAGCCCGCTCAGGTCCCACGCCCGTGACGGGATGTCGAGCGGCGCCGCGCCGAGCGGCATCGCCCCCGCGGGCAGCGGCAGCGCGGTGGCCCGGAACGCGGTGGCGGTGGTGATGCCCAGGTCCTTGAGCCGCTCGATGACCTCGCCCGCGTGGTCACGCGGCGAGACCCACAGCCCGTCGTACAGGGGGGCGAAGCCGAGCCAGCGCAGCGCCTTGCGCAGCTCGTCACGCGCGGCCCGGTGTTCCTCAGGGATGGAGAACGCGACGAGCGACCACATCCCGTCCCACGGGGCGGGGCGCCTGCCGAAGGAGAAGATGCGCCGCGCGCCGTCGTCGAGCACGTCCGCGGCACGGGCGGACAGCTGGACGAAGGTGCGGCGCCCGTGCCGCGACGTCACGAGCAGGCCGTTGCGGGTCAGCCGGGACAGCGCGGCGCGGGCAGCGGAGTCGCTGACGCCGAACTCGGCGAGCAGCGCGACGATGGCGGCCGACGGCAGCGGCTCGGTCCGCCGCCACCAGTAGTCGCCGAGCAGCGTGAGCAGCAATCGTGGCGGCCGCTGCGCGACCGAACCGGGTGACGCCCACGGCTGAGGGACCCCGTCGTCCTCGAGCGGGTCAAGGTAGGTAGATAGGCTGCTCACGCTGGTGCCCACATTGACGAGGATAACTTTGGCGGGTCAATGCCCAGGAATCGGAAGCAGTTATTCCATAGGACATTGTCCAGTTCTGCTGCCGAAAGTCCCATCGAGCGCAGCGTCTTGGCGATCGGCTGCTCCCGGGTCATGGCAGGGAAATCCGAGCCGACGAGCAGCCGGTCGGCGCCGAACATGTCGGCCAGGTACCTGATCGCCCGGTGGTCGAACACCAGCGAGTCGTAGTAGAACCGGCGGGCCAGCTCGATCGGGCTGTGCTCGGCGAACCACGGCGCGGCCTCGGGGCGCTCCGACTCCGGCAGCGGCGGCTCCTCGTTCCAGGTCCGGCCCCAGAACCACTGGGCGCGGGTCAGGATCATCGGGAACCCGCCGCCGGCATGGCTGAAGGAGATCTTGAGGTTCGGGTACTTCTCCGCCACCCCGCCGGAGATGATCGCCGCCGCGCCGAGCGACGCCTCGGCGCCGACGCCGAACGTCGCGACGGCGGGCCCGGGCACCCGGTCCGACGGCACCGGCATGCCGTGAATGAACACCGCCGTGCCGAGGCGCTCCGCCTCCGCCCAGAACCCGTCGAACTGCGGGTCGTGCAGCGACGCCCCGTTGATGTTGGAGGCGATCTCCACGCCGGGCAGGCCGAGCTTAGCGATCTCGGTCAGCTCGGCCGCACCGAGCTCCGGGTCCTGCAGCGGGATGGTGCCGAGCCCGTAGAACTTCGCCGGGTAGGCGCCGACCAGCCCGGCGATGTACTCGTTGGTGACCCGGCACAGGTCACGGCCGAGCGGACCGGGCACGCGGTAGTTCAGCAGCGCGGGGAACGGGGAGAGCAGCTCCGCGTCGACGCCGGAGGCGGCTGAGGCCTCAAGGCGCGCCTCGGCGTCGAACCACACCTTCTTCGCCGGGAACCGCATCGGCCCGTTGACGAGCAGGCTGGTCCCCGGGTCGGGACCGGGCTCGACGGACGGCCAGGCCGCCGGGTCGCACCCGGCCGGCGGCGGACCGAAGTCGCCGGGGAAGATGTGCGCGTGCGTATCGATGATAGGCATGAGTGGTAAAGCCCCCTTTCCGTCGGCCTACAAGCCGGGCATGACCGCGACGTGGATGCCGTCCTCGCCGGGCAGCTCGCCAGCCAGCAGCTTGATGGCGTGCTCCACGTCATCGAGGCCGAACTTGTGCGTCTGCATCTTCTCAAGCGGGAACTTGCCTGACTCGATGAGCCGGATGGCGTCGGTGTAGCCGTTGGCGTCCACCGAGAATGCGCCCTTCACCGTGAGCGCCTTGTTGATCAGCAGGTCGGTGGTGATCGGGATCTCCTTGTGCCCCTTCAGCCCGGCTAGCACGATCGTGCCGCCCCAGCGGACCGCGTTGATCGCGTCGCGGATGGGCTGCTGCGCCATCGGGGTCAGGTCGAGCACCACGTCCACCCCGTCGCCGCCGGTCAGCTCGCGGACCCGGGCGACCGTGTCCTCCTCCTCCACGTTGATCACGTGGTCGGCGCCGAACTCGCGCGCCAGCTCGAGCTTCTTCGCGTCGCGGCTCAGGCCGGTGGCGATGATCAGCCCGGCGCCCACGTACCGCGAGGCCAGGATGGCGGCCAGGCCGCGCTGGCCCGCCCCGAGCACGAGCACGGACGATCCCAGGTGCACGCCGCCGTACTCAAGCGCCCAGCGCACCCCGGCGCCCAGCGGGTTGTACATGACGGCGATCTCCGCGGGGATGTCGTTCCTGATCGGGTGCACGATCGAGTTCGGGTGCAGGTGCATGTACTCGGCATAGCCGCCGGACAGCACTCCTCCCCGCTCCGGCGGGTTGAAGCCGCCGTGGCTGCCGATCCGGTTCTTGCAGTTCATGTACCGCCCGGCCAGGCAGCGGTCGCAGGACCGGCAGGGGATCATGATCTCCACCGCCACCCGGCCCCCGGCCGACACGCCCCAGCGGCGGGACGCCGAGTCCGAGATCTCCTCGATGATCCCCAGCGGCTCGTGACCAGGGATCATCGGCAGGCCACGGGTGCCCATCGCTCCCTTGTACTGCTCGACGTCAGACCCGCAGATGCCGCACGCCTCGACGCGCAGCAGCGCGCCGTCGTCCGGGCCGATCACCGGCCGGGGGTACTCGCGCATCTCCATCTGCCGCGGCCCGGTCTGAACCACCGCGCGAACCATGTCAGCCATACAAGTCCTACTCTTCGCTCCGCCAGCGTTTCTCGCCGCGCCCGGGAGCGTTGGGTCCGGCGACAGGTGCCAGGCCGGGGATTTGTCGCAGGTGATAACCCTGTCTCCCGACTCAGGGATGACGATATATGACACTTGGCGCGACGGGAAGCGCGTGATATGAAATCTAATATCACGACAGCCGTAGATGCGCTTGTCATGGGTACGGCCACAAACAGATCGGCCGGGAAAAGTACACCCTGGACGAAATTAATGACGGCTACCGGGACCTTATGGATGGTAAGAGCATCCGCGGCGGCGTCGTGCACCGGCACCGAAGCCCGCGACGCGGACGTTAGAAGGAGATCGGAGAAGTAATGCCCAACGCGATCCTGGATCCGACGGGGACCGTCACCAGCAGCGCCAAGCCAGCCGCGCCCAGGGCCCCCCGTCTCGCGAGCCTGCACGGCAAGCGGGTCGGCCTCCTTATCAACACCAAGCAGAACGCCCGCCCCTTCCTTGAGGAAGTCGGCCGCCTCCTGCAGGAGCGGTACGACGTCACGCTGACCGAGCGCACCAAGGTCAACTTCGCCGTCCCCGAGCCCGAGGACGTCATCAAGGAACTCGCCGCCGAATCCGACGCGATCATCACCGGCGTTGGTGACTGCGGCTCCTGCAGCGCCGCGGCCGCCGCGGACGGCGTGGTGTTCGAGGCCGCCGGCGTCCCCGTCGCCGCCATCATCACCGACTCGTTCATCCCCACCGCCGACGCGATGGCCGCCCTGCGCGGCGCGCCCGGCTACAAGTACGCCACCACCGCGCACCCCGTCGCCGTCCTCACCCAGGACAAGGTCAAGGAGCGCGCCGCGCAGGTGCTCGACGACGTGGTCGCCCTGCTCATCGACGACTCAGGAAAAGCCGGGGCATGACCGCGGCTGACAACGAAGGGGCCGCCGCCGCGGCGGCCCCCGACCCTGACGAGGCACAGCGCGCCATCGAGTACTGCTACGAGCAAGGCTGGTCGGACGGGCTGCCGCTCGTCCCCGTCTCCCAGCCGCTCCTCGACGCGTTCCTCGCCACCACCAGCAAGGACCCCGACGAGATCATCGGCGCCCTGGAGCAGGTCGGCCGCGACGTCAACGTGCGCACCGCCGCGATCAACGCCGCCATGGCCGGCTGCAAGCCGGAGTACTTCCCGGTCGTGCTCGCCGCCTTCGAGGCGCTCATGCGCGAGCGCGCCGCCCGCGGCGGCGGCTTCCAGTCCACCAGCGGCCCCTCACCGCTGATCGTGGTCAACGGCCCGATCCGCAAGGAACTCGGCTTCAACACCGCGGGCGGCGCGTTCGGCCCCGGCTTCCGGCCCAACGCCACCATCCCGCGCGCGGTCGGCCTCATCGTCCGCAACGCGTTCGGCATCCACCCGCACGTGCTCGAGCAGGCCACCCAGGGCCTGCCCGGCCGCTGGCAGGTCTGCATCGCGGAGAACGAGGAAGAGTCCCCCTGGGAGCCGTTCGCCGAGAACGGCGGCGTGACCGGCGGCGTCTCCGCGGTCTCCGCCACCCTCACCCGCACCATGGAGTTCGTCGACAACCGGCACACCCCCAACCATGAGGACGTGCTGCGCGACTTCCAGGACACGATCTCCCGCATCGGATCGCAGATCTTCCCGCTGTCGTCGGTGGCCCTGGTGCTGTGCCCGGAGCACGCCCAGATGTTCGCGAACGCCGGCATGTCCAAGGCCGACGTGCAGAACTGGCTGCTCGAGCGGTGCGGCCGCACCGGCGCCGAGCTGTCGAGCATGGGCAAGGCCGAGGTGAACACCAAGACCTTCCACGGCCCGTACGAGGGCGACGAGGCATTCCACAAGTTCCTGGCCGGCCCCAGGTCGATCCCGGTCATCGTGGCGGGCGCGAAGAACGCGGCCATCTCCATGGTGGTCCGGATCTTCGGCGAGTGGTCAGGCAGCGCCGTCCCGGTGGGGGAGAAGAAGTAATGAGCAGCTACACCGAGAAGATGGCGGACATCGCCACCATGCTCGCCGCCGACGGCTACAACCTGGCGGTCGAGGAGAACGGCCACCGGGTCGCGCTGACGGTCTCTCCGGGCCCCGACGCCTGCGAGGACTGCCTGGTGCCCAAGGACGTGTTCCGCGGCATCGCCTCGCACCAGCTCGGCATCGACGGCGACCTGATCGACATCACCTACCCGGTCGACCTCCCCGGCTACTCGGGCGGGTCACATTGACCACCCGGGTAGCGCTCATCACCGGCTGCGGTAAACGGGACGGCATGGGGCGCGCCATCGCGCTCAACCTCGCCGCCTCCGGCGTCGCGGTCGCCGTCACCGACAAGCAGGCCACCGGCGTGCTCAACCGCCGCCAGCAGGTCGTCGGCGTCACCGACGAGTCCTGGGGCGGCGTCGGCTCCCTGGTCGAGGAGATCACCGCCGCCGGCGGCACCGCGATGGCCCAGCTCGGCGACATCTCCGTGGCCGAGGACGCCCAGCGCATGGTGGACACCGCCGCCGCCTGGCGCGGCCGCCTCGACATCCTGGTCAACGGCGCCGGCGCCCCACAGGGCCTGGACCGCCAGGACATCGAGGACGTGCCGATCGAGGTGTTCGATTTCGTGATCGCGGTCAACCTGCGCGGCACCTACCTGATGTCACGGTTCGCCGTCCCGCACATGCGCGCACAGCGCTGGGGCCGGATCATCAACATCTCCTCGCAGGCCGGCCAGGTCCCCGCGGCCATGTCCACCGCCTACTCCGCGTCCAAGGCCGGCGTGCTCGGGTTCACCAGGGCGCTGTCCGCCGACGTCGCCCCCTGGGGCATCACCTGCAACGCGATCTCCCCGGGCATGGTGGCGACGTCGCGCGCCTTGCTGTCGCTCGACCCGGACATCGACGTGGACGCCGAGATCAAGCGCCGCGGCACCATGCTCGCCGTCGGCCGCTCCGGCTATCCCGAGGACATCGCCGCCGCGGTCGCCTACCTGGCCTCCGACGGCGCCGGCTACATGACCGGCCAGACCCTCGTCCTCGACGGCGGCGGCTCCGGCTCGATGTTCGCCAAGAAGCCGCCGGAGGCGGCGGCCAAGCCGTAAGTCACCCCTCGCGGTCAAGGTCAGCAGCATCCCGAACGGAAGCAGGCTCTGCTTGACCGCCCGGTGATTCTCCAGGGCCGGCCGGGGCCTCGCGGTCCTTTTACCTGCGATAACGCCTAAAACCCTACATAGCACCACAAGCCTTCATGATCTTGTCAGCGGATGCTTATCACGGGGCTCACCTGCCTCTTCGGTCCCGCCGCTCCCTCCAGTCAACGGTAGCTGCCCGGTGGGACGGCGATGCGGCGGGGGCGACGTTCAGCCGGCCCGTTCAGCGGGGTTGCTGATGCCAAGCGCGAAGGTAAGGCCACGAAAGGGTCCCGCCGGCCCCCTTGCCCGGCCGCCGCGCCCTGAACGGCTCCGCGCCCAAAGCGTGGCGTGTCCTGATTCTCCCCAAGGGGTGACAGAAGGCACCAGCTCATGACAGTCTGCCCCGGAGAAGCAAGGAAGCGCCTCGAGGGGGTCTGGATGTCGACGAGGACTACGCCGCCGTTCCGTGCCGATCATGTCGGGAGCTTTCTCCGGCCGGCGGAGCTGCATGAGGCGAGGCGGCAACATGCCGCCGGCGCCATCACCGCGGAGCAGCTGCGGGCGGTGGAGGACGAGGCGGTCCGTGACGTGGTGGCGCTGCAGCAGGCGGTGGGACTGCGGGCGGTGACAGACGGCGAGTTCCGGCGGGCGACCTGGCACATGGACTTCGTGTACCAGATCGGCGGGATCTCCAAGGTGCCCGGCAACCTGCTGTCGACCTTCCACAACGAGCAGGGGGACATCACCTTCACGCCGGACGCGATCCACGTGACGCGGAAGCTGTCGATGGACAAGACCATCTTCGGTGACGACTTCGCGTTCCTGCAGTCGGTCGCCGGTGACAGCGTGCCGAAGCAGACGATCCCGGCGCCGTCGATGGTGCACTACCGGTCCGGCATCCGGGCGGTGGTGGATGAGTCGGTGTACCCGGACGTGGAGGAGTTCTGGGCAGACCTGGGGGCCGCGTACCACGCCGAGGTGCAGCGGCTCGCGGCCCAGGGCTGCCGGTACCTCCAGCTTGACGACACGTCGCTGGCGTACGTGAACGACCCGGCGCAGCGGGAGTACATCGCCGGGCGGGGTGAGGACGCCGAGCACATTCACGAGCGGTACATCGCGCTGACCAACGCCGCGGTGGCGGGGCGCCCGGCGGACATGGCGATCACCACGCACCTGTGCCGCGGCAACTTCCAGTCCTCGTGGGTCGCCTCCGGCGGCTACGACTTCGTCGCCGACGCGCTGTTCAACCGGCTTGACGTGGACGGGTTCTTCCTCGAGTACGACGACGCGCGGTCCGGCGGCTTCGAGCCGCTGCGGTTCGTGCCACCGGGCAAGCAGGTCGTGCTCGGCCTGGTGACCACCAAGCGGCCGCAGCTCGAGGCGAAGGACGAGCTCAAGCGGCGGATCGAGGAGGCGGCCAAGTACGTTCCGCTCGACCAGCTGTGCCTGTCGGGCCAGTGCGGCTTCGCCTCAACCGAGCACGGCAACGCGCTCACCGTGGACGAGCAGAAGGCCAAGCTCGAGCTGATCGTGGCGACGGCCGCCGAGGTCTGGGGATGAGCCCGGTGCGCGGCGTCGTTCGCCCTGGTTCGGTCCCGGTCATGCGTCAAACGACTCGAACGTCCCAGTTTGTGGGATAGGCACAAGCGCGGGACGCGACCAGCTTGGGACGGATACAAGCATTGTCACGAACCGGTGGACCTCGATTAATGCTTCTTGCAGGTGGCCCTAGCGGGTGAGAGTATCCAAGACAAATCGCGGGACGAGCGACTCTATGTTTGTCACCAACCAGCGTACGATTAATCACGAGTAGGTGAATGCCGGTGAGATTGCGGCTTATGTCAATGCGGACCGCCTGCCTGGCTGGGGCGGCCGCGATGGTGCTAACGGCGGCTGCGTGCAGTAGCAGCTCCACGGGCTCGGGCAGCGGCGGAGGCACGACCAGCTCCAGCCCGAGCTCCGCCCCGGTCAAGTCGGGCGGCTCGATCACGGTCCTCGAGAGCGCCGGGTACTCCGGCGCGTGGACGTCCCTCGACCCAGCCACTAACAAGGAGGGCGCGGCCACCCAGGACTTCATGACCGCGATCTACGGGCAGCTCTTCGAGCTCGGCAGCGGAGGCAAGATCGTCCCCGACCTGGCCACCGGCTACTCGTTCAGCGCGGACGGCAAGACGCTCACGATCAACCTGCGCCAGGGCGTGAAGTTCACCGACGGCACCCCGTTCAACGCGCAGGCCGTCTACACCAACTGGATGCGGGACCTCGGCCCCGTCGGCATCGCGAGCGGCTTCTCCTCGCCGTGGCCCATCGCCGAGCTGCCGGCCCCCAAGAACGCCCCGCCCGGGCCGCCGCCCGCTGAGCCGCCCGCTCCGGGGGTTATCCAGGTCACCGGGCCGTACACGATCGTGTTGCACTTCATCGCGCCGGACGGTGCCGCGGTCGACCAGCTCTTCGACAACATCGAGACCTGGATCGCCTCGCCGGCCGCGCTGCAGAAGGAAGGCACGTCGTTCGGCTCGAACCCGGTCGGCGCCGGCCCGTTCCAGGTCGTGAGCAACGTCCCGAACAACGAGCTGATCGTCAAGAAGAACCCGACCTACTGGCAGGCGGGTCGCCCCTACCTCGACCAGATCACGTTCAAGACGGTCGGCAGCGACCAGGCGGCGTACGAGGCGCTGCTGGCCAACGAGGGCCAGGTCTACGAGAACATGTCAACCAACCAGCTCATCAAGCAGTCTGAGCAGCACTTCACGGTGGAGGACAACCTCGGCACGTCCCCGTACGACCTGCAGCTGAACACCGCGGTCCCGCCGTTCAACAACCCCAAGGCGCGCCAGGCGATCTACGCGGCGACCAACTTCGCGCCGATCCTGCAGCACCTGTTCGGCGGCCGGTACCCGGTCACCCAGAGCTTCACCGGGCCCGGCGGCATCTGCTACGAGCAGACGGTGCCGGGGTACCAGGGGTATGACCCCACGCTGGCGAAGCAGCTCATCCAGCAGACCGGCCTGGACAAGGTGACGATCCAGCTCGGCACCATCGCCCTGCAGACCGCGCAGGACTCGATGCAGGCGCTGGCCACCGAGTGGGAGCAGCTCGGGCTGCACGTCAAGCAGTCGTCCTGGCCGCTGTCCGGGCTGATCCAGGCCTTCGTGGCCAACGGCGGCAAGAACTGGCAGTCGATGGTGCAGACCGCGGGTGCCTACGACCCGGCGACCGGCGTCGGCGTGGCGTTCCGCTTCAACTCCCACTCGCCGTTCAGCGGGGTGCACGACCCCAAGCTGGACACGCTGCTGGCGAGCGCGGCGGGCTCCACCGACCTGAACACCCGGTGCGGCTTCTACAACCAGGCGGCGGAGTACATCGCCAAGAACTACTACGGCCCGTTCTTCTTCACCCTTGCCCCGTCGAACGTCGCGGTGCACGGCGTTAGCGGCCCCGGGATTACCTCGCCGCTGGCTTCCGTGGCGGTGGTGCCGACGATCCCGTGGGAGGACGTGTACTACAACCCGTCGGGCTCCTGACCGGCGGCACCAGCTAGGAGGGTTAGATCACACATGGCGCTGGTTCAGCAAATCCAGCTCCAGCGGGAGGCCGGCGCGCGTCACCACGCGCGCCGGCTTACCGGCTCGCCCGCGCTGCGGGTAGCGGGACGGCGGCTGCTGGCCGCCATCCCGGTGCTCGTCGGCGTCACTTTCCTGACGTTCTCGATCATGAGCGCGCTGCCGAACGACACCGCCCAGGCGATACTCGGGCTGAACGCGAGCCCCTCGGCGGTGGCCGCGCTCAACCACACGCTCGGCCTTGACCAGCCGTTCTGGCAGCGGTACTGGCACTGGCTGGTCAACGTGCTGCACGGGAACTTCGGCACGACGGTCCAGGGCGCGAGCGTCAACCACGAACTGGCCATCCACGTGCCGATCACCCTGGAACTGCTGGCGTACGCGCTGGTGGTCTCGGTGACGCTGTCGATCGTCGTGGCGGCGCTGGCCGCGCGGAAGCCGAACGGCATCGCCGACCGGACCAGCCTTGCGGTCAGCATGCTCGGGCTGTCCACCGCGCCGTACGCGTTCGCGTTCCTGCTCATCATCATCTTCGCGGTCAAGCTGCCCTGGTTCCCCGTCCTGTCCGGCGCGGTGGCAGGCCCTGGCTCGTTCTTCAAGAACCTGACGCTTCCCGCCGCCGCGATCGGGTTCGGGCTGTTCGCGATCTACACCAGGCTGCTGCGGGCCGACATGGTCGACCAGATGCAGCGCGAGGACTACATCGTCACCGCCAAGGCCAAGGGAGTTCCGCCCTGGCGGGTCCTGCTGCGGCACGCGCTGCGC
>DASWAE010000156.1:0-29696 GCA_036391275.1 Trebonia sp.
TGCTGCCCTTCAACTGGATGGCGAACTTGTCGTCCGGCTCTACTGGTTCCCAGCAGACCGGAAGGACAACGTGGTCGGCGGCAGGGGCGGCCAGGTGCCCGAATGTCACCGCGATCAGCCCGGCTCCGCCGCCGCCGGCCATGCCCGGCCGTCCCCGGCCGGCCGGATGCCGGCTATACGCCGCCCGCCGCTGGGGCAGGCTCATCATCCAGCTGGCGCCAGCCAGGCCGGCCAGCCCGTCACGCGCGGCATCCATCCCCATGTGCAGGATGATCTTCGCGCCCGTCATCATGCGGCCAAGTACACCAGGCCGCTCAGCGGCACGACAGGAGCTTTGGTCCCTGCCGGGCGGCCCTTTGGGCCCGGCGGCTGCCGGCGCGGGCTCAGCCGGCCGCGGCTTTCGCCGGATTGGATCCGCTATGGTAGTCACCCACCATGGACGCGGCGAGCGATCGGAGCGAACGGCCGGCCGCCTTGAGCGGAGGCCGGCCTCGGCAGGAGCTGAGCCGGGGCGCGCTACCCAGGATCGCCCTGCTCGCGCTGATCTGGGGGTCAGGCTTCCTGTGGATCAAGCTGGCGGACCGTGGCTTCTCGGCTATAGAAGTCACCTTGTCCCGGCTGGTCCTGGGCGCGGCGGTGCTGCTGGTCATCATGCTCGTCCGGCGCGACCAGGTTCCCCGGTCACCGCGGCTGTGGGCGACGATCGCCATAGCGGCCCTCTTCGCCAATGCCGTGCCGTACCTGCTGTTCGCGGTGGCCGAGCAGAGCGTGGCCTCGTCGACGGCGGGGATCATCAACGCGACCACGCCGCTGTGGACCGCGCTCCTGGCGCTGGCCGTCCGCCACCAGCGGAGCGCGACCTGGTGGCAGGTGACCGGGCTGGTGGTCGGGTTTGCCGGGGCCGTGCTGATCTTCACGCCCTGGCAGACGGCGGCTGAGCTATGGTCGGCCGGGGGCCTTGAGTGCCTGGCGGCATCGGTCAGCTACGCGGTCAGCTACGTCTACATGGACCGGTTCCTCGCCCGGCGCGGCGTGGGGGCGATCGTCCTGTCCGCGTGCCAGCTCGCCGCCGCGGCCGTGATGCTCGCCATCGCGCTGGTCATCTCCGGCGTGAGCACCCCGCACGCGACGGCCGGGAGCGTCGCGGCGCTCGCGGTGCTCGGCATCCTCGGGACCGGGCTCGCGTACGTGCTGAACTACCAGATCATCACCAGCGAGGGAGCGACCGTCGCGTCGACCGTCACTTACCTGCTGCCGGTGATCGCGATCGTGCTCGGTGTCCTGGTGCTCAGCGAGACCGTTACCGCGACCATGATCGCGGGCATCGCCCTCGTCCTGGCCGGAATCGCCCTGACCCGCCGGCGGAGAAAGCCCGCTGAGCCTGCGCGGGTGCCCGGGCGGCGTTGAGGAAGGGAATACGGAGGACGGAGAGATCAGCGAACCTTTCTGTTACTCCCCTCATCCAGCCAGGAAGCGCGTTTTCAGGAAGGGTTGTGTTGCTGTGAAGCCTTTTGGGCGCGGGAACACCCATATCCCTTCATGATCTTGTCCGGCCCCTACGGGATTGGTGCCGTAGGGGCTGGTGATGTTCAGAGGCTCGGGGCGTGACATGTCCGGCGGAGCCGGTCAGGTGCGCAGTGCGTCGATGAGCGCCCGGGTGACGTCTTTGGTGGCGGCGGTGCCGCCTAGGTCGCGGGTGAGGATGCCCGCGCTGGTGACCGCCCCGACCGCGGCGTCCAGCCGGGCTGCCTCGGCGGGCAGGCCGAGGTGCTCGAGCATCAGGGCGGCGCTGCCGACGGCGCCGACCGGGTTGGCTAGTCCTTGCCCGGCGATGTCGGGCGCGGAGCCGTGCACGGGCTCGAACATGCTCGGGAAGCGCCGTTCCGGGTTCAGGTTGGCGCTGGCCGCCAGGCCGAGGCTGCCGGCCAGCGCGCTGCCGAGGTCGGACAGGATGTCCGCGTGCAGGTTGGACGCGACGACGACCGACAGGTCCTGCGGGCGCAGCACGAACTTCGCCGCCATCGCGTCCACTAGCACGCTCTCCGTCTCCACGTCGGGGTAGTCGAGGGCTACGCGCCTGAAGGTGTCGTCCCACAAGACCATGCCGTACTGCTGCGCGTTGCTCTTGGTGACGCTGGAGACCTTGCGCCGGGCGCGGGTGCGCGCCAGGCCGAAGGCGAACCGCATGATGCGCTCGCAGCCCACCTCGGTGAACACCGCCGTCTGCACGGCGACCTCGCCGCCCGCGCCCCGCCCGGCGAAGTTGCGGCCGCCCGCCCCGACGTACTCACCCTCGCTGTTCTCGCGGACGACGACCCAGCCGAGGCCGGCGTCGTCGGCCGTGCGCAGCGGGCTCCGCACGCCCGGCAGGAACCGCACGGGGCGGACGTTCGCCCACTGGTCAAGCTGCTGGCAGATGGCCAGCCGCAGGCCCCACAGGCTGACGTGATCGGGCACGCCCGGCCAGCCGACCGCGCCGAAGTAGATGGCGTCGAACTCCTTGAGCACATCCACGCCGCCGGGGGCCATCATCTGGCCGGTGCGCGCGTAGTAGTCGCAGCCCCAGCCGAACTCCTGCCAGTCGAACGCGAACGCCCCGGCGCTGCCGGCGGCCAGCGTGTCGAGCACTTCCCGCCCGGCGGCGACCACTTCCTTGCCGACCCCGTCCCCCGGGATCACCGCGATCCGCAACGTCCGTGACGCGCTCACCATGGGGTGCTCCTTTCTGTTGGCGGGAATATAATGCGCGGCAACCCGTCCTCGGCGCGGAGGGAGGTCCTGGTGGCGGAGCTCGGGCTAGCGGACACCAACGGCATCCTGAGCCTGCCCTGGATCGACCCGGTGCGGACAAGCGCCGGCCTGGGCTGGGAACGGCTGTACGTGTCTACCCAGGCGGAACAGCCTTACCGGTCGAGCTTCTGCTCGGCCCGGACGCATCAGCTGATCCTGCACCTGGACGGGCCGGTCACGGTGCGGCGGGGGCACGGCGGCCTCGGCATCCCGCGGCGCGTGCCGCCCGGCGGGCTGTTCCTGCACCCGGCGGCGCATGACCTCACCGTCGAGCTCGGCGGCGAGCTGCAGACCGTGCACGTCTACCTGACCGACGAGGCGGTGCAGGAGGCGGCGGACGGCAGGGGCCGGGTGGAGCTGGCGGAGGAGCTCGGGCGGTCCGATCCGCTCATCGAGCAGCTCGTCCTGGGCCTTGACGGCGTGCTGCGCGCCTGGGAGCCGGCCGCGCGAACCTATGTCGATCACCTGTCCGTGCAGCTCGCGGCGCAGCTTGCGCGCTATCACTCCGTGCGGCGGGCAGGCGGCTGGCCGGACGGCCGGCCTGGCCTTACCGCGCGCCAGCTCACGGCCGCGCGCGAGCTGATGGAGGCGCGCCTGGCCGAGCCGATACCGCTGACAGACCTGGCCGCCGCCGCGTCGCTGTCGGTCAGCCAGTTCAGCCGGCAGTTCAAGGTGAGCACGGGCGAGACGCCGCACCGGTTCCTGATGCGGCTGCGGGCGGAGACCGCCTACCGGCTCCTGCGGTCAACCACCGTGCCGATACCCGAAGTGGCGGCCAGGTGCGGGTTCTCCCATCAGGAGCACCTGACCCGGGTGCTGCGGGCGCAGTCAGGCATCACCCCGGCCGCGGTCCGCCGCGGCGGTTAGCTCGGCGGCCGCCCGCTCCCGGTCGGGCTGGTTCTTGAGCAGCACCGGGAGGGTGCGGGCGATGACCGGGGAGTCGACCTCCGCCACGCCGAGCAGGACGAGGCTGCGGGCCCAGTCGACGGCTTCCGCGATGCTCGGCGGCTTGCGCAGGTCCAGGCCGCGCAGCGCGTGCACGATGCGGGCCGCCTGCGCGGCGAGCGCCGGCTGGATGTCCGGCACGCGCAGCTCGATGATCTGCCGTTCCCGTTCGGCGTCGGGATAGTCCAGGTGCAGGTACAGGCAGCGGCGCTTGAGCGCCTCCGACAGCTCCCTGGTCGCGTTGGAGGTGAGGATGACGAGCGGCGGCTGGCGGGCGGTGACGGTGCCGAGCTCGGGGATGGACACCTGGAAGTCCGACAGCACCTCAAGGAGCAGCGCTTCGGTCTCCACCTCGAGCCGGTCCACCTCGTCGACGAGCAGGACCACCGGGTCCGGCGCGCGGATCGCGGCGAGCAGCGGCCGCTCGAGCAGGAAGTCCTCGGTGAAGATGTTCGCCTCGGTCTCTTCCCAGGAGCGCCCGTCGTCCGCCTGGATCCGCAGCAGCTGCTTCTTGTAGTTCCACTCGTAAAGCGCCTTGGCCTCGTCCAGGCCCTCGTAACACTGCAGCCGCAGCAGCCGGGCACCGGTCAGCGCCGCCGCGGCCTTGGCCAGCTCGGTCTTGCCGACCCCGGCCGGCCCTTCCACGAGCAGCGGCTTGTCGAGGCCGTCGGTGAGGAACAGCGCGTCGGCGGTCAGGTCGTCGGCGACGTAGGCCGCTTCCCGGCGCAGCCGGTCGCGGAGCGTGGCGGTGTCACCGAAGCGCTTGCTCACCGGGCGTGCCAGCAGCGGTCAGAACTCGACTGGCTGGGTGGGGAACTGGCCGCTGCTGATCAGCTGCGGGATCGTGCTGCTGGCGTTCTCCCAGACCAGGAGCATGGACCGCTTCGGCGAGTAGCCCTGGTGGCGGATGTCGGACGGCATCGCCGCGACGTCGCCGGCCTTCATGACGACCTTGGCGCGCTTGCGCCCGGTGTCCCGGTCCTCCACATCCCAGATGATCTCGTCGGACAGCTGGACGAACCACTCGGCCCGGTCGTTGCCGTGGATGATCGGCAGGATGTACTCCTCCGTGGTGGGGCAGTACAGGGAATCCCGGCAGACGCTCACCACGCTCGGGTTCCAGGTCACCGGGGACCTGGACAGGTAGGCGAACAGGTTGAACGAGCCGACCTCCGCCTCGAACCCGGGCTCGGCGTGGACCTCGGGCTCATCCTGGCTCACGTCCGCGAACATGCGGTTCACCGGGTGGCCGTTGGCGTCGTCGCGGAGCGGCTCGTCGCCCGGCAGCGACACCATCCGCTGCGCGGTGACCCGGTGGCGGGTGATGGCGGCGTCGTTGTTCCCGTGCTTGGGGCCGAACGCGGAGCCGGTCTCCTCGGGGCTGGCGAAGGGGTCGAACTCCTCGTTCGTCCAGTCGGAGAGCATGGCGGCGAACATGTCCTTGATGACCGCCGTCTCGATGTTCTCCACGTGGTCAAGCTCGGCCCGGCGGTACGCGTCGTTGTACCGGCCGGCGAACAGGTCCACCGTGCCGTAGTGGTTCATCGTGCCCACCACGCCGTCGAAGTTGACGATCCCGTAGAAGAACTCCCAGGCCACGTCCCGCTGGAGGGCGCGCAGGAAGGCGTCCACGCTCATCACGTGACGGCCGGTAGGCCAGTTGACGTAGGCGAAGTACTCGTCCCGGCTGAAGTGGAACTGGCCGAGGGTGAAGCTCCGGTAGCCGAACTCGTTCGGCTCGCCTGCCTCGCTGCGGACCGCGGCGTTGGTGACTGTCATCGCTATTTCCTTACTGTGCGCGGCGGTCAGGCCGTCTGGCAGATCTCGGCCCAGCGGAACTGGGTGTCGGGACCGGCGACGGTCTGGATAAGCAGCACCGCCGGTCCTTGCGACGCGTAACGGTAGCCGCGTCCGGCGGGGAGCAGCGTGAGGTGCCCGCGCCGCGCCACCACGCGGCCCATCAGGGTCTCCGCCGCTTCGTCGGGCACGCCGGCCGACCCGCTTTCCGGCAGCGGCTGCCCGTCGCGCAGGGTCTTGAAGGTGAACTCCACCTCGCCGTCGAGTACCAGCGCGCTCTGGTCGTGCGCCGCCGCCCGCCAGCCGGACGTCCCCTCGACGCGGACGGCCTCAAGGACGTACTCGAAGTTCTTGCCCACCGCGATCTGCTCGAACGGCTTGGCCAGCGACGCCACCTCGAAGATGTTGGAGAAGGCGTAGTTCTTCGGGTCGTCGTCGATTACCTCGACGCCGCCCTTCTCGTAACTGGCGAGGGACCCCAGGCGTGTCTCGTAGGCCATGGCTAGCTCCTAGTCGGCTAACCCGCGGGCGCGGGTGGTGCATTAGGTCGAGTCTGCGCGGAACGCGATCTCGGAGTCCTGCACCAAACCGGCGTCGTTCTGCACATTCCTGCGGCGCCCGCCCCAGCCGGCGGGCGGCGGCGGGGCGGCCGAGGGCGGTTCACCGGGCCGCAGCACGCCCGCGCCGATCGCGATGGACCGCAGCTGCGCGAGCACGTCGGGCAGGTCGGCCGCCAGCGGCAGGTAGCAGACCAGTTCGGTCGCGCCTGCCTGCGCGAGCCGCGCCGCGCCGGCCTGGCACTCCTCAAGCGTTCCGAACAGTCCCTGCGCCGCGGGATGGCCGGCGAGGGTGAACAGCTCGTCCGCGTCCGCGCGCGCCCTGGCCTCCGCCGCGGTACGGCCCACGGACACGGTGACCTCGGCGAGCACGGGCCGTCCCGCCGCCGCCGAAGCGGCGGCGGCGAGCTCGGCCGGCAGGTCCCGGCCGGGCGCGCAGGGAACGAAGACGGCGGCGGCCGGCCCGGTTTCCGCACGAGCGGGCAGCGCGAGCCGCGCGGTGGCCAGGGCGGCCCGGTGCGCGATCAGTTCCCGCCACCGCGTGATCGCGGGCTGCGAGCCGGCGAGGGCGATACGCGGGACTGCCGGAAGTCCGTCGGCCTGGGATCCGGCTGCCTGAACGAGGCGGTCAAGCCCCGCCTCGTCCGCGCCGCCATGCTCAGCGGGGCCAGCGTCCACCAGCAGTCCCAGCGGGACCTGGACACCGGACGCCAGCACAGACAGCAGCACGGGCAGCAGCACGGCGGTCCCGGTCTCGCTCGTCGCGGTGCCGCGCAACGGCCACCACGGGTAACGCAGCCAGACGCCGGCGAGGCCGAGCCGGTCCGTGAGGACGGCCACCTGGCGGGCCCGCGCGACGTCCAGGCGCCCGTCGATGACCACGCTGAGCGTTACCGGCCGGGCCTGGTCCGCGGTGACCGGGGACTGCCCCGGGCGTTCCGCCTCATTTAGGCTGCCACCCATGAGCAGTCATGCTAACGCCAGCGCGCTGCCTGTCCCAGTGAGCTCGCTCGCCGAGGCCGTGCCCGCGGCGGTCACCGGGTTCGCCCGCAGGCTCCGCTGGCTGGGCGTGGACGTGTCCGTCTCCGAGATCGCCGACGCGGTGCGCGCCATCAGTGACGCTGACTTGCTTGACCGGGCACGGCTCCGCGGGCGGCTGCAGGTCACCCTCGTCAAGCGGTCCGCGGACATCATTACCTTCCAGGCAGCCTTCGACCTGCTGTTCCCGGCCCTGGCCGCGGCCGGGGGCGACGGGAGCGCGGAGGGGGACCCGGCCCCCGGCGACGCGGCCAGGCAGGGGCCGGACGGCGAGGCGGCGGCGGCGGACCTCCTCGCGCGGCTGGTCGCGCTGCTGCGCGGCGACCAGGCGGCCAGCCCGGGCGAGCTCGCCGCGGAGGTGATCGGCGCCTACGGCGGCCTTGGCACGGGCCAGACCGCCGGCTCGCAGCGGTACTACGAGTACCGGATCATGCGCCAGCTCGACCTGAGCGCGCTGCTGCACCGGGCGATGCGGCTCGATGGCGAAACGCCGCGACCCGCCCTGGACAGACGGCTCGCCGCCTTGGAGCAGGAAGAACGGATGCAGGAGCTGCGGGCCGAGATCGCCGCGCAGCTGCGCGACCGCCTGGCGGCATCCCGGGAGGTCGAGACGTCGCTGCGCCAGCTGCGGGAATCGGTGCTTGACGAGGACTTCCTGCGCGCGGGCCCGGCGGAGCTCGCCGCGATGCGCGCCGTCGTGCAGCCGCTCGCCCGGCGCCTGGCGGCGTCGGCCCGCCGCCGGCGGCGGCGGAACCGGGCAGGCAAGCTCGACGTGCGCCGCACCATGCGCCGGGCAGTCGCCACCGGCGGGGTGCCCATCGACCCTGCCTGGCACCGGCGCCGCCGCCCCCGCCCGCGGCTGCTGGTGCTCTGCGACGTGTCGGGCTCGGTCGCCGAGTTCGCGAAGTTCACCCTCTCCCTGCTGCACGCGCTGCACGCCGAGCTGCCCCGGCTCCGCTCGTTCGTCTTCGCGGACGGCGTCGCCGAGGTGACCGATCTGGTCGAGTCAAGCCCCGGCGTGATCGACACGAGGCTGCTGCTCGCCCGTCCCGGGGTGGTGCGCGGCGACGGGCACAGCGACTACGGCGCGGTGCTGCGCCAGTTCACCGACGAGCAGGCGGCCGGGCTGTCCCGCGACTGCGTCCTGATCATCTGCGGTGACGCCAGGGGCAATTACCGTCACGAGCGCGCCGAGCTGCTGCGCGCGCTGCACGACCGGGTCCGGGCCGTGCACTGGCTCAACCCCGAGCCGGCCGCGGACTGGGACACCGCCGATTCCCTGATGGGCGCGTACCGGCCCTACTGCGACTCCGTGACCGAGGTCCGCACCCTGCGCCAGCTCAGCGGCTGGGTGGACAAGCTGATGTGACGCTACGCGCGCTCGCACGGAGCTGCCGCCGCGCGAAACCCGTCCGTTGACAGCCCTCGCATTGCAGGCCTCCAACAAAAGTCACAGGGACCACTACGGCAGCGCGACCCTCCCCTGGGGATCAGTCGGCTTTGCATAGCTGGTGACCATGCGCGGGCAGCTTTGCATAGCTGGTGGCTGGACATTTGCCGCCAACCGGACATGCGAATGGGCGCCCGCTATGCAAAGAGCGGGTTCCGCGGTCACGAGCTATGCAAAGAGGTCAGCTGAGAATCGGGGCAGGCAAACCGTCAATCACCCTGGGCTGTCTCTTCGCGGTGATGCGTAAGACCGGCGTGAAGCTACGCGTTGGAGTCCCACGCGATCTCGAAGAGATGGCCGTCGGGATCGGCGAAGTACCCGGAGTAGACGCCGAACGGGCGCATGTGCGGGGGCGCGGTTAGCGTGCCCCCGGCGGACTCGACCTGCCCGAGCAGCTTGTCGACTTCTTCCTTCGAACCAGCGGGGAGGCCAAGGCTGAACTCGGTGGAGCTGGGCGCCCCTGGCGGCAGGCCGGCGTCCTTGGCGAGGTTGGCCCGCTCGTACAGGCCGAGCAGCAGGCCGCCGTCGAGCTTGAAGAACGCGATGGTCCCGTCGGCGCCGGTGACCTCGTCGTGGAACTCTCGCCCGACGATGCCCTGGGTCGGCCAGCCCAGGCCGTCGCGGTAGAAGGCGACCGACCGGTCGAGGTCGTCGACGGCCAGGGTGATGAAGAAGATCTTGGCTCGCACTCGCGTCTCCCGTCGGCCGCGGCTGGGCGGGCCGTCGTCAGGCCCGCGCATGGTTCCTAGTCTGCCCGCCGGCCCCGGCATTTTCGCACGGGCGCGCGCTGTAACTTTCATCCACGCGCCGTCGAATACGCTGCTTGACCGCGGCCGCGCCTCGCCGCCCTGGGCACGCCGTCGCACCTGGCGTACCGTCCTTGGCCATGACGCAACCCGCGGTCCGCTAATCCGGTTGCGCGCATGGTGCTGCCCGGACCGGAGGCCGGCCCGGGCAGCAGGTTGACCGGTCAGGTGCAGGTGGTGCCGTTGACGGCGAACGACGTCGGGCTGGCGTGGTTGCTGGTCCACGTGCCCCTGGAAGCCGTCGGTGATGCTTGCGCCCGGCGCGATGGTGCCGTTGTAACCGGCGTTGGTGAGGGTCGCGTTCTCGCCGGCCTGGGAGAAGCCGCCGTTGAAGTTGGCGGTGACCTTCTCGTCGCCCGGGAAGGTGAAGGTCAGCGACCACCCGTTGATGGCCGTCGTTCCGGAGTTGGCGATCGTCACCTGGGCGGTGAAGCCGTTGGGCGGACCAGTCCTGGTTGCCCGGCGGGGTGACGGTGACGGTGTTGCCGGTGCCCTTCGGGCTGATGGTCCAGCTGAGGTTGACCGAGGACGCCCCGCTGCCGTCGTTGGCGGTCAGGGTGGTGAGGTAGGTGCCCGCCATGGTGGGGGTGCCGGTGATCGCGCCGGTGGAGGCGCTGAGCGACAGGCCGAACGGGAGGTCGGTGGCACTGCAGGTGAGGGTCTTGCCGGTCGCCGTGTCAGACGCCTGGACCTGCAGGGTCTGCGCGGTGCCGACGGTGCCGGCCTGGGTGCCCGGGTTGGTGACCGTGACCGTGGGGGTGGCGCTGGCCGGCGGGGACACGGTGGGGAACAGGAAGGCGAACGAGTCGAGCGCCGTCGCGATGTCCGCCTCGGCCCAGAACCGGTGGTAGCTGAACACCGGGGCTGCCCCGCCGTTCAGGTAGTTCTGCACCTCGGGGTAGTTCGCCACGCTGGTGTACCAGGGCCGGATGGACAGGAAGGTGTTGTCGGCGGAGGTCATCGGGGTGCTGCCGAGGCCGGGGTGCCGGTCGTGAAGCTCTCGGCGGGCTGGCCGCTCCAGTTGAGCTGGCCGGGCTCGCAGATCGCCCCGGTGGCCGGGTTGACCGTGACGACCGACTCGCCCACGACACCCACTTCTGCAGGATCGCCTTGGCCTGGGCGTTGCCAGTCACGTAGTAGTACTCCGCGACCCGCTCCATGGGCCAGGCCTGGTAGCCGAACCACTGGTTGGACGGCGGGTTGTGGTACACGGGCTCGAAGTCGTAGTACATGCCGTCGAAGGTGGGGTCCCCGGCCGGCGGCTTGCCCGCGTCACCGTAGTTGCCGCCCCAGTTGTTGGTGGCGCCGCCCGCGATCGCGCCCTCGCCTGACTGCAGCCACTGCATCAGGTTGAGCTGCGTGGTCAGGCTGGTCGCCCAGTCGGACTTGGCGGACGGCGACAGCGGGATCAGGCTGCTCGTGTTGCTCAGCGCGAACGCCGCCAGCGGGTTCTGGTGTCCCTCGTGGATCTCGGTGCCGCTGATTCGCCAGGACCAGGCCCCGGTGGTGGAACCGCCGAAGGCGTAGTACCACGACAGCAGGTAGGTCGCCTCGTTGGCCTTGGACGTGCCGGCCGGGCAGGCCACCGAGCCGACCTGGCTGCAGTTGGCGCTGATCTGCTTGAAGTACTTGTCGTACATCGAGTAGCGCACGTAGTCGCCGAGCGCTGGAACGTGTTGACGTAGCTGGGCGTGGAGGTGCCCTCTTCCTGCTGGCCGAAGCCGTAGCGGTTGTCGGTGTCCATGATCCACATCGGCGTGTCCAGGTTGCAGTTGCCGTACGCCGAGGTCAGCTCGGCGGACAGCGGGTCCGAGCCGACCGGGACCGAGGAGTTGAGTGCCACCGGGTGACGGTCGAGTGGCTGCCGGCGTTGGTCGCCGCGGCCACGGTGACCGCCTGCGGCTGGTTCCAGTTCGACGGCGTGAAGGTGAGCGCCTGGCCCTCGGACACCGTGGTCCCGGCGGTCACCGGAGCGCTGCTCAGCCCGTCCCTGGCGGCGTCGCCGGCCAGGAGGGGAGCCGCCGACAGCCTGATGCTCGAACCGGGGCCACAGGCTCACTTGACCGCTTTAGCGGACAGGCCTACCGTCCGAGAAAGCTCCCGGAAGGCGCCTTCCCACCCTGGTCGCTTGCCTTCAGACTGAGCGTTGACTGGCCCCTGCGGCCCCGCCTATTCTGGCTTAGCCACTATTGGCCAGGTCAGCATAACGAAGGGCTGCTCCGCCTATGGCTGCCATCGATGCGCGGGCCGCGGCGCGGTACGCGGACGTGATCCGGCTGCGCGCGGTGCGGATGGTCGCGCCGCACGGGTTCGGGTACCTCGGCCAGGCGCTGTCGTCGGCCGAGTTGTTCGCCACCCTGTACGCCGGGCACTACGATCCCGGCCACGACAGCCTGGTCGTCTCGCCCGGGCACTACATCATCGCGGCGTTCGCGGCGGCGCCGGAGGCGGGGCTGCTCGATGAGGAGTCACTGGCGAGCTACGGCTTCGACGACTCCGCGCTTGAGGCCATCGGGACGGAGCGGTCCCCCGCGGTCGACCTGACCGGCGGGTCGCTCGGCATGGGACTGTCCGGCGCCGTGGGGCTCGCGCTCGCCGACCGGCTGCAGGGCCGTTCCGGCGCGCGGGTGTTCGCGCTGGTCAGTGACGGCGAACTGGAGGAAGGACAGGTCTGGGAGGCGGCGATGTTCGCCGCGCATAACCGGCTCGGCTCGCTCACCGTGCTGCTCGACGCCAACGACTCGCAGGTTGACGGGCCGGTCTCGTCGATCACCACCCTGGAGCCGATCGCGGCGAAGTGGGAGAGCTTCGGCTGGGCCGCCTTCGACGTCGACGGGCACGATACCGCCGCGCTCGACGCCGCGCTGCGTGCCGCCGTCACCGAGCCGCGGCCGGCCGTGGTCATCGCGCGCACGTCGGTCAGGCACGGCCTGTCCGTGCTCCCCGAGGACGCGGACGGGCACTTCATCAAGCTGCCGGCCGACCTCGCCGAGGCCGCCGTCAAGGAACTGGAGGCACGGCTTGCCCGGTTACTCGCTCAGCCGTCAGCCGTACCCGACCGTCATGAAGCCGTACGGCCGCGCGCTGGTCGACCTGGCGCGCGAGCGCCCCGAGATCCTGTGCCTGACCGGCGACCTGACCAGGCAGACCGAGGTCGACCTGTTCCAGGAGCAGCTACCGGAGCGCTTCATTCACGCCGGCATGGCCGAGGCCAACATGATCAGCATGGCCGGGGCACTGGCGCGGCGCGGGTTCCTGCCGTTCGTGCACACCTTCGGCGTCTTCGCGACGCGGCGGCCGCTCGACCAGGTCATCAACTCGGTGGCCTACCCGCGGCTGCCGGTGCGGATCGTCGGGTTCATGCCGGGCGTGTCAAGCCCCGGCGGACCCAGCCACCAGGCGATCGACGACGTCGCCCTGATGCGCGCGATCCCGCACATGACCGTGGTCGACGTGGCGGACGCGACGCAGGTCCGCGCGGCGCTGCCGGCCATCGCCGACGTCCCCGGGCCGGTCTACCTGCGGCTCAAGCGCGGCGAGATCCCGGTGATCTTCGACGGGGACCATGAGTTCTCGCTGACCAGGGCACAGGTCCTCAGCGAGGGCGCTGACGTCGCGGTGATAGCGAGCGGCATGATGCTGTCCGCCGCGCTCAGCGCGGCCGCCGCGCTCGGCGCCGCCGGCGTCGGCGTGACCGCGGTGAACGTGCCGGTGATCAAGCCGCTGGACACCGCGACCGTCATCCGGGCCGTGCGCTCGGCCACCGCGGTGATCACCGCGGAGAACCACAGCGTGATCGGCGGGCTGGGGTCCGCCGTAGCGGAGACGATCGCCGAGGCGGGGCTCGGCCGCCCGCTGCGTCGCATCGGCTTGCGCGACACGTTCGCGGAGGGGGCGCGCACCGCCCCGTTCCTCTTCCGTAAGTACGGCCTCAGTACCCAGGACATCGTCGACTGCGCGTGGGACCTGCTGCACCGCGGCGGCCCGCCGCCGCTGGTGCCGGCCGCCGAGGCCGCCACGGGCGAGTACGCCCCCGTGTAGCAGGCACCGCGTAGGCGGGCGCTCACCCGATCAGCCAGTCACCGGAGTAAGAAAACAGCATCACAGGAGGGCGGGTACCGCATGTCGTTGCAGGAGTTCCTACCGACGCCGAAGTTCGACGAGTACCGCGAGTTCTTCGCGGACTTCTTCACGATGAGCCGCCGCGACGACGGCGTGCTGCTCGTCAAGGCGCACACGACGGGCGGGCCGGTCCAGCTCAGCGTGCAGAACCACCGGGCCCTCGGCCAGATGCTCAAGGTGGTCGGCGCCGACCCGGAGAACGAGATCCTCATCCTCACCGGCACCGGCGATGAGTTCATGATGCGCTCCGACCCGGAGGGGTTCGCGCTCGAGCAGGAGGACCTCGACTACTGGGCCTACGAGTACGCGTACAAGGACGGGCGGATCAACGTCAGCGCGCTGGTCAACGACCTGGAGATCCCGACGATCGGGCTGGTGAACGGGCCTGGCTTCCACACCGAGATCCTCACCATGTGCGACATCACCATCGCGGCGGACGACGCCGTGCTGTTCGACCTGCACTACGACATCGGCTCGGTGCCCGCCGACGGGATCCACAACGCCTTCCAGGAACTGCTCGGCACCAAGCGCGCCGCCTACGCGCTGCTCACCGGTGAGGCGATCGACGCCCGCAAGGCGCTGGAGTACGGCCTGGTCAACGAGGTCGTGCCGGGCGAGGAGCTGATCGCCCGCGGCTTCGCGATCGCCGACCACATCATGACCCAGCCGCGGACGATCCGCCGGCTGACGACGCAGATCGTCCGCCGCCCGTGGAAGCGCCGGGTGATGGAGGACCTCGACGGCGGCTTCGGCATCCAGATGTTCGGGCACGTGGCGAGCAGGCACTCGGTCCACGGCGGCGAGCACATCCGCTCAACCGTCGACTACGTGCGGGAGGGCCGCAAGAACAACTTCGACGCCCCGGGCGCGCCCGGCGGCGAGTGACCCGGTGGTGATTGCCAGTGCCCCGGTCGAAGCAAACCGACGGCGCCGGGGTCTGGCAGGACCTGCGGGCGACAGCCGGGCGGCGGGACGGTGAGCCGCCAAAGCACGGCGAGCCTGTCGCCGAGGAGATCGCGGACCAGATCGGGCAGCTGATCGCCGCGGGGCTGCCGGAAGGCGCCCGGCTGCCGTCGGAGCGGGACCTGGCGCAGCTCACCGGGGCCAGCCGGCCGACCGTGAGCCAGGCCATCCGCATCCTGGTCGTCAAGGGATTGGTCGAGTCGCGGCGCGGTTCCGGCGCCTACGTCCGGCGCAAGCCGGAGAGCAGCCTGGCCGCGACGGTCAGCCTGATGCTGAGCCTCAACAAGGAATCCGTCGCGCACCTCAACGACCTGCGGCTGTGGCTGGAGAGCGAGGGCATCACGCAGGCCATCAGGGTCGGCTCCGCGGCGGAGGTGGACGCCGGGGAAGCCGCCCTCCGCCAGCTGGCCGCGAGCGTCGGCAACACGTCCGCCTGGATCAGCGCCGACACGCACTTTCACGCCACCCTGGTGCGCGCGTCACACAACCCGTACCTCGCCTCGATCTACGAGAGCGTGCACGAGACCCTCATCAACTACGAGTACCGGAGCTGGATCGCCAGCGGCACCGTCCCCGGCTGGCTGCGGCCAGGCCGGGCGGCCTGGCTGACCGCGCTGCACGCCCCCATCCTCGCGGCCGTCCGCGACCGGGACGAGGAGGCGGGCAGGATCGCGGTGCTGCGGCATCACCAAGTCTTGTCGCAGCACCTCGCAGCCAGCGGGGCCTGATCCCCTGGATAGCAGGTGCTTGCCCGCCGCGGGTCATGGCCGGATCCGCCCAGAACCCGCCTTCCCTGCCATACGGCCAGGCCTTCGGACAAGATAGTGGATGTTTGGGCACAGCGGGGTGTACCCAAACATCCACTATCTTTGCCAGCCCTCGTCGATGGCGCGGCCGGAGCCTCAGCAGCCGTCGTACGGGGCCCAGTTGCTCTGGCCGCCGGCCGCCATGGCGTTGGCGAACACCTGGTTCTGCTCGGCGACGCCGGCGTGGCCGAAGTCGGCCGGGTTGCCGCCGTACGCGGCCCAGGTCGAGGCGCTGAACTGGTAGAGCCCGTAGTGCCCGGACGCGTTCATCACCTGCGAGTTACCGCCCGACTCGCGGGCGATCACGCACGCCTGGAACGAGCCGCTGGCGCCGCTGTAGGTGCTCGCCGGCCGCGACGTCGCGACCGTGGCGGTCGTGCTGGCCGGCGAGTAGCCCTGCCCGGAGCTGACCGTGGTGGCGGCCGACGCCTGCGGGGCGGGAGCGGGAGGCGCGGGGGGCGCGAGCTCCTGCGGCGCGGCAGGGATCTTGGCGGGCTTGTTCGGGACGGTCAGCACCTGGCCCGCCTGGATCTGGTTCGCGTACTTCACCGTGGCGTGGTTGGCCCAGTAAAGCACCGGCCAGTAGTCGGCGCTCGCGTAGAGGTGCTTCGCGATCGAGGCGAGCGTGTCACCGGGCTTCACGGTGTACTTCGCCGACTGCGCGCGGTGGTGCTTGCCCTTCGGCTGGATCACGGCGGCCTTGGCCGCGCTGACCCGGATGACCGGCTGTCCGGTCTTGGCCTGGTGGGTGAGCGCCAGCGGATGGGCCGCGGGGGCCTGGTGCCCGGTGGTGCTCGAGTGGCCGATCATCTCATCGGCCACCGGGGCGCCGTGGGAGTTTCCGATGGTGAACGCCGCGGCCAGGCCCGCTGCCGCGACCGGCACCGCTGCGATCGGCAGCAGGCGCTTCTTGACTGAACTGGGTGAATTTTCCGTGCGGCCCAAGAGGGTCCTTCCCGCGTAGGTCGCGCTCACCAGGAAGGCTGCCTGCAGAGTGCACTGGTGGTGCACGGTGCGGCAGCCCTCGGAGCGCCTGACATCACGGAAGCGTAAACAGATAGCGGTGTATTTACTTACAATTGGACAAAATTTCTTTTATTGCGTACCATCCGCCGCTAAATACCTGCTATGGCACTCGGGAAACGATGCGCCCGTCGCGTCACGCGCGGAAGAAACGGCAGGTCAGCGCCTTATTGCGGGCGGCGAGCGAACACCACGGCACCGAGGCCGGCGGCACCGGGGCGCCAGGGGCGAAGTTCGCTAAGGGCGAACACAGCGGAGGCTGCCGCGGCCGCTCCCATGACCCCGCGGCCAGGGCTGTCAGTACGACTTCGGCAGGCCGAGCACGGAGGTGGAGATGAAGTTGAGCACCATCTCCTGGGAGACGGGGGCCAGCCGGAGCAGCCGCACCTCGCGCCACAGCCGCTCGACGTGGTACTCCTTCGCGTAGCCGAAGCCGCCGAGGACCTGCAGCGCCCGGTCGCACGCCTGGAAGCCCGCTTCGGCGCCGAGGTACTTGGCCGCGTTCGACTCCTTGCCGCACGACTGCCCGGCGTCGTACAGCGCGGCCGCCCGCAAGGCCATGAGCTCCGCCGCCTCCAGCCGGATCCACGCGTCGGCCAGCGGGTGCGCGACCGCCTGGTTCTGGCCAATCGGGCGGTCGAAGACGACGCGCTGGCCGGCGTACCTGGTGGCCAGGCCGAGCGCGGCCCGGCCGATGCCGACCCCCTCCATGCCGATCACCGTCCGCTCCGGGTTCAGCCCGTCGAGCAGGTAGCGGAAGCCCTGCCCGGGCTCGCCCACCACGTCGTCGTCGGGGACCTCGAGGTTGTCGATGAACACCTCGTTGGAGTCCACCGCCGCCCGGCCGAGTTTCTCGATCCCGCGGACGGTGACGCGGGTGCGGTCCAGGTCGGTGAAGAACAGGGTCATGCCGTCGAGCGGCTTTTCCGCCGCGCGCGGCGCGGTTCGCGCGAGCAGCAGGATCCGCTGGGCGTGCTGCCCGTTGGTGGTCCACACCTTCTGCCCGTTGACCAGCCAGCCGCCGTCGATCTTGGCCGCCCGGGTGGTGATGCGGGAGGTGTCCGAGCCGGCGGTGGGCTCGGTGACGCCGAACGCCATCAGGATCTCGCCCTTGGCCAGCCTGGGCAGCCAGGCGCGCTTCATCGCCGCCGAGCCGTGCCGCAGCACCGGCGCGGGCGGGAAGACGTAGAAGTGAATCGCCGAGGCGCCGCTCATGCCGGCGCCGGACGCGGCCACCTCCGCCATCATGATCGCCGCCTCGGTCAGGCCGAGGCCGAGGCCGCCGTACTCCTGCGGGATCATCGCGCCGAGCCAGCCCGCGTCGGCGAACGCCTTGACGAACTCCCAGGGGTACTCCGCGTCCTTGTCCTTCTGCCGCCAGTACGCCAGGTCGAACCTGCCCGCGAGCTCACGGGCGGACGTGCGGACGAGGTCGAGGTCGCGGTCTTCGGCGCCGGTCATCGCCACCTTCCGTTCCTCCTTCTCGGGGTGGTCCTCAGCGCTCGAGGCCGCCGCGCTTGACGAGCTGGGCCGCGATGACGTTGCGCTGGATCTCGTTGGTGCCCTCGCCGACGATCATCAGGGGCGCGTCGCGGAAGTAGCGCTCCACGTCGTACTCGGTGGAGTAGCCGTAGCCGCCGTGGATCCGCACCGCGTCGAGCGCCACCTGCATCGCGACCTCGGAGGCGAACAGCTTGGCCATGCCGGCCTCCATGTCGCAGCGCTGGCCGGAGTCGAACCGCTCGGCGGCGTGCAGGATCAGCTGCCGGGCGGCGGTGATCTTGGTGGCCATGTCGGCCAGGTAGTTGCCGACCGACTGGTGCTTCCAGATCGGCTGGCCGAAGGCCTCGCGTTCCTGGCTGTAGCGCAGCGCGTCGTCGAACGCGGCCCGGGCCACGCCGAGGGCACGGGACGCCACCTGGATCCGGCCGGTCTCCAGGCCCTTCATCATCTGCGCGAAGCCCTGCCCCTCGGTGCCGCCGAGCAGCGCGCCGGCCGGCACCCGGCAGTCCGCGAAGACCAGCTCGCAGGACTCCACGCCCTTGTAGCCGAGCTTGGGCAGGTCCTTGGAGACGGTCAGCCCGGGACCGTGCTCGACGAGCAGGATCGAGACGCCCTTGTGCCGCGGCCGGGCGGCCGGGTCGGTCTTGCACAGCAGCGCGATCAGCCCGGACCGGCGGGCATTCGTGATCCAGGTCTTGGCCCCGTTGATCACGTAGCCCGCACCGTCGCGGCGGGCCGTCGTCGTCATCGCCTGCAGGTCGGAACCGCCGCCGGGCTCGGTCAGCGCCATCGTCGCGCGGATCTCCCCGGTCGCCATCTTCGGCAGGTAGCGGTCCTGCTGCTCCCTGGTGCCGAACGCGAGCAGCAGCTTCGCCACCACGGTGTGCCCGCCCATCGCGCCCGCCAGGCTCATCCAGCCGCGGGCCAGCTCCGCGGTCACCAGCGCGTAGCAGGGCATCGACACCGGCGCGTCGCCCCACGGCTCGGGGATCGCCAGCCCGTAGATGCCCAGCTGCTTCATCTGCTCGATGAGCTGCTCCGGGTAGGTGTCGGCGTGCTCCAGGTCCCGGGCGACGGGCCGGACCTCACGGTCGACCCAGTCGGCGACGGTCTCCACCACCGCCTGTTCCTCGGCGCTCAGCATGACGGGCTGGTCTTCCTTTCACGATGTGCCACCTCGGCCCTGATGGCCTCGGTGTCCGCGCCGAGCGCGGGCACCCGGCCGGGGAGTGCCGCCCAGCCGAGGGCGAGCGCCGGCGGCAGCAGCGCGGGAACGGGGCCGACCGGGGACTCGGCCTGCTGCCACCGTCCCCGCGCCGCGAGCTGCGGGTGCCTGGCAAGGTCGCCGACCCCGTTGAGCCGGGCGTTGCCGATCCCGGCGGCGTCGGCGCGGCGCTGGATCTCGGCCAGGTCGAGCCCGGCGCACCAGGTCCTGAGCAGCTCGTCAAGCTCCGCCCGGTGGCTGACCCGGTCGGCGTTGTGCGCGTACCGGGGGTCGTCGGCGAGTTCCGGGCGGCCGAGCAGGTCACGTGCCGCCCTCCGCCACTCGCGGTCGCTCGTGATGCCGAGCACGGCCGTCTGCCCGTCGGCGGTCGGGTAGGCGCTGCACGGCGCGACGATCGCCGACGCCATGCCGAGGGGGACCGGCTCCTCCCCCGCGTGCAGCACCTGGTTGAGCGCGAACCCCATCATCTCCGCCACCACGTCGAGCATCGCGATGGGGATGACCGCGCCCCGGCCGGTCCGCTCGCGGTCAAAGAGCGCGGCGAGCACGCTTGAGTAGGCGTAGAGCGCCGTGCCGATGTCGGCGATGGGGATGCCCGGCTTGGCCGGCTGCCCCGGCCGCCCGGTGATGGCGCAGGAGCCGGCCTCAGCCTGGACGAGCAGGTCGTAGGCGCGCCGGTGGTCAAGCGGGCCGCCGCGGCCGTAGCCGGAGATGTCCACCACGATCAGCCGCGGGTACCGCTCAGCAAGTGCCTGCGGTGCGAGTCCGAGGCGGCCGAGCGCACCGGGCGCGAGGTTGCTGACCAGGACGTCGGCCCGCTCGAGCAGCCCGGTGAACACGTCCAGGTCGGCCGGGTCGGTCAGGTCGAGCGCGGCGGACTCCTTGCCGTGGTTCAGCCAGGTGAAGTGGGCGCTCATGCCGCGCACCACGCCGTCGTAGTGCCGGGCCGTGTCACCCGAGCCCGGCTGCTCGACCTTGATCACCCGGGCGCCGAGGTCGGCCAGGTGCCTGGTGCACAGCGGCGCGGCGATGGCCTGCTCGAGCCCGAGGACGGTGATCCCGTCAAGCGGGGCCCTTGTTCCGGTGGTCATGGGCTCATTCTTGCGGCCCGGCTTCCCGCCTGGCCAGCGGGCGGCTTAAGCGGCCGTGGAACTCCGGGCGCTGCCTGGCGAGGAAGGCGCGGACCGCGTCCTTGTGGTCGGCGGTCTGCCCGAGCCGGGCCTGGGCCGCGTGCTCGGCCTTGAGCACCTCGGGCAGCGCGGGCAGCGCGGCGGCGTGGATGGCCCGCTTCGCCTCGGCGTAGGCGAGGGTCGGCCCGGCGGCCAGCCGCGCGGCGAGGGCCACGGACTCGTTGCGCACCTCGCCGGGCTCGGCCAGTCGCCCGACAAGCCCCCAGTCCAGGGCCTGCTGGGCGGTGAACGGCTCGCCTCGCAGTATGAGCTCGCTGGCCCGCGCGGATCCGACGGCCCGGGTCAGGGTGGCGGAGAGGCCGCGCGCACCGCGTCGTCGCTGTCCAGTTGCCGCAGCGCCGCCAGCAGCCGTTCCTTCGCCACCCTGGTCAGGGACGGGGTCCGCATCGTGACAACGCCGACGGCGTCGTTTACCTCGACGGTGATGATTTCCGCGGCTGCTGCCTGGTCATTTTCCATACAGCAGAGTAAATTACCGAATGATCGGTATGTAAAGCTTCTACCGCCGGAGAGCCGAGGAGCGCTGGTGACGGTACTGCGCAGTTACGTCGAAGGCCGCTGGCACGCGCCGGCCAGCGGGACCCCGGTGCACGACGCGGTGACGGGGGACGTGGTCGCCGAGGTCTCCTCCGACGGGATCGACTTCGGTGCCGCGCTGGCCTACGGCCGGCTGGCCGGCGGTCCCGCGCTGCGGTCCATGACCTTCCATGAGCGGGCCGAGCTGGCGAAGGCGGTCGGTCAGCTGCTGCGCGAGCACCGGGAGGAGCTCTACCAGCTCTCCTACCGGACCGGCGCGACCCTGGGAGACTCGAAGTTCGACATCGACGGCGGCATCGGGGTGCTGCTCGGTTATGCCAGCAAGGCCAGGCGCGAGCTGCCGAACGAGCGGGTGCTTACCGAGGGACCGCCCGAGCAACTCGGCAAGGGCGGGCAGTTCCTCGGGCAGCACCTGCTCACTCCCCTGCTGGGCGTGGCCGTGCAGGTCAACGCGTTCAACTTCCCCGTCTGGGGGCCGCTGGAGAAGCTGGCGCCGGCGCTCATCGCCGGCGTGCCGTCGCTGGTCAAGCCCGCGTCGCAGACCGGCTACCTGACCGCGCGGATGGTCGAGCTGATCATCTCCTCGGGGCTGCTGCCGGACGGCGCGCTGCAGCTGGCCGTCGGCGGCGCGGGCGACCTGCTCGACCACCTGACCGAGCAGGACCTGATCAGCTTCACCGGCTCCGCGAGCACCGCGCGGCGGCTGCGGTCGCACCCGAACGTGGTCGCCCGGTCGGTGCGGTTCAACGCCGAGGCGGACTCGCTGAACATGTCGGTCCTCGGCCCGGACGCCGACCCGGGCACGGACGCGTTCGACCGCTACGTTAACCAGCTCGTGGCGGAGATGACGGTCAAGGCCGGCCAGAAGTGCACCGCGATCCGCCGCGCCTTCGTCCCCGCGGCGTTTGCTGATGCGGTCACCGAGGCGGTGCGCGAGCGGCTGGCCGCGGTCGTGATCGGCAACCCGGCCGACAAGTCCGTGCGGATGGGCGCGCTCGCCAGCCTTGACCAGCGGGAAGAGGTGCGCCGGTCGCTGAAGGCGCTGGAGGCCGCCGGGCACGTTGTCTTCGGCGACCCGGAACGGGTCGAGGTCAGCGGCGCCGACCCGGCGCGCGGCGCGTTCATCTCGCCCGTCCTGCTCGTCGCCGATGACGCGCGCCGGGCCGAGGTGCACGAGGTCGAGGCGTTCGGCCCGGTCGCCACGCTGATCGGGTACCGCGACACGGCCGACGTCATCGACCTGGCCGGGCTAGGCCGGGGCAGCCTGGCCGGCTCGGTCGTCACCGACGACCCGGACTTCGCGCGCGAGGTGGTGCTCGGCACCGCCCCGTGGCACGGCCGCCTGCTCGTGCTCGACGCCGACGCGGCCGCCGAGTCCACCGGCCACGGGTCACCCCTGCCGGTACTGGTGCACGGCGGCCCGGGCCGGGCCGGCGGCGGCGAGGAGATGGGCGGCCTGCGCGGCGTGCACCACCACATGCAACGCACCGCCGTCCAGGCCAGCCCGCGCATGCTGCAGGCCGTCACCGGCCGCTGGGCAAAGGGCGCGCCGCGGCGGGCCGACGGCAGCCACCCGTTCACCAAGTCCCTGGCGACGCTGCGCATCGGCGACACCATCACCGGCGGCCCGCGCACCGTGACGCTGGCGGACATCCAGCACTTCGCCGAGTTCACCGGCGACACCTTCTACGCGCACACCGACGAGGAGGCGGCCGCCAAGAACCCGTTCTTCGGCGGCCGCGTCGCCCACGGCTACCTCGTGCTCGCCTTCGCGGCCGGGCTGTTCGTCCAGCCCGACTTCGGCCCGGTGCTGGCGAACTACGGCATCGACAACCTCCGCTTCCTCACCCCGGTCAAGCCGGGCGACGAGATGACCGTGACGCTGACCTGCAAGCAGATCAGCCCGCGGGCCGGCGACTACGGCGAGGTGCGCTGGGACGCCGAGGTCACCAACCAGGACGGCAAAGTGGTGGCCAGCTACGACGTGCTGACCATGGTCGCGAAGGAGTGGAACCCCTGACCGCACCCGTCAGCGGCGCCTGGCGCGGACGGCGGTGCCCGGAACACGTCCGGGCACCGCCGCCGGGGTTAAGGCCAGCTCCTGCCGCTTCTTCGCGGCCGGGGCGGTCACGGGGCCTTCGCCGTGATCAGCACCTGCTGCTGGTAGTAGTCGTTGGCTGCCGGGTAGGTGGCCGCGGCATTGAAGGCGGAGGCGGTAGGCGGCTGCGCCCACTGGCTGACGGGCTGGGCCGTGTTGAAGGTCGGGTAGGTGGACACGTTCAGGATGTCAGCGGTGCCGCCGCTGACGGCTAGGCCGAAGTAATCGCCGATGAAGGTGACGCAAACCGGGATGAAGACGCCGCCGGACGTGTCGTAGCACGGCTCGACACCCTCATGGGGCAGGTCGGAGACGTAGCCCGCGGGCCAGGCGCTGGTCGTGGAGACCGGTGCCGCCTCGTTGGCCGGCTCCTGCGGGTCCCAGGCGGGACCGAGCAACCGGTTGCCGTGCGACGCGCTGACGGTACTCCCGTTGTCGGTGTACCACTGCAGGCCGGTTTGGATGCAGTAATTGGCGGCGCCCGGGCTGGTGTAGTAGCTCGCGGCCGGCTGGCTGGTCGGGCAGGCTGCCCGGCGGTCGTACCAGGCCACTGCTACGTTCCCCTGAGTATCCGCTGCCACCGAAGGCTGGAACTGGTCGGTGGCATCGCCCTGGGTGGCAGGATCGTTGGCGCAGGAGGCAGCGCTCCAGGTCTGGCCTCCGTCAGCCGAGCTGTAGAAGGCGACGTCGTAGTCCCCGGCGGGATCGCTGGTCGGCGCGCACCCTCCCTTGTCCCACTGCTCGGCCGCGATGTACAGGTGACCGGCATGGGCGTGGCTGACGGCGAAGTAGTCGATGATGCCGTCGCGGAAGGTGGTGCCAGGCAGGGTCCAGGCGTCGTTGGTCCGCGCTGCGGACGGCTCGCCGGTGAAGCTGGGGCCGACCTGGCTCGGGCCAAAGGTCTTGCCGCCGTCGGTCGACTCCTGTACCACCGCTCGTCCCGAGTTGGAGAACTGCTTGGCGAAGTTGGCGTACTCCAGGTAGAGGTTGCCGCTGGGATCGACATCGAGGTAGACGTAGGTGTTGAAGCCGCCCCGGCTGCTTACCACGCGCGGCTGGGAGAAGGTCTGCCCGCCGTCCGTCGAGCGCGCGAAATAGACCTGGCCGCTGGTCAGCGAGAAGATGGTGAAGGCCACGTACACGTTGTTGGTCTTACCGGTCCAGTCCGCGGCGATCCATTGCTTGTCGTACTCCTGCCCGAGCCCGTTCTGGCTGGGGAACTGGTCCACCACGACAGGTGCCCCCCACTGGGTGGTCCCGGCCGGGCGCTTGTTAACCGCGATCTCGTTCTGCAGGTTGTTGAAATTGAACGCCAGCACGGCGCTGTAGGCATTGCCCTGGTGATCGAACGCGACGTTGGGGTCGGTGGTGGCGTCCCACTGCGTCGATCCGCTGCCCGGCGTGCAGGTGTAGCCCGGCACCAGCTGGTCCTGGGCGGTGCCAGCAGAGAAATCGTAAGAACCGAGATGGAAGCGGTAGACGCTGGACCAGTCGGTGCCGTCGCTGGACGGGCTGCTGAAGAAGAACTTGGAGAGCCCGAGCATGTGCCGCGGGCTGGTGGGGTCGACAGCGATGTTCGACTCGCTCCGGTTGGTGGCGTAGGTGCCCGCCGCGCACTGCTCGTTGCCGTCAGTGCCGTTGCCGGTCACCGGAGAGCTGACCGAGCTCTGCGCCAGAGCCGGCGTGGCCGCCAGCGCCAGGCAAACGCTCGCTGCTGCGATAACAGCCGCAGAAACTCTTCGAGACACGATACTTGCCTCCCCAGCGTTCTCGGGAATATCAGGCATATCAGAACACCCGACTCGCCGGCGGACGGTTACAAAATGACAACAATCGCCGGATCTCAGCGCTATGGTGGGCAGGCCTGTCCGAAGAGGGTCATATACCCACGCGTCACTGCCGGACGGTCCAGGTCACCGGGAGGCGCTTGATGCCGCGCTGGAAGTTGGAGCGCAGGTATGACGGGGCGGCGGCGTAGCTGAGGGTGGCGGTGCGGGCCAGCACCTCCGCGAACAGGGCGCGCATCTGGGTGCGGGCCAGGTGGGCGCCCAGGCAGAAGTGCGGGCCGTGGCCGAACGCCAGGTGCGGGTTGGGCTGGCGGCGGATGTCGAAGCGGCCGGGGTCGGCGAAGACGGACTCGTCGCGGTTGGCGGAGGTGAAGGAGACGACGACCTTCTCTCCCGCGCGGACCGGCTGGCCGCCGAGCTCGCAGTCGGCGGTCGCGGTCCGGCGGAACGTCATGACCGGGGTCCACCAGCGCAGCATCTCCTCGGTCGCGGCCGGCAGCAGGGACGGGTCCGCGCGCAGCTCATCCGCGGCCCGCGGGTGCTCGAGCAGCGCGACGCACCCGCCCGGCAGGCCGTTGCGCAGCGTCTCGTTGCCGGCCACGGCGAAGAGCCAGAACATGTTCTCGAACTCCGCTACTGAGACCTGGCCGCCGTTCTCGTCCCGCTGCGCGAGCAGGATGGACATCACGTCGTCGCCGGGGTGGCGCCGCTTGTGCTCCGCCAGCAGGTGGGCGTAGGCGTACAGGTCGGGCATGCCCTCGCGGGTCCGCGGGTCGGGCATCCGTCCTCCGGCGTCAGGCACCGGGCGCACCGCGAGCGCCTCGGCGGCCATCGGGCTGCCCGCGTCAGGGTCGAACTCGGCGGAGGCGGCATAGTCGGGGTCCTGGTAGCCGATCACCCGGTTCGACCAGTCGAACAGCAGCCAGCGGTCCTGCTCGGGCACGCCGAGCACGTCGGCCAGGGCGAGCAGCGGCAGGTCCGCGGCCAGGTCCTTGGCGAAGTCGCACTCACCCCGCGGGCCGGCCAGCACCCGGTCGCAGATGGCGCGCGCGTGGCCGCGGATCTTGTCCTCTAGCCGGGCGACCGCCCGCGGCGTGAACGACCGGCTGAGCAGCCGCCGCAGCCGGGAGTGCTCGGGCGGGTCCATGTTGAGCATCATCCGCCGGACGTAGCCGAGCGCCTCCGGGGTGGCCGGATCGCGGATCTGGGTCGCGCCGAGCGCGGAGGAGAACAGCTCCGGCCGGGTCAGCACCGACTCGACGTCGCGGTGCCTGAGCACCAGCCAGAACCCCGGGCCCGCCGGCCAGCCGAGCACGGGAACCTCCGGCACCCAGGCGACCGGGTGGTCGCGGCGGAGCCGGGCGAGCGCGTCGAAGGGCACGCCGTCCACGTACGTGGCCGGGTCGAAGACGACCTCGGTGTCGGGCCGGGGCGATGATGCGGCGGGTGTCATCCCTAGCGACTCTACGCCAGCGGCGTGCCGGGCGACCCGTGGTCGTGCCGCGGGGAACCGGCCTGAGGCCGAGGCCGAGGCGGGGCGGTGGTTGAGGCGCGGACGTCGCCGAAGAACCGGACCGGGTGCCCGGCGTACCTGGCGGCGAGGCGGTCGCGGTGGGACGCCGGGATCTCGCAGGGCGGATGCTCGCAGAGCGGGCCGGCGCGCGTCACCGGTCGTCTCCGCGTGGCCTGGCCGGCAGGAAGGCCAGCGCCAGCACGCAGCCGCCCAGGGTGACCGCCGCCGCGGTGAGCAGCCCGAGGCCGGCTCCGCTGACGAAGGCAGCCCGGGCGGCATAAGCGAGCAGGTGGCCGGTCGTGCCGCCGACCCGGGCCGCGACACCGAGCGCGCCGCCGATCGAGCCGAGGATGGTGGTGCCGATCGCGTGCGGCAGGTGGTACGGGGCCACCGCGACGGTCATCCGGTCCTGGTAGCGGGTGGAGAGCAGGCTGCCGATGACGGCCACGCCCAGGGCGCCGCCGACCTGGATGCACACGCCGTTGGCGGCCGCGCCGACGCCGGTGTGCCCCCGCGGCAGTGAGCCCATCACCGAGCCGGACACCGCCGGCATCACCAGCCCCGCCCCGACGCCGGCCAGGACGGTGCCGGGCAGGATGGTGGCGAACGTGGCCGTGACCGTCACACCGGATACCTGCCAGAGCCCGGCCGCGATCAGCGCCAGGCCCGCCGCCGTGGTCAGCTTGGTCCCGGCCACGCGGACCACCAGGTACGACGCCGGCGCGATCACCCCGAGCGGTATCGCGATGGCGAGCATCCGCACCCCGGCCTGCAAGGCTGAGTAGCCCAGGTTGAACTGGAGGAACTGGGTGAGCACGAACAGCGCTCCGGCCAGCGCGAACATCGACAGCCCGTTCGCGCCGATCGCGGCGGAGAAGCTCGGCCGGCGGAGGAACTGAAGGTTCAGCATCGGGTGGGAGGTGGCGCGCTCCCACAACGCGAAACCAGCCAGCACCGCCAGCCCGGCGGCGCCGGGGCCGATCACCATGGCCGACGACCAGCCGTGCACCGGCGCTTCGATGACCGTCCACAGCACCAGCCCCAGCCCGGCGGTCGACAGCACCGCCCCGGCCACGTCGGGCCGCAGCGCCGCCGGGTTCCTGGAGTCCGGGACCAGCGGGAGGGCGCACAGCAGCCCGGCCACGGCCACGGGCACGTTGAGCAGGAACACCGACCCCCACCAGAAATGCGCCAGCAGCAGCCCGCCGACGATCGGCCCCAGCGCGAACCCCAGCCCGCTGGTGCCGCCCCAGAAGCCGATCGCCCGCTGCCGCTGCCCGCCATCGGGGAACAGGTCGGTGATGATCGACAGCGTGGACGGCATCATCAGCGCGGCCCCCACGCCCATGCTGGCCCGGGCGGCGATCAGCACCCCCACCGAACCGGAGAACGCCGCCCACGTCGACCCGCCGGCGAACGCCAGCAGGCCCGCCAGGAACGTCCGCTTGCGGCCTACCCGGTCCGCCAGGCTCCCGGCCACCAGCAGCAGCCCGCCGAAGACCAGCGCGTAGACATCGACGATCCACTGCAACTGGCTCGAGGTGGCGTGCAGGTCCCGCACCAGCGTGGGCAGGGCCACGTTCAGCACCGTGTTGTCCAGGTTGACCATCAAGATCGAAACGCACAGCACGGTCAGCGCCAGCCACGGCGAAGATCCAGGGCCGCGTGCGCCCGCACGGGGCGCCGGCGGCCGTCGCGTATGCACAGCCATCGCGCTCTCCTCCGGCTATCAGCACTCCATGGTTAGCAGAGCGCAAGGCCGGGAACCCAGGGCCGTACGGCCGGGTCAGCCCCGGCCAGAGGTCCCGGCCAGCAGCCGGAACTGGCCATGGCCAGGCCGGAAATGTACGGTCGGAGAGGGCCCGGCACACTGGTACCGCTGCGCCACTACTGACCGGAGGATTACCGTGAGCCTCGACGACTATCACCAGCTGAAGTTCTCCCGCCGGGACAACGGCGTGCTGCTGATCACGCTCGACCGGCCGGAGAAGTACAACGCGGCCGACGAGGAGATGCACGGTGAGCTCGCCCGCGTCTGGAAGGACGTCGCCGCCGACCCCGCCACCCGCGTCGCGGTCATCACCGGGGCGGGCAAGGCCTTCTCCGCGGGCGGCGACCTCGCCATGGTGGAGCGGATCGCGGGCGACTACGACCGCGTCTCGCACATGCTCACCGAGATGAGCGACCTCGTCTACAACATCATCAACTGCGACAAGCCGATCGTGTCGGCGATCAACGGGGTGGCCGTCGGCGCGGGCGCGGTCGCGGCGCTGCTCGCCGACATCGCCATCATCGCCGAGGACGCGCGGATCGGTGACGGGCACGTGAAGCTGGGCGTGGCGGCAGGCGACCACGCCGCCATCATCTGGCCGCTGCTCGCGGGCATGGCCAAGGCCCGCTACCACCTGCTGACCGGCGAGATGATCACCGGCGCGGAAGCCGAGCGCATCGGCATGGTCGCCAAGGCACTCCCCCGCGACCAGGTGCTCGATGAGGCGCTGCGGGTCGCCGACCTGCTGGCGGCCGGCGCGCAGCCTGCCATCCGGCTGACGAAGCGGAGCCTGAACAACTGGCTGCGCGCCGCCGGGCCGACGTTCGACCAGTCCGCCGCCTATGAGATGCTCACCTTCCTCGGCCCGGACGTCGTGGAGGGCTACACGGCGCTGCGCGAGAAGCGCCCGCCCCGCTTCCCCTCCGCCCGGTAAGCCGCCTGGCCAAGACCCGCAAACAGGGCCCAGGGGTGGCCTCGGCCGGGGCCCGGTGGCAGGCTGGCCTCATGGCCAAGTCCGATCAGAAAGCCGACCTTCGCCGCTACCTGCAAGACGCCCGCGGATCGGTGCTCTGGAAGCTCGAGGGCCTGTCCGAGTACGACGTCCGCCGTCCGCTGGTGCCGACCGGCACCAACCTGCTCGGCCTGGTCAAGCACCTGGCGTGCGTGGAGATCGGGTACTTCGGCGATACCTTCGGCCGTCCCTTCGCGGGCGCCCTGCCCTGGGATGAGGCAGACCCGAACTCGGACATGTTCGCGACGCCGGCCGAGTCGCGCGAGTTCATCACGGGCCTGTACCGGCGGGCGTGGGCGCACTCGGACGCCACCATCGAGGCGCTCGAGCTTGACGCTACCGGGCACGTGCCCTGGTGGCCGGCCGAGAGGAACGAGGTGACGCTGCACCACCTCCTGGTCCGTCTCATCGCGGAAACCGCGCAGCACGCGGGGCACGCGGACATCGTCCGCGAGCTCATCGACGGCGCGGCCGGGCTGGCCGCCGACCGCCCCAGCCTGCCGTCAGCGGATCAGGCCTGGTGGAGCACCTACCGCCAGCGCGTCGAGGCCGCCGCGCGGGAGGCCGCCGGGCTGAGCGAGGCGCCCGGCACGGACGAGGAGCGCTACGCGGGTGCCTAGCACGACCGGTGCGGGGCAGCCGGCCGGTTCCGGGGTGATGGTTGTGGCAACCAGCCGCCTATGACCGGCCCGTTGCCACAACCATCCGGCGCGCGCCGCGGCGCGGCGGCGCGATGGCGCCGCGCCGGGGCGGCGCGGCAGCG